>WREK01000040.1 GCA_009779355.1 Betaproteobacteria bacterium | reverse complement strand
TTTATTGCTGACAATGTAGACAGGGCCGAAACATACCTCCCCGCCAGACGAGTCGCCTGGCCTTCCGTCCTTATCCCAGTGAGCTCCACCGAATTGCCCGTTTCCAAAATACATTTCTGTATGATGATCATCGTGTAGGTAAATGTCGCCTGGTTGTGCGTCGTTGAAGTTTCCACTAAAAGGCAGGCACTTGAAGCCAGCTGCTGTGAAGTCCCGCCTCATGGATTGTGTGTTGCCACTTCCTGTTGGTACGTTATACCCTGCTGCATGAGCAGCCAGATACATAAGACTAGAGCAATCTACATCCGGCTTGCGCCAACGTTTTGTTAAATCCTGGGAATACCCGCAGCTTCTATCATTGCAAGCTTGCCTGACATAATCCATCATTGCTTGTTTACGGCTCATACTCTTTCTTCCCCCCTTTAAAAGTTCATTTGGAATTTTTAGTATCACTTTTCCAAAATACTTGCTTATACATGTGATGTCAAGCAATTACCGTCTTATGTCAAGAGAAAGTAACAACTATTCAGAACCGGCTTTCAGGCCGGTTTAACAAACTTTTGGAAGGGGTTTGTACCCCTTCCAAAGATTCGCCGAAACCCCGCTCTTCGGGCCGGGGTTCGTCAGCAGTTTGGGAAGTCCGAATGGAGTCCTTTTTTCCGGCTGGCCTCATTCAGACAGCGGCAGGTTCGGAAACCTGGTCGCGGTCGAATGTCAGCTTTATCTTCTCGTTGTCCAGATCGATATCGATGGTCACCTTGCCGCCGCTGGCGAGCCGGCCGAATAGCAACTCGTCGGCCAACGCGGCGCGGATCATGTCCTGGATCAGCCGCTCCATCGGGCGTGCGCCCATGACGGGGTCGAAGCCTTTTTCTGCCAACCAGGATTTGAGGGCGTTGGTGAAATGGGCTTCGACTTTCTTCTCGTGCAGTTGGCCTTCGAGCTGCGTCAGGAACTTGTCGACCACACGCAGGATGACTTCACTGTTGAGCGCCTTGAACGAAATCATGGCGTCGAGCCGGTTGCGGAACTCTGGGGTGAATATGCGCTTGATTTCGCCCATTTCGTCGCCCGTTTCGCGTTTGGCCGAAAAGCCCATGACGGTTTTCTGTATGGCGTCAGCCCCGGCGTTGGTGGTCATGATGAGGATGACGTTGCGGAAATCGGCCTGCCGCCCGTTGTTGTCGGTGAGCGTGCCATGATCCATCACCTGGAGCAGGATGTTGTAGATGTCCGGGTGTGCCTTTTCGATTTCGTCGAGCAACAGTACGCAATGCGGTTTCTTGACGATCTGCTCGGTAAGCAGCCCCCCCTGCTCGAAACCGACGTAGCCTGGAGGCGCACCGATCAGGCGGCTTACCGCGTGGCGCTCCATGTATTCGGACATGTCGAAACGCACGAGTTCAATGCCCATAGTATAGGCAAGCTGGCGGGCAACTTCGGTTTTGCCGACGCCGGTCGGCCCGGAGAACAGGAAGCAACCGATGGGTTTTTGCGGGTTGCCCAGGCCGGAGCGCGACATCTTGATGGCTTTTGCCAGGGCATCGATGGCAGTGTCCTGCCCAAATACGACGTTTTTGAGGTCGCGGTCGAGCATTTTCAGCGAGGCGCGGTCGTCCTGAGAGACGTTGCGCGGTGGAATGCGGGCGATTTTGGCGATGATGTCTTCGATCTCGCCCTTGCCAATGGTTTTCTTTTGCCGGGATTTGGGCAGGATGCGTTGCGCTGCGCCAGCCTCGTCGATGACGTCGATGGCTTTGTCGGGCAGATGGCGGTCGTTGATGTATTTGGCAGACAGTTCAGCGGCACTGGTCAGGGCCGAGAGCGAATACCGGATGCCGTGGTGTTCCTCGAAACGGGTTTTCAGTCCCTTGAGGATCTCGATGGTTTCGGCTACCGAGGGCTCGACAATATCGATTTTCTGGAAGCGCCGGGACAGGGCATGATCCTTTTCAAAAATCTGGCGGAACTCGGTGTAGGTGGTTGCGCCGATGCACTTCAACTGACCGGTGGAAAGCGCCGGTTTCAACAGGTTCGAAGCATCCAACGTGCCGCCCGAGGCCGCACCGGCTCCGATCAGGGTGTGGATTTCGTCGATGAAAAGAATGGCATCCTTGCTGTCGAGCAATTGCTTAAGCACGGCCTTCATGCGCTGCTCGAAATCGCCGCGATATTTCGTGCCGGCCAGCAATGCCCCCATGTCGAGGGCGTAGACCTGGACGCCTTCAAGGATTTCCGGCACGAGCTTGCCGACGATTCGGTGAGCCAGCCCTTCGGCAATGGCGGTTTTGCCCACGCCCGCTTCACCGACCAGCAGCGGGTTGTTTTTGCGGCGGCGGCATAGGGTCTGGATGACGCGCTCGACTTCCTTGTCACGCCCGATCAGCGGGTCGATTTTGCCCTGCAAGACATGTTGGTTGAGATTGTGGGTATAGGTTTCGAGCGCATTGCCACGCGCTTTGTCTTCATGTTCCTGTTCGATGCCTTCCTGTTCGTTGCGATTGGGGATCGCGGCGCCTTCCGGAGACGTCTTGGTGATGCCGTGCGAAATGTAGTTCACTACGTCGAGGCGGGAGATGTTTTGCCGCTGGAGGAAAAAAACGGCATGCGAATCTTTCTCACCGAAAATGGCGACCAGCACATTCGCGCCGTTAACTTTCTTTTTTCCCGATGACTGCACATGCAGGATCGCGCGCTGGATGACGCGCTGAAAACCGAGCGTGGGCTGGGTTTCGATTTCGTCGATGCCGCCGATCCTGGGGGTGTGCTCGTCGATAAACCGGGTCAGTTCCTGCCGCAGTTCGTTGATGTTGACCGAGCAGGCGCGAAGAACCTGCGCGGCGGACGGGTTGTCCAGCAGCGCGAGCAGCAGATGCTCGACAGTGATGAATTCGTGCCGCTTTTGCCGGGCTTCAACAAAGGCTACATGCAGGCTGACTTCAAGCTCTTGCGCGATCATTCGTTTTCCTCCATCACGCATGCTAGAGGATGTTGGTGTTGGCGTGCATAGGATATGACCTGTCCAACCTTAGTCGAAGCAACATCTTTTGTAAATACGCCACACATTCCCATGCCTTCCCTATGGATTTGAAGCATGATCTGCGTCGCACGTTCATGGTTCATGCTGAAATATTTTTGCAGAACGACCACGACGAAATCCATCGGGGTGAAATCGTCGTTGAGCAGGAGCACCCTATAAAGAGGGGGACGGCGAATACCCGTGCGATGGGCTTCCAGTACTGTTCCGTCATGTTTTTGGATCGTAGCCATACGGGTCATTTTAATCCAGCCAGGCTAGCATTGGGAAAGAGGTAGTTTCATCACTATCGCCATTTCCGGCCCGGAGTATGCCAGACTGGCGACAAGTGTATGCTGGATGTTTGTCACAGTGTAATGTTGTATGTTCGGCCTTTAAATGGATCAATATCCAAAAAAACGTTGACATTGCGAAAACGATTGCGTGAAAATAAAATATGCGTAAGTCACATCCAGCGCCTGCCGGAGGGGTATTTGTCAGATGTTGATTTTTTTCCCAGCAAGACGCGGGCAAAGAAATCTGGATGACTGAAATACGCTGACTGAGCCGCTTCGGCTCAGTAACGTAAGGTTTTCGTAAGTAACTTTGAAGGATGAAGGATTAAGGTAAATGGCAACTGGCACTGTCAAATGGTTCAACGATTCCAAGGGATTTGGGTTTATCACTCCCGATGATGGTAGCGAAGATCTGTTCGCGCATTTTTCCGCTATCAACATGAGCGGTTTTAAAACCCTGAAAGAAGGCGAAAAAGTCTCCTTCGAGATCACACAAGGGCCGAAAGGCAAACAAGCTTCCAATATTCAACGGCCAGCTTGATAGCAACACGTGGGCGCTTGAGTAGCGCCCGTTTTGTTGTGCCCGCAGCTTGTGTTGGTGTTATCTCCTGAAAAAAAAGATGATCAGCTCGCGCTAGTTCTGCTAATTCTACGTGGGCTGGCGTAGGCGGATGTGTAGCTCTTTGAGTTGTTTTTCGTCGACCGCGCCGGGAGCGTTGGTCAGCAGACATTGAGCGCGCTGTGTCTTGGGGAAGGCGATAACGTCGCGAATGGATTCTGCTCCAGTCATCAATGTCACCACGCGATCCAGCCCAAAGGCTAGACCGCCGTGTGGTGGTGCGCCAAATTTGAGGGCATCGAGCAAAAAGCCAAACTTGACCCGCTGTTCTTCGGGTTCGATATTGAGCGCCTCGAATACGGCCTCCTGCATGTCAGCGCGATGGATACGGATCGAGCCTCCGCCAATTTCCCATCCATTGAGCGCCAGATCGTAAGCCTTGGCAAGGCACTCGCCCGGATTGCTTTTCAAAAGCGCGGCATGTTCGTCCTTGGGGCTGGTGAAGGGATGATGGCAGGCCACCCAGCGTTTTTCGTCCTCGTCGTATTCAAACATCGGGAAATCGACGATCCACACGGGACACCAGGCCGCATCGGAAACGTATCCTTTTTCATGCCCGAGTTTGGCACGGAGTGCGCCAAGGGCATCGTTTACGGTTTTTGCATTGCCGGCGCCGAAGAAAAGGAGATCGCCCGATTTGGCTCCGGTACGTTCGAGAATCGCGCGCAATGCAGGTTCGTGCAGATTTTTGATGATAGGCGATTGCAGCCCCTGTTCATTTACTTGGCTCACGTCATTGATTTTGATATATGCCAAACCTTTCGCGCCATAAATGCCGACGAAACGGGTGTATTCGTCGATTTCGCTACGCGTGAGGCTGGTTCCGCCCGGCACGCGCATGGCTGCGACCCGGCCTCCGGAATTGGCTGCGCTGGAGAACACCTTGAAGGCAACGTCCTTGACTGCATCGGTGATTTCGGTAAGTTCGAGCGTCACCCGCAAATCGGGTTTGTCGGAACCGTAGCGGCTCATGGTCTCCGCAAAAGTCATGCGCGGGAAGGGATCGGGCAATTCGACGTCAAGCGTCTCCCGGAAGACGAAGCGAATCATCTCTTCCATCAAGGTGGTAACGCCGGCTACGTCCATGAACGACGTTTCGATATCGACCTGGGTGAATTCGGGCTGGCGATCGGCGCGCAGATCCTCATCGCGGAAGCACTTTGTAATCTGGTAGTAACGGTCAAAGCCCGCGATCATCAAAAGCTGTTTGAACAACTGCGGTGACTGCGGCAGGGCAAAAAACTGCCCGGCGTGGACGCGGGAAGGAACCAGGTAATCACGCGCGCCCTCGGGTGTGCTTTTCGTCAGCATCGGCGTTTCGATGTCGATGAATCCGTGGGAGTCGAGAAACCGGCGGAAAGCCATCGCCGCCTTGTAGCGCAGCATCAGGTTGTTCTGCATCTTGGGGCGGCGCAGGTCGATGACCCGGTTGGTCAGGCGCACCGTTTCGGAGAGATTGTCGTCATCGAGTTGGAAAGGCGGCGGGGCTGAGGTGTTGAGAATATCAATGTCATAGCACAGTACTTCGATTTCGCCGGAGGCAAGGTTTGGGTTTTCCGTTCCTGCCGGGCGTCGGCGCACCTTACCCGTGAGTTTCAGGCAGAACTCGTTACGGATCGATTCGGCGGCTTTGAACATGTCCGGCCGGTCTGGGTCGCACACGACCTGAGCCAGCCCTGTAATGTCCCGGAGGTCGATGAAGATGACGCCGCCGTGGTCGCGGCGGCGGTAAACCCATCCGCAAAGCGTGACAGTCTGGTCGAGATGGTCAGCCGTAGTTTGGCCGCAAAAATGAGTTCGCATGAGAACGTTTCCAAAGGCTTAATCAAGGATAAGAATATTAGATTCCGGCGTGCGCGACGGGGGCGCAACCACCCCCATTGAGATGATGTACTTGAGCGCTTCGTCCACGCTCATGTCGAGTTCGATGACATCCTCAGAGGGTAGCATCAGGAAGAACCCGGAAGTCGGATTGGGCGTAGTGGGAACATAGACGCTGATGTAGTCTCCACTAAGCTGCTGAGAGATGTCGTCATTGGGGATTCCCGTCAGGAAGGCAATCGTCCAGATGCCCTTGCGCGGGTATTGCACCAGCAGCGCCTTACGGAAAGCCTTACCGTTGTCGGAAAAAAGCGTGTCCGAAACCTGCTTGATGCTGGAGTAAAGGGACTTGACCACCGGGATGCGCGCCAGTAGCGATTCCCAGGAACGCACGACCCTTTGCCCGAGGACATTTGCGCCAATGACGCCGGTGGCAAACAGGATGAAGGCGAACAGCAGCAC
Organism: Betaproteobacteria bacterium; assembly: GCA_009779355.1. Lineage (GTDB taxonomy): Bacteria > Pseudomonadota > Gammaproteobacteria > Burkholderiales > Rhodocyclaceae > WRNU01. The sequence goes on along the minus strand of WREK01000040.1, from coordinate 9,944 downwards.
ACCCAGCCCGGGGATATCGAAACCAAGGATGGTTTGTGGCTGCAGGTGCAGCGGCAGCCAGGGCATGATCCATCCGTCCAGTGTGTTGATGATCCATGCCAGCACCGCGAAAGTGACGGACAAGGGGATCCAGATCAACAGGCCGGTGATGAAATATTTCTTCATGCCGGAAAACCCTCTTGGCGGGATCAAGACGGATGGCAGGCGCAGTTTGCGGCGCATGGGGGAGGGGCGTCCGCCGCCGGGGCTTTCCCACCCTTGGCTGCGGCACATTTGAAATCGGTGGCGTACCAGCCGCTGCCTTTGAGTTGGAAACCCGCCGCCGAGAGCTGCCTGACGTAACGGACACCGTTGCAGGATGGGCAAACGGTGAGCACGGCATCGCTCATTTTCTGAAGATGGTCTTTCTGGAACCCACATTGCTCGCAACGATATTCATAAATTGGCATGAAAACCTCCTTAAAATTGAACCGGTGAGTTTAGCGTAACGCGTGTGCGTGTGCAGCCCTGCGCGCGTAACGCGTGCGCCCCGCACGCAAAATGAGGGTATATACGCGACGTTCAAGAGACGAGCGTAGAAAAAATGGGCAGGAATGTGCTGAGAGTCTCACCTTGGAAGAGGACGAGCAGCCCTGCAATGGAGAGGAAAGGCCCGAAGGGTATCGGTGTATTGCGCCGGTAGCTCCCGATCATGATCAGGCCGATTCCAACCAGCGCGCCGGTAACGGACGCAAGTACGATGGTCAGTGGCAGCGCCTGCCAGCCCAACCACGCACCGATGGCTGCAAGCAGTTTGAAGTCGCCGTATCCCATGCCTTCTTTGCCGGTCACGAGCTTGAACAGCCAATATACCGACCACAGGAAAAGGTATCCGGCCACAACCCCGATGACGGCATCTTCGAGGGGAACGTTGCCCGTCAACAGGTTGAAGAGCAGGCCCGTCCACAACAGGGGCAGGGTCAGGCTGTCTGGCAACAGGCGGGTATCGAAATCGATGAAGGCCAGCGCGATGACGGCCCAGACAAAAACCAGCGCGCCCACCGTGGCCGTGCTGTAACCGAAGTGCCAAGCCACGCAGGCAGAGAGCGCTGCCGTTAATAGTTCCACCAGCGGGTAGCGGATACCGATGGCTGTCCGGCAGTAACGGCAGCGCCCGCGCAAAAACAGGAAACTTACGAGCGGGATGTTTTCCAGCGCCGAAATCGTGTGCCTGCAATGCGGGCAGCGCGAGCGCGGCATGACGAGGTTGAACCGTTCTTCCTTGGCAACAGCATCGCCCCGGAATTCGGCCATTTCCTCCTGCCATTCACGCTCCATCATTACGGGCAGGCGGGCGATGACGACGTTAAGAAAACTGCCGATGAAAAGGCCGCACAACGTAACAAACGGGACGAGCGCGAATGGGTCGTAAAGGAAAGCAGGCATGCAGTCAGACAACGGCGCCAAGTTTGAAGATGGGCAAGTACATAGCTACGACCAGGCCACCGATGACCACGCCGAGGAAAACCATGATAAAGGGTTCCAGCAAGGTAGACATGGCGGCAACTGCGTCGTCGACTTCCTGATCGTAAAAATCAGCCACTTTGGAAAGCATATGATCGAGTTGGCCAGCTTCTTCGCCAATAGACACCATCTGAATGACCATGGTCGGGAACATACCAGAGTTTTGCATGGACATGTTCAGGCTCAGGCCGGTACTGACCTCGCTCTGGATGCTGCGCGTAGCGAGCATGTACAAATGATTGCCTGAAGCGGCGCCTACGGAATCCAGGGCTTCGACCAGTGGCACACCGGCAGAAAACATCGTCGATAGCGTTCGTGACCAGCGCGCGATAGTGGCCTTGCAGACGATATTGCCAATGGCCGGCAATTTGAGCACCAGGCGGTCAACCGCGATCTGCATGGGCAGGGATCGTTTGTAGGCCGTGATGGCTATTGTGACAGCAGCGCCTAGCAGCCCGAAAATGAGCCACCAGTACTCAACGAAGGAATCGGAAATGCCAATGACCACCAGTGTCGGTGTGGGCAGCTCCGCCCCGAAATTAGCGAAGACCTCTTTGAACGTGGGGACGACCCAGATCATGATGATGGAAATAACGATTGCCGAAACGACGATGACCGCGCTCGGGTAGAACAACGCCGACTTGATCTTGCTTTTGATTGCGAGGATTTTCTCCTTGTAGGTTGCCAGACGGTCAAGGATGGTATCCAGGATGCCGGCATGTTCTCCTGCCGCAATCAGGCTACAGTACAGTTTGTCGAAATGGAGCGGGAACTTGGAAAATGCCTGCGACAGGCTGGAGCCGGTTTCGACTTCCCCACGGACTTCGTTGAGCAACCGGGACAAGCCGGGGTTTCCCGCGCCCTTGATGCTGATGTCGAACGCCTGGAGCAACGGGACGCCCGATTTCGTCATTGTCGCCAACTGGCGGGTAAAAATTGCGATCTCCTTCTCTGTCACCTTGCGCCCGCGAGACATTGCCTGCTTTTTGACCTTTATGGGGGTTATGCCCTGGCGGCGCAGTGAGGATTTGACGACAGTATCGCTGGCCGCCCGCATTTCCCCACGAACGACTTTGCCTGTTTTGTCCTTGCCTTCCCAGGTGTAGAGGTTTTCCTTTGCCACGCTTTGCGGGCGGCGGACGGGTCGGGATGTGGTGTTGGCTGCTGTTGCCATGCTGGGGTTCTCCGTACGTGTGTCCTGTGTGTAGTTATCCAATCATTCGTTTGTCGCAGCCAGGACTTCTTCGAGGGAAGTGACCCCCTGCCGAACCTTGAGCAGCCCGGAGCGGCGCAAGTCGCTGACCCCTTCCCTTGCGGCCTGTGCGGCGATGTCCATCGAATTGCCGCCGGTCATGATGATGTAGGCGATGTATTCGCTGACGGGCATGACCTGGTAGATGCCGACACGTCCCTTGTAGCCGCTCCCCTTGCAGCGCTCGCATCCTCCAGGCCCGTAGGGTTGCCAGTTGTTGTCGATGTCTTCAGCGCGAAAACCTGCCTGCAACAGCGACTCGATGGGAATATTGACTGGTTTCTTGCATGAGCACAGGCGGCGCGTCAGACGCTGCGCCGTAATCATGATGACCGACGAAGCGATGTTGAATGGCGCAATGCCCATGTTCTTTAGCCGTTCAAGCGTGGTCGGTGCGTCGTTCGTGTGCAGGGTGGAAAGCACCAGGTGCCCGGTCTGAGCCGCCTTGACCGAGATTTCGGCGGTTTCCAGGTCGCGGATTTCACCGACCATGATGATATCCGGGTCTTGCCGCAAAAAGGCCCGCAGGGCCGTGGCAAAGGTCAGCCCGGCTTTTTCATTGACGTTTACCTGGTTGATTCCAGCGAAGTTGATTTCTGCCGGGTCTTCAGCGGTCGAGATATTGGTTCCCGGCTGGTTGAGAATGTTGAGGCAGGTATAAAGCGAAACCGTCTTGCCCGAACCTGTCGGCCCCGTGACAAGAATCATGCCATAAGGCCGCCCAATGGCTTGGAGCAACGTCTGTTTCTGTTCCGGCTCATAGCCGAGCGCCTCGATGCCGAGCATGGCCGAACTCGAATCCAGGATACGCATGACGATTTTTTCGCCGTGCAGCGTCGGCAGGGTTGAAACCCGGAAGTCGATGGCCTTGCTCTTGGACAGGGCGAGTTTTGTCCGGCCATCCTGCGGGATCCGCTTCTCGGAAATGTCCAGCCGCGAGATGACCTTGATCCGGGCTGCGATTTTTTCCTTTAAAACCAGGGGCGGTTGGGCAATTTCATGCAATATGCCGTCGGTTCTGACGCGGATCCGGTAGTACTTTTCGTAAGGCTCGAAATGAATGTCGGAAGCCCCTTCGTTGATCGCGTCGACCAATACCTTCTGAATGAATTTGACGATCGGGGCATCATCGATATCAGAGGCGGCAGCCGGGTCATCGGCCTCACTTTCAGAGATGACATCCAGCGCGCCCAGCTCGCCCTCGATACTAAGTTTTTCCAGCGTTTCCTTGGTGGAAGCGCTCTGGCTTTCGACGAATTTAGCGAGCTTGTCGACCTCGGCGATGACCAGTTCGAGTTGCATACCCGCCTGGAAGCGGATTTCATCGAATATCCGCATGTTTGACGGGTCGGCGACGGCCAGGAGTAGACGGCTCGGGTTGGTGCGCTGCGAGAGGGCGACGACTTGATGTTTGCGCGCCAGGTTGGCGTCGATGATTTTGTTGGGCAGAAAATCCTTGTTGACTGCGGCAATGTCGAGCAACGGATAACCGAAAGTCTCGGAAGCGAATTGGGCAATGTCGCGGGCGCTCAATAGCTCGCGTTGCGTTACCTCGTTCAGGAAAGCATTCGTCGATTCATCGTTGGAGGTGCACGCGATGGCATCTGCTTCGGATAAACGGTTTTTCTGGATAAGCGCCCGGGCGAGTCCGCTCAACACGGTTTGTGGATTGGCTGCCATATTAATTAAATGCGGTATAGGTTCTGGCTATGTAATGTGACGCGCAATGGTCGCATCACAGCCTGTTTACCGTACCGCCAAGCCTTATCTGTGCAGCAGGACTTCTATCACGAACCTGCTACCAACGTAGGCCAACATCAGGGTGATGAACCCGGCCAGTGTCCAGCGCAGTGCAACGCGGCCACGCCAGCCGCGGAAATGGCGCCCAATCAGGAGTATGCCGAACAGGAGCCACGAAATCGTGGCAAAGACGCTTTTGTGGTTAAACTGGAAAGCCGTTCCGAAGAGGGTTTCCGTAAACATGATCCCTGTCAGCAGCGTCAGCGTGAGCGGCACGAAGGCGATGCCGATCAACCGGAAAAGCAGCGCCTCCATTGTCAGCAACGGGGGCAGGTTTGCCAGTGCTTTTGAAAGACGGGCATGCTGCAATTGTTTCGTGGCCATTGCCATCAACATCGCGTGCAGGGCAGCGAGCATGAACAGGCTGTACGCCAGCATGGCAATGATGAAATGCATGCGGAAAACCGGCGAAGCGATATTGGTTTCAGGAAGCGGGGGGCTAGGGAAAAACATTACCAGCAAACATGCCAGCACGCCTGCGGGCAGCATAATGGCGCGCAGGCCGTCAAGCCGGTTGTACAACGCCTCTATCCAGTAGAAGCAGATCGCCAGCCATACCGCAACCGAAAGCGCGACGCTGAAACCGAAGCGCATCCCGCCCCCAGGGAAAATCTCCTTGTACAGCGCAAAGCCGTGCGCGCACAGTGCGAGGACGAGCAGCACACGCTCGAAGCGCGCCATACCGGGGATCGGTTTGGCCGATGCAACAGCGCCAGCTGAACGTGCGCCCCAGAAATAAAGCCCGAGCACGGCGTAAAGCACGGCAGGAATAAGATGGAGATGCAGTAGAATCGGCCACATAAGAGTGGATCAGTTTACCTCAATCCCAACATTTTCAGCCAATTTGCCTGCCTCGTGGGCATATGGAATTTATATGCTCGACAATCTTACCCAGCGTCTCTCAAAAGTCGTCAAAACCCTTCGTGGACAGGCCCGCCTTACCGAAGACAACATCCAGGAAGCGATGCGTGAAGTGCGCATGGCCCTGCTCGAAGCCGATGTCGCCCTGCCGGTGATCAAGGAATTCATCTCCAGGGTCAAAGAAAAAGCAGTTGGGCAGCAAGTCATCGGGTCGCTTACGCCAGGGCAGGCGCTCGTTGGCGTGGTGCATGACGAACTGTGCGCGCTCATGGGCGGCGCTCACCAGGGGCTGAACCTGGCGACACAGCCCCCGGCGGTCGTGCTGATGGCCGGTTTGCAGGGCGCGGGCAAAACCACCACCGTCGGCAAGCTCGCCCGCCTGCTGCGCGAAGAGCAGAAGAAAAAAGTGCTGACCGTGTCTGCCGACGTTTACCGTCCGGCGGCCATCGAACAGCTCAAGACCGTAGCCGCGCAGGCCGGGGTTGATTTTTTTGCCTCGCATGCCGGCCAGAAGCCCGTCGATATCGCGCTTGCCGCGCTCGATTTTGCCCGCAAGCATCATCACGAAGTGCTGTTCGTCGACACCGCCGGACGGCTGGCAATCGACGTAGCAATGATGGAGGAGATCAGCGCCCTGCATGCGGCGCTCAATCCGATAGAAACCCTGTTCGTCGTCGATGCCATGCTTGGGCAGGATGCGGTGAACACCGCGCGGGCCTTCAACGAAGCATTGCCGCTTACCGGTGTGGTGCTGACCAAGCTCGACGGTGACGCGCGTGGCGGCGCGGCGCTGTCGGTGCGGCACATTACCGGCAAACCGCTGAAATTTGCCGGTGTCGGCGAAAAACTCTCCGGTCTCGAACCCTTTCATCCGGATCGCATGGCAAGCCGCATCCTTGGCATGGGCGACATCCTTGGCCTGGTCGAAGACGCTCGCCGCCACGTCGACGAAGAAAAAGCCGTCGAATTCGCGCGTAAACTCAAGAGCGGCAAAGGGTTCGACCTTAACGATTTCAAAGCGCAGATCAAGCAGATGCGCAGCATGGGCGGCATCTCATCGCTCCTCGACAAGCTGCCTGCGCAATTCACGCAGGCTGCCAGCAAATTGCAGGGCGGCGTCGAAGAAAAAGCCATTGCGCGCATCGAAGGTATCATCAACGCCATGACTCCACTCGAACGCTCTCGTCCCGAACTCCTCAAGGCCAGCCGCAAGCGTCGTGTGGCTACCGGGGCTGGCGTGAGCGTCCAGGAAGTCAACCGCCTGCTTAATCAGTTCGAGCAAACGCAGAAAGTCATGAAGCAATTCTCCAAGGGAGGCGTCGGCAAAATGATGCGTGCCATGAAAGGCATGATGGGCGGCGTTCCCGGCCTGCGATAAAGGCAAACGCTATGCAGAGCATATTCATTGCAATCGGACGTTCGATGCGCAGCTTCGTGCGGCTGGACGTCTTCGGGCATCTCATCTGGCCGGGCATCGTTTCAGCGCTGCTGTGGGTCACCGTAGCGGTGTTTTCCTGGTCCATAGCTGTCGGCTCCATTATGGGATACATCGAGGGGCTTGGTTGGGTCGGTGACCGGATCGGCGCCTCGGTATGGGTGGCAAGCATTGTGCTGCTTCTGGTCAAGTTGCTCGTAGTGCTCGCATTCGTTCCTCTCTTTTACGTTACAACAGCGGTGCTTGTTGCCACGATAGCCCTGCCACTGATGCTTGACCGTGTCGCCCGGCGCGATTACGCCGACCTCGAACAACGGCGTGGCGGTTCAAACACGGGCAGTATCGGCAACACGCTGGCGTCCCTGCTGTGGTTTGTGCTGGTCATGACCGCATCGCTGCCGCTATGGCTCATTCCCGGAGTAGCGCTGGTTGCGCCGGTACTGGGAATGGGTTGGCTCAACCAGCGCATTTTCGGCTACGACGCCCTGATGCGCCATGCCGACCAGGACGAACTCGTTCGCCTGCGTCGGGAACTTCGTCCCCAGATGCTGCTGTTAGGCGGAGGAACTTTCCTGCTGGCTTACGTGCCAGTTGCCAACATCATTGCCCCGGCATTTTCCGGGCTGTCGTTCGTCCATTTCATGCTCGAAGCCCTGCGCCGCGAACGTCACGAGCACGGGGTCAGTATGCTCGACCCCGAACCCGACGGCGCTTCCGGGGGCAAAACTGCCAGCACCGCGATGAGGATCGAATCATGAGAAGAATCGGATACGGCGCAACCGTTATTGCTGCCGTTGAAGGCCCGGATGGTCACAAGATAGAACTAATTGAACGCAGAACACGTTAGAATCCATCTGTTCGTCAATCATTTTTTTTCCCAAGCTTTTATATAGGGTTGGCAATTTCAGAAAAGGATCAAAATCATGCCGATCATCAAACCGATACTGCGTTCGCGTGCCCTGATAGCGCTTGCACTGGCAACTGTTTTGGGAGCGTTTGCCCCAGGCATTCGTGCGGATAACACTGCCGTTACCAAAGAAACATCCCACGAAGCACAGACTGCGAAAAAGCCTGCTGAGCAGAAACGCCATACCGAAACACTGAGTCAGTATCAAAAAGCGCTTTCAAATTCCATCAAGAAAAACGGCGAGCAGCACAAAGATACTATCCACTACAGAAAAGAGATTGGCATTGCGTATCTGCGCATGGAGAAGTACTCGGAAGCCCGTGACATCCTGGCGCAGGCCGCCGAGGCCGCCGGAAAAGGTCCGGCCAATTCCGATAGTGCGGATATCTACAAAAACCTGGGTTTAGCGCTTTTCCGTCTCGACTACCCCGAACTATCACTGGACTGGTACGAGAAGGCACTTGCGGCCCGTGAAAGCGTTTCAGGCGCGGATAGTGCCGAAGTGGCCGATATTTGCGTGGATATTGCTTCCGTCCATGAGAGCCTGAGTGATTACGCTTCTGCGGCTGCTTTTTATGGCAGGGCACTCACAATCCGCGAAAATACGATGGACGAAACCCATCCCTCGGTGACAGCGCTTCGCGAGAAGTTTACGATCACGCGCCAGCTCGCTTCGAACACCTTAAAGAGCGCTGCTACCAAGAAAATCGCCCAAGAGACGCGACTTGCGAAAAAGTATGCCGACCAGAATCGCTATGACGAGGCGCTGGATCACTATAAAAAGGCACGTGAGAATTTCATTGCAGAAAGAGGCGAACAGGATAGCGATATCGTCCGTTATGAAAATGAGATTGGCATCGTTTACATCAACATGGGGAAGTACGCAGAAGCCCGTAGCTTCCTGACCCATGCTGCCGAAATTGCCAGCAAGGACAAAGAATTGGATAGCAACAATCCCGATAGCGCCACGATTTACAGAAACCTGGGTTTTGCGCTTTACCGTCTCGGTGAGTATGAAGAGGCGCTGAATTGGTATCAGAAGGCTCTTGCGATCCGGGAAAGCGCCTTAGGCTCGGAAAGCCTTGAAATGGCTGAAACTTGCGAAGATATTGCCGCCGTCTATGAGAGCCAGAGCAATTATCAGGTCGCACTGGATTGGTATAACAGGGCGCTGGCGGTTCGTGAAAAGGCGCTGGGTGCAAACCATCCCTCAGTGGTAACGGTCTACGGCAGGGTTGCCGCCATACGCCAACGTTTGGGCGAAAAGGACGAAACACGGGATTGGTGGGGAAAGGTTGTGCCGATTCAGGGTAGTGAAAACGCCGAGAAGACTTCCGAGCATCACAGTGCTGGCTTCGCGTATTTTGGGCAAGGCGATTACGAAAAAGCATTAAAGTCGTACAAGCAGGCATTGGCAGTTGAAGAGAAAAACCTGGGGGCACAAAACCCCGTTACTATGGCGATCCGCCACGACATTGCCGGTGTGTACGAAAAGAAGGGCGATTACAAACAAGCTGTGGTTTGGTACAAAAAAACCTTGGCAGATCAAGAAAAGATTTATGGTAAAGGGCATCACTCCACTGCAGCGACATATACCAATATCGGCGTAGCCGAGGGCAAGTTGGGTAACAACAAAAATGCGCTAGAGAGTTTACGGGAAGCCATAGTGGTTTTTGAAAAAGCGGGTGCCGGAGAACACTCCGATGCTGCCGTTGTCTACACCAATATGGCCTGGGTATATTCCAAGATGAAAAATCATGACAAAGCAGAAGAATGGGCCAGAAGAGCAATGGCCGTCAACGAGAAGGTTTTTGGGAAGGAGCACCCCACCACGGGAAAATCCTATAGCAACGTTGCCGCGACGTACATGAACCAGGGACAATACGACAAAGCCGTTTCCGGCTACCTTGAGGCCTACCGGATTTATCTCGCCGAGTATGGTGAAGCGTATGCACAGACCCGGTCGATAAGGCGCAACCTTGAACTCGCTTACAAGCAAGTTAACGCACAGGTAAAGGATCCAAAGCCTTTCGACGCCTGGTTGGCCGAATCCCTGGCTAACCGCTAGTGTTTAGTTGCAAAAATTACGTACATTATTTGCTAGTTGAGCGCCCTTGACTTCTCGTTTTTTCCAGACAAAAGGTTTTGCGGTCTGATTGTAGGCGGCCATGAATTTTCCGATGTGT
>WREK01000039.1 GCA_009779355.1 Betaproteobacteria bacterium | reverse complement strand
TCGGGCGGTCTGCGGCGTTGCAAATCCTCGCCATAGCGACGGCTATGGCTGTGGTTTGCGCCTTGCATCCCATCCCGATCCGCAGCGCACACTTACCGCTCGACTTATTCAGACCATCCCTAGAGGAAATTGAACAGGTTCCTCCAGTGGTGTTTTCCTGACTCGCATTCAGTCTTCCAGTGGCCGGAAGGTGACTTCGAGCGTGCGCGTAAACAGATTTGGATTGTCGGGCAACGGCAAAGGGTCGGATTTACGAATCGCACGCTCGATTGCTTCGTCGAGCGCACGGTTGCCCGAGGATTTCTTGAGTTTGATGTTAACGATTTCGCCGCCTCTGCCGCCCTTAATCTGCTCGATTTCAAACAATGCCTCGGGGTTGCCGGACAGACCGGGGGGGCTGATCAGGTTGCGGCGAACCTTGGCAGCGATGGCTAACCGATAGGCGTCGAGTTCGCCGGGGGTGCCGGAGACCCGGGTGCTCTTTCCCTGTTGCCCACTTGTCAGGAGATCATTGACCTTCTTTTCCTCGTTGGAACGTTTGATAGCTTGATTGAGCTTTTGATCGAGTTGTTTGCTGAGGTCTATCGGCTTGAGAGGAGGTTCTGGAGGTTTGCGTTCAGGCTTTTTTTCCGGCTTTGGTGGTTCCTGTTTGGGCTTTTCCTGCTTTTTTGTGGCGATTTCCGGCTTGGGTTCTTCCTTGGGAGGTTCGGGCTTCGGAGGCTCGGGAGGCGGCGGTTCGGCTTTGGGCGGTTCGGGAGGCGGGGACTCGGACGGGGGAGAAATAGGGGCAGGTGCAGGGGGGCCACTGACCAGCTCGATTTCTAGCGACCCCAGGGGTCTGCTCTGCCAATTAATTCCAAAGAATAAGAGCACTGCCAACCCAATATGGACGGCAATAGTCAGGATGAGCGACAAAAATCTTCGCGGTGGTACTTGGCGAGGGCGGTGATCCGGACGGAAATCGTTCATTTGCCCGTGTTGCTTGATTTTGTTTGCAGGCTGATTTTTTTTACGCCCAATTCACGCGCGGCTTCGAGTACGTCGATCACTTTCTGGTATGCCAGCTCATTGTGCGCAGCGACGAGAATGGGTTGATCAGTATCGACCAGTTTTTTCAGTTCGCGCTGAAAATCAATGGGTGAAAGCGGATTTGGTTTGTCGTTGGCAGTGCGTTTCAGGGCAAGCTTGCCATCCTTGTCGACTTCGATGATCGCGGCCTCCACCGGCGGCGCGGTCAGTGGCCCCGCCGAAGGCACGTCAATGTTGCCGGACTGCATCATGGGGGATGTCACCATGAAAATGACCAGCAGCACCAGCATGACGTCGATGTAAGGGACGACGTTGATCTCGTTTTTTTGTCGGCGTTGACGCATGTGAGGAGGGCGGTTTTAGCGCAGGTTGCGTTGGAGGATGTTGGAGAATTCTTCCATGAAGCTCTCGAAGCGGGTACCAAGCCGGTCGATGTCATAGGAGAAACGGTTGTAGGCCACCACGGCGGGGATGGCTGCGAAGAGGCCGATTGCCGTGGCAATCAGCGCTTCGGCAATTCCGGGTGCAACCTGGGTCAACGTGGCTGCGCCAACGTTGGCCAAGCCACGGAAGGCGTTCATGATTCCCCACACCGTGCCGAACAGGCCGATGTAGGGCGAAACCGAACCGACCGAGGCCAGGAAGGAGAGATGGGCATCGAGATCGTCGACCTCGCGTTGATAGGTGGCGCGCATCGCACGCCGGGAACCGTCAATGGTAGCGGCCTGGTCGTGGCTCTTGGAGCGCAATTTGGTGAACTCACGGTATCCCGCCTCAAAGATGCGTTCCATGCCGCCGCTACGGAAACGCCCGCCCGCAGCCGCCTGGTACATGTGGTCGAGGTCGCCGCCGCTCCAGAAATCGCGCTCGAAACGGTTGGTCTTGGATCGCGCGGAGTTGATCTGGAACCATTTGCGAAATATCCAGTACCACGACGTGAGGGAAAGCAGAGCCAGCAGGCCCATGACCAACTGGACGAGAAGGCTGGCCTGCGTGATCAGAGTAATGATAGAAAGATCGTGAGTAATGCTCATCGGGATAGGCAAGGTGAGAGTTGGTCGTGGAGTTGGGTGCGAACCGCGTCCGGCCAGGGGACGGGGCGGCCGTTGCCAGGCGAAACAGAAGCAACTTTGACTTCAGCGGTAAATAGTAGTTTGCTCCCGCAGAAAATACGCTGAAAGAATAGTACGCTGACATTTTTCAGGTCATGGATCGTACTGATTACGGTCAGGTTGTCATCGAGGCGGGCAGGAGCGAGGTATTCGGCCTGCACTCTACGTACGACGAAAAGCGGGCCGCCTGTCGCAAGCAATTGCTGTTGCCCAAAACCGAGGGCTCGTAGCCATTCACTGCGGGCCCGTTCGCAAAAACGCAGGTAGTTAGCATAATACACAACCCCGCCCGCATCGGTATCCTCGTAGTAGATACGTATAGGAAGGGTAAAGGTAGGCGACTGCGTGGCGTCGGCAAAGAATTGGGCGGGTGGTGAGGAAGTTTGGCTCGTACTCATTTGATTTCTATCCTAACACGAGGTTGCGTACCGCATTGTGGCTACTATGGAAGTTATTTTTATAATTGCAATAAAATGCATTGAAACAATAAGGGGAGATGCGAAACCTGACACGGAGGCATGCTGCAAAAACACGAACCCAATGCTATCCTTGTCATTCTTTCGGCGTGTCGATATCCAACGCAGTATTTTGATTTTGACTAGTTTCCCGGCATGGCCTTTAATCTCAATCCTTTCAAGAAGACTTCCTCGGGCTCGCCGACGCAACCCGGCTTTTCCCGTCCATCCAGCACAGGCAGCGGCAACACGCCGCCAAAGACCGACCTTTCCGGGCTTGATTTTTCCAATAGCCAGCAAGCTGTGATCGAGGTTACGGAAATCGCTACGGGCATAGGCGTCGTTTATGAAGAAGCGGCCGTGCTTTATGCTAATGGGAATGACCGTGATGCTGAGCAGCTTCTCACGGCCGTTTTCGACGATCCCACGGCCACTGTGGGTGAAGGGCTCTGGATGATGTTGCTTGATCTCTACCGGCTGACCGGGCAGCGAGAGCGTTTTGATGCCAGGGTGATCGACTATGCCCGTCGTTTTGAGCGCTCTCCCCCAGCATGGGAAGATTTGTCCCTGCAACCCTCGAAGCGGCGCGCTGAAGCGGCTACCTTGATAAATCTGCCTGCTGCGCTGACCGCGCAGACAGCGCAGCAACTCCAGCAAATTTGCTTAATTGGCCGTAAGAGCGGCACGCTTCGCATCGACATCGGGCGGGTGCGATCCATCGACGATCAGGGCTGCTTGCTGGTCAAGCAGGCGTTGGAAGAAATGGCTGCCGGTCGGGTCAAGCTGACTATCTTCAATGCATCCAGGCTTGTCGACCTGTTGTCGCCGAAGGTCAAGCCCGGTCAGCCCGAGAACCGCGATTATTGGATGCTGATGCTGGAAATGCTGAAGTACACGGGCGAGGTTTCGCGTTTTGAGGATTTGGCGGTCGATTACGCTGTAACCTTTGAGGAATCTCCTCCATCATGGGAATCGAAACAGCCTTTGCCGGGTGAGGAACAGTCAGCCGCTAATGAAGGCTCTTCCGTACACGGCGAGGAAGAATTCTTTTTCGACAACGAACTAACCGGATCGAGCAGTGAGGTAATCCGTAAATTAGACGAGTTCGCCTCCACCCGGCAGACGGTCAGAGTCGATTGCGGACAGTTGCGACGGGTCGATTTTGTGGCGGCAGGAACCTTGTTCAATGCGCTCGCCTCACTTCAGGCAAACGGTAAGATCGTCCAGCTGCACAGGGTTAACGCAATGATTGGCGCGCTGATGCGGGTCATGAGCATTGACCAGGTGGCGCAGGTGATATTGCGCGGCTGAGTATCCGTGATGCGGCGTGCTTTTATATCCGGCTGAATCATGTCGGTACGGTATAATCTTCCCCTTTTTTCGGACGCACGGGTAACCCCCTGAAAACATTCATGGAACAGTATCACGGTACAACTATCCTTTCGGTTCGCCGTGGCCATCGGGTCGCGCTTGGCGGCGACGGTCAGGTCACGCTTGGCAACATCGTCATCAAGGCATCTGCACGCAAGGTACGCAGGCTCTTTGAAGAACGCATCCTTGCCGGTTTTGCCGGAGGCACTGCCGACGCCTTCACCCTGTTTGAGCGGTTTGAAGCCAAGCTCGAAAAGCACCAGGGCAATCTGATGCGTAGCGCAGTAGAGCTTGCCAAAGACTGGCGCACCGACCGCATGTTGCGCCGGCTGGAAGCCATGCTTGCCGTGGCGGATCGTGAACACTCGCTGATCATTACCGGCAATGGCGATGTGCTCGAACCTGAACACGGCATCGTTGCCATTGGCAGCGGTGGCCCTTACGCACAGGCTGCCGCACGCGCCCTGTTCGAAAATACCGAACTGATGCCGAAAGAGATCGTCTCGAAATCCCTGACAATCGCTGCCGAACTGTGCATTTACACCAACCAGAATCACGTCATCGAGGAACTGGGCGAATGAGTGAGACCGTGAACCAGATGACCCCGGCAGAAATCGTCTCCGAACTCGACAAGCACATCGTTGGTCAGCACAAGGCCAAACGGGTCGTGGCGGTCGCCCTGCGCAGTCGTTGGCGGCGTGCGCAGGTGGCTGAGCCCCTGCGTAGTGAGATTACCCCCAAGAACATCCTGATGATTGGGCCCACCGGGGTAGGCAAGACCGAGATTGCCCGCCGACTTGCCCGCCTGACACAAGCTCCGTTCATCAAGGTCGAAGCGACCAAGTTTACGGAAGTAGGCTATGTCGGGCGCGACGTAGACACGATCATTCGCGATCTGGCGGAAATCGCTGTCAAAGACGGGCGCGAGCGCGCCATGAGGCTTGTCCGGGATCGTGCGCTCGATGCCGCCGAAGACCGGGTACTCGACGCGATCCTGTACCCGGTGAGTGAGCGCGCCAACGATGACAGTGTGCGGGATAGCGGCACACGGCAGAAATTTCGTAAAAAACTGCGTGAAGGCGAACTCGACGACAAAGAAATCGACCTCGAAGTTGCTTCTCCCTTCATGCATGCCGAGATTTTTGCCCCGCCGGGCATGGAAGAACTGACCCAGCAGATCCAGGGCATGTTTCAAAACATGGGGGGCAGCAAAAAGAAAATGCGGCGGCTGCGGATTGCCGAAGCAGTGAGGCTCCTGACCGACGAAGAAGCGGCAAAACTCGTCAACGATGATGAAATCAAAAGCGACGCCTTGCGTGCGGTCGAGCAGAACGGCATCGTTTTTTTGGATGAAATCGACAAAATTGCCACGCGCAGTGAAATACATGGCGCGGATGTCTCCCGCCAGGGCGTGCAGCGCGACCTGCTGCCATTGGTCGAAGGCGCAACCGTTTCGACCAAATACGGCATGGTCAAGACCGACCACATTCTGTTCATTGCCAGCGGTGCGTTCCACCTTTCGCGCCCAAGCGACCTGATTCCCGAATTGCAGGGGCGTTTCCCGATCCGTGTCGAACTTGCTTCGCTGTCCGTGGAGGATTTCGAACGCATCCTGACCAGCACCGATGCCTGTCTCACCCGCCAGTATGAAGCCCTGCTCGCCACGGACGGCGTGACCTTGCATTTCACCGAGGACGGCATTCGTCGCTTGGCGGAGATTGCCTTCCAGGTCAATGAAAGGACCGAGAACATCGGTGCACGCAGGCTTTACACGGTCATGGAAAAACTCCTCGAAGAAGTCTCTTTCGAGGCTGGTAACGGCAAAGCAGGCACCCTTACCGTGGACACTGCCTATGTCGATACCCGTCTTGAAGGTGTGGCTGGCCGCGAAGACCTCGCCAGATACGTGCTCTGAGAAGAAGGCTGCAAGGCGGCTGGAGCAGTACAATGAATCGTTTTAACAAGGGATATACGTTTAACTGTAGAGGTTGCGTAAGTTGGGGTGAGCACACCCCAACGTCAGGGATCGCTGATTGCTGGGATTCGCTTCGCTCACTACAAGCTAAACATATAACTCCCTTCCGCAGGGGGCGCTTTAGATGAAAAACACCTTTCTCGATTTTGAACAGCCGGTTATTGAACTGGAAGAAAAGATCGAGCAATTGCGCTTCGTCCAGAACGATTCCGCCGTGGATATTTCAGAAGAAATCTCCCGCCTGGAAAGCAAGAAGCAAAACCTTACGCGCGACATCTATGCCAAGCTCACCCCATGGCAAATCGCCCAAGTGGCGCGCCATCCGCAGCGCCCCTACACCCTGGACTACGTGCAGCACATCTTTACAGGTTTCAACGAACTGCACGGGGATCGCGTCTATGCCGACGATTACGCCATTGTCGGGGGATTGGCCCGCTTCAATGGACAAAGCTGCATCGTCATTGGTCATCAGAAAGGGCGCGACACCAAGGAAAAAATAGCCCGCAACTTCGGCATGCCACGGCCTGAAGGGTACCGCAAGGCATTGCGGTTGATGAAACTGGCCGAAAAATTCCGCCTGCCCATTTTTACCTTCATCGACACTCCAGGTGCTTATCCCGGCATCGGAGCCGAAGAACGAGGACAGTCTGAAGCCATCGGCCACAACCTCTATGCAATGGCCGAACTGCGTGTCCCGATCATCTGCGCCGTCATCGGCGAAGGTGGATCGGGTGGGGCGCTCGCCATTGCCGTAGGCGATCAGATCATCATGCTGCAATACGCCACCTATTCGGTCATTTCACCCGAGGGTTGCGCTTCCATCCTCTGGAAAAGCGCGGAAAAAGCTTCGATAGCCGCCGAAGCAATGGGCATTACCGCTTCGCGCCTCAAAACGCTCGGTCTCATCGACAAAGTGGTCAACGAACCGGCGGGCGGCGCACACCGGGATCACAAAGGCATGGCCAAAAGCCTTAAGGGAGCCTTAGCTGATGGTCTGCGCCAACTATCGAGTCTCTCGCCTGACGAACTCATCGCGCGGCGCATGGAAAAACTGATGAACTATGGCCGCTTCAAGGAGATTGCCGCCTGAAAGCCATGCGCACCAAAGCTATTCAAGTCACGGCAGTCGTTCTCGATGGCGCTGCCGCGACACTGAGCGTAGCGGGTATCGATTTCCGTTACCGTTTGTGCTGTGCCTTCTCTGGGGGGGTCGATTCGGTCGTGCTGCTCGATGTGCTCGATACCTTGCGGCAGCGTTTCGGATATACGCTGGAGGCCGCGCATGTCCATCATGGGCTCAACCCGGCGGCTGACAAGTGGCAGGATTTTTGCGCCGATTTCTGTCACCGGCGCGGCATTCTCCTACATGCATTCAGGGTTGAAGTATCTCGCGATCACCCAGGCGGACTGGAAGAAGCCGCACGCATTGCCCGTCATGCCGTGCTTTCCCGTGTGAGCTGCGATTGGCTCGTCCTGGGGCATCACCGCGACGATCAGGCCGAAACCGTCCTTTTCCGGCTGCTGCGTGGCGCGGGTGTCCAGGGCGCGGCGGCGATGGCTGCCATCGAACCGGCGGATGCTGCCAGCGGGCGCCTGCGCCCGCTGCTGGAAATTGCCCGGAAAGAAATCCTTGCCTATGCACAGGAGAAAGAACTCGACTGGATCGACGACATCAGCAACACCGACCTGCGTTTTACCCGCAACGAACTGCGTCATCGCATCCTGCCCGCCATCGAAACCCGTTTCCCGGCAGCCCGTCTGACTCTGGCCCGTGCTGCGGCGCACTTCCGCGAAGCCGCTGAACTGCTCGACGAACTTGCCCAGGCTGACGCCGCTACCTGCGAAACCTGCGATGGCAGGCAGGGCAGGATATTCAGTCGGGCGCTTCTGTTGGATTTAAATCCCGCACGGCTTGCCAATCTGTTCAGATGGGAACTTCGGCGGCTTGGTACGATGCCGCCGACCACAGCCCGGCTTACCGAGACCATGCGACAGTTGCGCACGGCCTCCGGGCCATTGTGCCTGTCGCTCGGAGATGTCACCTGCCATAGTCGCCGGGGCCGCGTCTGGCTGGCTCCGAAAAGCCAGTAAGTTGTACCATTAACAGGATGCTCAAAAAGTCTGAAGCACTGGAGAAACCTATGTCTACAAGGCCAAAAATGGCCGAAAACTACCTTGTAAAGCTGCTTTTCGGACTGATTTTGACCTGTTTTGTGGACTCTGACACCTGAAAAAATAGTTTTTGAGCACCCTGTTAAACCATGTTGAATGATTGATGAAATGTGAAATGCCACTGTTCGATGCCCTTGGTTTTTGTTGGGACAGGTCAGTTGTGCCGGCCGCTGTCCCAACGTACCCGATGGAACGGGTTTGCTTCCGCTTTCACAAGATGCTCCCAGAATTCGTCTGGGATGCTGGTGTGCTTGAAGGAAACCCGTTTACCTTTCCGGAAGTCAAAACGCTGTTGGATGGCATTACCATTGGTGGCCGGAGGGTTTCGGATCAAGAACAAATCCTGAACTTGGCGGAAAGTTCCAAGCGGCTTTTGGCAATGGTAAAGGCAGGCCAGTTCTCGCTTTCAAAGCCGGTGTTCACCGAACTGAATGGCATCGTTGCCCGCAACGAAGCCTTGGAGTGGGGCGTGTTCCGAGGGGAGGGTCAAGAAAAAGGCTACACCCCCAACGTAGGGTTGGGCGAGCAGGGCTGCTACACACCATTGCCTACCTTGCCTGGCGCCCCCGAGTTGAACTGTGTGTTTCGTGAGGGCATGGGCACATTGGAAACCTGCCCGCCCTTCGAGCGTGCAATGGCCTTCTTCCTGTTCGGTGCGTTGCAACAGTTCTTCTTCGACGGCAACAAACGTACATCCCGCTTCATGATGAATGGCGTACTCATGACACACGGAATCGACGCTATCAGCGTCCCCGCCATCAAGGCGCAGGAGTTCAACGAGAAGATGCTGCGCTTTTATCTCTCCAAGGACGCGACCGAAATGATGGCATTTCTCGTGGGTTGCCACCCGGACGCCGAGGCGATTCTCCGCCCTGCTGCGGAGGATGGCAGCGGCTGCGGGATGAAGCCGTAATCGCCTGACAGGTTTTCATGTCTGCATCAATCATCAAACAAGCCGTTGAAGCCCTGCAAGCTGGCGGGCTTGTGGCGTTGCCGACCGAAACCGTCTACGGACTCGGGGCAGATGCGACCAACCCGGAAGCCGTTGCCGGGATTTTTGCGGCTAAAGGCCGTCCTGCCGACCACCCGCTGATCGTGCACCTTCCCAGCGCGACATCCCTCGGCCAATGGGCGGAAAACGTTCCACAGGCCGCGTGGGATCTGGCTGTCGCCTTTTGGCCTGGGCCGCTTACCTTGATTCTGAAAAAACAGCCCTGGGTTCCTCTGGCCGTGACCGGTGGGCAGGATACGGTGGGTTTGCGCGTACCCGCACACCCGCTCACGCTGGAACTGCTCGCCGCTTTTGCCGCAGCCAGAGCGCCTGGGGTTGCTGGGATTGCCGCGCCGTCCGCCAACCGTTTCGGGCGCCTCAGCCCTACGACGGCGGCACATGTGCAGGAAGAACTAGGCGGCAAGGTTTCACTGATCCTTGATGGCGGTCCTTGCGTAGTAGGCATTGAATCCACGATTGTCGATTTTTCGCGCGATGTGCTTGAAATCCTGCGTCCCGGCGCAATCAGCCCCGATGACATTGCTTCAGTTGCCAGTTATCCGTTATCAGTTGCCAGTAACGGGGCGAGGGAAACTGGAACGCCTGCGCCGCGCGTTTCTGGGTCGCTGGCTGCGCATTACGCACCGCTCACTTTGTTGCGGCTGGTGAAATCCGTTGCGCTGCCCAGGGAAGTTGCACGCCTTGTTCACACCGGACGGCGGGTTGCGGTGCTTGCTTATGGTGTTTTCGCGCCCCTTGAAACCGACCTTGTTTTTCACTGGAAAACCACGGCGTCGGAACCTGCTGCCTACGCACGGGAGCTATACGCCAACCTGCGCACACTGGATGCTTTGGGCGCAGAGGTCATTCTCGTTGAAGAAGTCCCCAATGAACCGGCCTGGCAAGCCATCGCCGACCGTCTCAGCCGTGCGGCTACCGGTTCGGGCGTGAGCGAATGTTCAACTCACGGCAAATGATGTTTCTCTTCCCGTACCTGCCTGGGCACGAACTTGTTCCATAGCCAGCCGCGCTGTGTGTCGTCTCCAGTCAGAATGTAGGTGAGGGCGTGGTCGTTGCTGACATTCAGATCGAAAGCGCCACGTGCCCCTGGGCGACCGGCCAACAAAAGTTCGTCGCCAAGCTGGATTGGCGTTGAGGCGGTAGGAACGGCGAGTTCGTCGCCGTTGTCGCGCGCAATGTAGAGCACCTCGCAGGCAAGATATTCGTAGCGGTTGGCATGCGAGTGCAAAAGCTGGTCGAGAAAGATGGCCTCGCCGCGCATCAGCCGCCTGTACAGGGCGGGAGTATTCGAAAGATTGATGCGTTCGCTCCATATTACCGGGGCCATTGTTCCCAGACGGCGTGTCATGCGGTCAAACAGCCAGGCGCACCATTCTTCGTCGTTGCGTTTGTGGATGTCGGCAAGAAAACGGGGCAACAGGGGGGTGCTGAGGATGGACAGGCATTCATGGGCAATGATTTCGCTTGGGATAAAAGCGAGATCGGACGCGAAAGCCTCGAACAGCACGTGGTTTGAAACGTGGTTCTGGCGCATGACTACGAACAGGTCTTTGTTGAGTTCACATGCGGTAACAGCGATTGACAGATTGTTGACGTCCGAGTCGGTGCAGACCGCCAGCCCGACCGCTTCCCGTATTCCAGCGGCCTCAAGGATGTCGCGGTTGGATGCGTTGCCTTGAACCCAGGAATGGGGGTAGGGAGGCTCGCTCCGGGGTTGGTGGTCGATGGCCGTGACGTGTGATTTGTTGGTGTCCAGCGCTTTGATCAGCAATCGGCCAAGACGGTTGTACCCGCACAGAACCCACGCCCCGCGCGGCGGTTCGCGCCGGCGGCTGGCGAGCGTGCCGGGCATACTGGTAAGCCAGCCAAGCAGGTGCCATGCCGCTGGGGCACGCAGGGCTAGGGCCAGGGTTTTGGTGAACGTCTCAAACGGGTTGATGATGTGGGCAGTCCCAAACGCGGCCATGTTTGCGGCGGCCTCCCGCGTTTCGGCCCTTACCACAACGGGCAGGCGGGTGGAAAGCAGGCGAACGGTGATCGAGATGGCCAGGTTGGCATCGTCGTCGTTGGTGACGGCGATGACGCCGACACAATTCAGGTTTGTAAGCCCGGCTTGCAGCAATATGTCCGGGTTGCTTGCGTCCGCCGCGAGCGCGGGGACGTCGGCATCGTAGTCGGAGAGGTCGATTTCACCGGCACGGGTTTCGTTGCTCTCGATCACGACCATGCGGAACCCCTGCCGGTCGAGTGCCTGGCAGATCAGCCGCCCGGTTTCGCCGTAGCCGCATACGAGGTAAAAAGGGTCGCTTATGTGGAGCACCATGCGCTTGAAGCGCATCATGGCAATAGCCTGTTGGAGGTTGCGGTCGGCCAGCAGCGCAAACATGGTTCCCAGGGTATAGGCCCAGCCAATGACCGACATGTAGATGCAGAACAATACCCAGAGGCGTTGCTGGTCCGAGAAGGTGTAGGGTATTTCGCCGAAACCGATCGTGGTGGCCGTGTAGCTGATGAAATAGAACGCCCGGAAAAAACTCATGTATTGCGGCTGGCCGTCAACGACCGGGCCGGGTGTCATGGTGAGGCCGAGCACTGAGATCGAGATGATGGCGATGAGCATGAGCAATGGCGCGCGCAGACGCCGTATGATCATCAGGAAGATGCTTGGGGAACGCCCCGAAGGCGTAGTCGGCAGGGTGGCCACTTTTTTTAGCGTCGTTGCATCATGGTTTCGGCAACCAGCATCGTGACTGAAACTGCGTTGGCGAGAAACGCACCGCCAGACAGTGAGACCACTCTCGCTATGTCAACCGGGGTAAGCGGGTCGTTGCCAGTGATATGGGTCGCGTAGCCCCACACCATCGCAGCGGCAATCAATTGCAGGTCGGCAACCAGGCTGGTGGCAAGATGAATCGCGCCGATTTGGGTACGGTCGCCGAACTTGAGCATGGTGGCGATCAGGCTGACGACGATTGCACCAAATAACTCAAGGATATCGTGCACGGCAGGATCATCTATCGGGCCGATGAAAAACCCGAAATTCAGCGTAGCAGCGAGCAGGATGAAGAAACCGAAGATGACTTTTTCAAAATTCATGTTTTCTCTCCCGTGTGTGTCGTCCGGGAAACGCCGTGCAGGACGGCGGGTCAAAAGCCCGCAAATAAATTATAGAAGCGGGCGGCAAATAGATGTGGTTCTGCTTCGCTATAGTTTAGACATGTCGCACACCATCTGGACGGAAGAGGATGTGCCGGAAGGAATACTGGTTCAGCCTGTTTTGCGCAGATTGGCAAGATCGATCCGCAGGGAAACAGGTTTGTTCAATACCTCGATCAATACAAGGGCGCGGCACTCTCCGTCGGGCATCTGGTAGACCGCTTCGATGTCTGCAAAAGGGCCATCCGTGATCCTGACGGGGTCTCCCCGGCCAAACATGCGTTGCGGTTCGGACTGAGAGGACTGTTCGCGGGATTTCAGCAACGCAATCAACTCGCCGTCCACCTTGGCGGGATGCTGCCCGAAACGTACCAATTGGCTCACGCCGCGTGTTGAGCGCAGGGGACTCAAGGAATCCTCCTGACCCAGGTGGATAAACAGATAGCGCGGAAACAGGGGCGAGTTGACGAGGGTTAGCTTGCGCTGCCGCAGTTTTTCGGTGGGATAGAGCGGCAGATAGCACTCGTATCCTTGGCGTTCAAGGTTTTCCAGCGCATGTTTCTCCAGCCGGGGTTTTGTGTGGATGAGATACCAGTGCATGTTTTCTTGTATTTTGTGGCCTGTAGGAATCATGAAGCATTCCGGGCAAGTATGGAAGTATTCTTTGGATGAGGACGATAATAAGCAACTCATGCAGGTTGAGAGTTAATATAGATGGCTAGGGAAACGCTGAACAATTCCTGAGCGTTCTGGCATCGTAGGCGCGGGTTTCAAACCCGCCCAAAACATAGCCTGACACATGGGCTGCAAGCCGACGAACGGACATGGACGTGTTTGAAACCCGCACCTGCGCTGCCCGGATGGAATAAATCAGCGTTTTCCTAGCCGACATGATGAAATTTTCAGGGGCTTGTCACAAAGGGTGCATGACAGATGACAGGCCAGAAAACCCCTCCTCATCGTATTCTTATAAAAGATATACGATAGGGATGCAACCACCTCGCCCGGAGACAGTCATGATTATAATAACCACGTTCAAACGCTTATTGCTTAAAGGAAACAGCCATGCTTGATGCCTATCGTGCCCATGTTGCCGAGCGTGCTGCGCTTGGTATTCCTCCGCTGCCACTGTCAAAGCAGCAAACAGTCGACCTCCTCGCGCTACTTCGGGATCCTCCCGCCGGAGAGGAAGAATTTCTGATAGACCTGCTCACGTACCGCGTGCCTGCCGGGGTGGATGATGCCGCCAAGGTGAAGGCTGAGTTTCTCGCCCATCTTGCGCGCGGCAAGAAAACCAACTCGCTGGTGTCCAGGGGGCGGGCCACGGAACTGCTTGGAACCATGTTGGGCGGTTTCAATGTCAAGCCCCTGATCGAGTTACTGGCCGATGCCGAAGTTGGATCCGTCGCAGCCGAGGCGCTGAAAAAAACCTTGCTGGTTTTCGACTATTTCAATGATGTATTCGAGCTCGCCAATGGCGGCAACGCAAACGCGAAAGAGGTAATGCAATCCTGGGCGGCAGGCGAATGGTTTACTTCGCGCCCCGAAGTGCCCGCGAGGCAGAAACTTACCGTGTTCAAAGTGTCGGGTGAAACCAACACCGACGACCTTTCTCCTGCGCCGGATGCCTGGTCGCGGCCCGATATTCCGCTTCACGCGCTTGCCATGCTCAAGAATGCGCGTCCCGGTATCGAACCCGAGGTACCCGGCGAACGCGGCCCCGTGAAGTTCCTCGAAGAATTACGCGGCAGGGGACAACTCGTCGCCTATGTGGGCGACGTGGTAGGAACCGGCTCTTCGCGCAAATCGGCCACCAATTCTGTGCTCTGGTTTACTGGCGAAGACATTCCTTTCGTGCCCAACAAACGTTTCGGGGGGGTGTGCCTGGGCACCAAGATTGCCCCGATCTTCTTCAACACGATGGAAGATGCCGGCGCCTTGCCCATTGAAATCGACGTCAGCAAGATGGGGATGGGCGACGAGATCGAACTTATCGTCGACCGCGTGAACGCCAAAATTACGGTGAGAAAGGAAGGTGAGCCCATCGCCATGGCCCTGCTCAAGACCCCGGTAATTCTTGACGAAGTGCGTGCCGGAGGGCGTATCCCACTCATCATTGGGCGTGCCCTCACCGCGCGTGCGAGAGAGGCGCTGGGTCTTCCGCCTTCCGCGCTTTTCCGTCTGCCGCAGGCGCCCATAGATACTGGAAAGGGTTTTTCGCTTGCGCAAAAGATCGTTGGCCGCGCCTGTGGCCTGCCGGAAGGGCAGGGCGTTCGTCCGGAGACCTACTGCGAGCCGAAGATGACCACCGTCGGTTCACAGGACACCACCGGCCCAATGACGCGCGATGAGTTGAAAGACCTCGCCTGCCTCGGCTTTTCCGCCGACATGGTGATGCAGTCCTTCTGTCATACCGCTGCATACCCGAAACCCGTCGACATAAAAACGCACCGCGACCTGCCCGGCTTCATCAGCACGCGCGGCGGCGTAGCCCTGCGTCCGGGTGACGGCGTGATTCACTCATGGCTCAACCGCCTGCTGTTGCCTGATACCGTCGGAACCGGCGGCGACTCGCATACACGCTTCCCCATTGGCATATCGTTCCCAGCGGGTTCTGGCCTCGTTGCCTTTGCCGCCGCTACCGGCGTGATGCCGCTCGACATGCCGGAATCCGTGCTGGTCAGGTTCAAGGGGCAGATGCGTCCCGGCATCACCCTGCGCGACCTTGTCAATGCCATCCCGCTCTACGCGATTGGGCAGGGTTTGCTGACGGTCAAGAAAGAAGGCAAGAAGAACGTCTTCTCCGGGCGTATCCTCGAAATCGAAGGACTGCCCGATCTCAAAGTCGAACAGGCGTTCGAACTGACCGACGCTTCCGCCGAACGTTCCGCCGCCGGTTGCACGGTGCGGCTCAACAAGGCTCCTGTCGTCGAGTACATGAACTCGAACATTGCGCTGATGAAGTGGATGATTGCCAATGGCTATCAGGATGCACGCGCGCTGGAACGCCGCATCCGTGCGATGGAAGACTGGGTTGCCAAGGGAGAGTTGATCCAACCCGATGACACAGCAGAATACGCCGCGATCATCGAAATTGACCTCGCCGATATTACGGAACCCATCGTGGCCTGCCCCAATGATCCGGATGACGTAAAACTTCTCTCCGAAGTAGCGGGCGATAAAATCGACGAAGTGTTCATCGGCTCTTGCATGACCAACATCGGCCATTTCCGTGCCGCCGGTAAGGTGCTCGATGGCAAGACAGACCTGCCCACGCGGCTCTGGATTGCCCCACCCACCCGGATGGACGCCATGATCCTCAATGAAGAAGGCTATTACGGTGTGCTGGGCCGTGCCGGGGCGCGGATAGAAATGCCTGGATGCAGCCTGTGCATGGGTAATCAGGCGCAGATCAGGAAAGGCACTACCGCAATGTCGACTTCCACCCGCAATTTCCCCAACCGGCTTGGGCTGGATACGCGCGTCTATCTCGGTTCCGCTGAGTTAGCCGCCGTCTGCGCGCTCCTGGGGCGAATTCCGACCTCAGCGGAGTATCTGGAACAAGTCGCTGTTCTCATGGGTGACAAGGAGGCAAAGGACATTTACCGCTACATGTGTTTCGACAAAACTGAAGCGTTTGCCAACCCGGCATGACGTTTGCGCTTTGGCCAGCAGTGGAGCTACGCTGCTGGCCAATTTTTATCACTGCATAGATACTGTTACCAAAGTCAAGCTCCGAGGGAGGCGTTTTCGCTAATGCTCGGCATGGCGTGTAATTCCATTTCCAATTCATTGATGTAATAATATGTCTCCATGACCCCTGATGGAGAAAGCCATGTCACGGCCAGCCAGCGGAGACCAAGAAGTGTTGCGCAATGCCCGCCAAGTCATTGC
>WREK01000038.1 GCA_009779355.1 Betaproteobacteria bacterium | reverse complement strand
CTCTTGGCTTCGTGCATCCGGCTCAGTTCGGCAATGATGAAGATCAGCAGCACGAACATCGGCAGGGCAATGAGCAGCTCCGTCATCGAGACGCCCTGCTGGCGGGGCGCCCGTTTCATCGCCTTGGTTCCTTCAAAGGATTGTTGGGGGCATGGCGCAGCTGCGCACACGCGCGCAGACCCCGCCGCGCGGCATGTCCGGGACGCCATTCGATCATGCCCCGCGCGCCACGGCAGGCGCTCAGGCCGCGCCACGGTTTCAGCGCCGGACTTACTTTGAGTACCTGCCTGCTTTTGAACAAGAACACCGCTTCCACGGACTCGTCCATCCCCAGTGTGTGGATGCTAACAGAGAGTAGGAACCGCCATTTGCTACTTTCCCTTCCAAAGAATTTGCACCATCAGGATAAATAGATATAAGAAATTACAAAATAACAAGCAAATCGTGAAAAATTTCATGGAGTCTATCATTGTGATCCTGCCGCAGACTCACAATCAGACAAAATAAAAAATTTTGCCCC
Source organism: Betaproteobacteria bacterium (assembly GCA_009779355.1). Lineage (GTDB taxonomy): Bacteria > Pseudomonadota > Gammaproteobacteria > Burkholderiales > Rhodocyclaceae > WRNU01. Next base: position 15,780 of record WREK01000038.1, on the reverse strand, counting down.
GGCTTTTGAACAACAACTATTCAGAACCGGCTTTCAGGCCGGTTTAACAAACTTTTGGAAGGAGTTTGTACCCCTTTCAAAGACAGGGCGATTGCATCCCGATATCATAGTTGGCGGCAAACGTAGCCCGAAGTGAATCGTAGGGTGAATAAGGCCGAAGGCCGCCATCCGTCGGGTGTAAACCCTCTGACGCGAAGCGTCACCATTTTTTATTTCATATTGCGATGCTCTCGCATCGGACGGTACGACCGTCGGAGGGCGCCGCTACGCGGCTTGTCCGACCTGTATCACCATTCGATCTGCATGCCAGGAATGGCGACCAAGTTCTCTTCAGATGTGGGTGCAATATTTCGTGCTGCCGCTTCATAGTGTCATGACAAACAGGTGCAATCGCCCTGCCTCTTGATGGAGGTGCCGCCCGCCGAAGGCGGGTGGCGGAGGGAGTAGCGAGGGTTCCGGTTGTTAGGCTGTAACTATTGAGCGCGTTCAAGCGTTGCCAACTCCCTCCGTCACGCCTGCGGCGTGCCACCTCCCTCGAGAGGGAGGCCAAATACGGCGGGATAGGCTGATTTGAACATGTCATATGTAAAGACTTTGTTAACAACCTGCCGGCCGTTTATGTCTTTAGCTGATTTCCACCCGGTTGCGCCCGTTGCGCTTGGCTTCGTACAGGGCGTGGTCGGCGCGTGACAGTGTCTTGTCGGTATTGGGGTCGGTATGGCTCATGATGGTGACGCCAACGCTGGCGGTGACGTGGATGGGTACGTCGTTGTAGATGAGCGGGTTCTCTTCGAGCACTTTTCGCACCCGTTCTGCGAGGCCAAGCGCGCCTTCGCGGTTGGCTTTCGGCAGTAGGACGGCGAACTCCTCGCCACCCAGGCGGGCCAGTGTGTCGGATCCACGCAGCAGTTTGCGCACCTGACGCACGATGTGGCAAAGCACGGCGTCCCCGGCGGCATGGCCGTGTGTATCGTTGATCTGCTTGAAGTGGTCGATGTCGATCATCAGGACGGCAGCTTCGTCTGGATAGCGGGTCAGGCGTGCGCGTTCGTGTTCGATGCTCTCAAAGAAGGCACGGCGGTTGGGGATGCCGGTAAGCGGGTCGGAGGTGGCAAGTTGCCAGAGTTCGCGTGCGTGGCGCTTGCGTTGTGAGATGTCACGGTAGATGTAGAGGAAACCGATCAGGTTTTCATGCAGGCGGATCGGGATGAAATCGCGCTCGATCCAGCGACCGTCCTTGAAATGAATTTCCTCGCCATACGAGGGGCGGCCTGCCGCGCGTAGTTCTTCGACATGATCCAGGAAAGCCTGGCTGTTCTCGGCGATATGGCTGCTGAACGCCATCAGCGGGTGTACTGGCTTGCCCAGGACGTATTCTTCGGTTCCCGGCAGGCCAAGCAGTTCAAATAGATTCTGGTTGAGCAGGACGATGCGGCCCTGGAGGTCTTCCATGACAAGCGAGCCGGGGAAGTTTTCTACCACGGCGTTGAGGTGGGAATGTGCGATTTCGAGTTCTTCGCGCGCTGCTTTTTGCTGTGTGAGATCTTCTTTGGTGGCAATGAAGTGCTGGATGGTGCCTTCGCTGTCGAGCGCGGGCGCAATGGTCAGCAGTTCGTCGTAGAGGCTGCCGTCCTTGCGACGGTTGATGAGTTCCCCGCGCCAGATACGCCCAGAGCGGATGGTTTGCCACATGTGCGTGTAGAAGGTTTTGTCTTGTTTTCCGGATTTGCAGAGGGCGCCTGGGTTTTTACCACTGGCTTCGGTTGCCGTATAACCAGTCAGGGCGGAGAAGGCCGGGTTGCTCCATTCGATGATGCCGTCCGGTTTTGTGATGACAATAGCGTTGGTGCAAGCGTTGAGCGAGCTCTCCAGCAAGCCACGCTGCACTTCGATCCTGGATATCCGTTCGCGCTGGTGACGGTTGGCGTGACGGAAAAACAGGTAGCCAAAAAGCACGCAGACCATGCCGATGACCATCAGCAACAAGACGGTCAGGTTGTTGCGCCGAATTTTGAGGATGGTTTCTTTTAGCAAATCGTCGCGGTCGATGGCCAAAGTGACACCGATGGGCAATCGCGAGTGGAGACGGTCGGCAACGATCCAGTGTCGGGCGTCGATTGTCGTCAGTTCCTTTCGGTTGTTTATTTCACCCTTTTGCCAGCGTTCGACAGTTTCGCGTTCAAACAGCAACAGGCCGGCATCCGTCGGCATGGTGTCGAACAGCCGCAGGCCGTCGGCACGCAATACCGCGATACGGGCAGCCGGTGATATGCCGGGAAAACTGGTGATCCGGAGCAGCAGGTATTCGAGATTGAGGGTGGCGACCAGGGTGTTTTCGCTGAGATTGGGTTGGCGGGTGTGAATGATCGGGATGAACCCCTTGTCGGGAGTGCTCTTGGCGTTGTCGGTCAGGGGTATGCCATCAGCGAGGTCATTGCCCATATAGGTCGGCCCGATACGCAGCAGGCTTCCGCTGGGCTGTGGATAGACAGGGCGGGCGGTGATGTTGAAAGTTTGCCCGATGTTGGCTGCCGCCGTGCTGGCAATGACTTTGCCTTGCGGGTCGAGGAGCGAGATCGAATTCAGATAAGGGACGTTGCTCAGGGCGTCCTGGAGAGTCTCCGTCTGGATAGGCTTGCGCGCAGCGGTATCGAGTATGGTTTTCAGGCTCTCGTCGATGTTTTGCAGCAATAGGCCGATGTCGTGGCTGAAGTAAGCCACGTCGTGCTCGGCAATGGAGAGTTGGATGGTACTTTGCTGGTGGGTTTGGGCGTCGCGCTGATACAGGTAAACCAGGACGCACAATATCGCGCACAACGTGAACACGGCGGCGAAAGCAAGATCGGCGGCGAGGAAGCGGAAACGTTTGTTCAGTTTGTTCATCGTGTGCCGGAACACAAACCGAGACGATAGTACGCCACCAGGCGGGAATGCGCTACATGCCAGCCATGGGTTTACCCCAGGAAGAGCCGGTAGGCGGGGTTGTGGGTTTCTTCGGTGTATTCGTAGCCGGGCTGGCGAAGGAATTCGGCAAAACTGGCCTGATCGCTCGGCGGAACCTGCATGCCGACGAGTACGCGCCCGAAATCCGCGCCATGGTTGCGGTAGTGGAACAAACTGATGTTCCAGTCCGAACGTAGCCGGGAGAGAAAATCCATCAGTGCGCCGGGGCGCTCCGGGAAAATGAAGCGGTAAAGCACTTCGTTTTCAGCCTGCGGGGCGTGACCACCGACCATGTAACGGACGTGGGTCTTGGCCATCTCGTTGTCGGTGAGGTCGACGGCAGGTAGTTGATGGCGTTCGAGCTGTTCGATGAGCCGGGTGGCTTCGGCACGGTTGTGGACGCTGACCCCGACGAAGATATGCGCCTTCCGGGCATCGGCATAGCGGTAGTTGAATTCGGTAATGCTGCGATTGCCGAGGAGTTGGCAGAACTTACGAAATGACCCCGGTTGCTCTGGGATAGTCACTGCCAGTACGGCCTCACGCTGTTCGCCCAGTTCGGCGCGTTCGGCAACGAAGCGCAGGCGGTCGAAATTCATGTTCGCTCCCGAAGCGACTGCGACCAGGGTCTTGTCCTTCAGCTTGTTTTGATGCGCGTAAGCCTTGGCCCCAGCCACGGCGAGCGCGCCCGAGGGTTCGAGAATGGAGCGAGTGTCTTCGAACACGTCCTTGATGGAGGCACAGATGGTGTCGTTATCGACTTCGATGACCTCATCGACGTACTGGCGGCATAGGCGGAAGGTTTCGTCGCCTACGCGCTTGACGGCGGTTCCGTCGGCGAACAGGCCGACTTGTTCCAGCGTCACCGGATGTCCGGCGGCAAGCGAGAGTGCCATTGCGTTGGCATCGACGGTTTCTACGCCGATGATCCGGATCTCCGGTCGCAAGCGCTTGATATAGGCCGCGACCCCGGCAATGAGGCCGCCTCCGCCGATGGCACAGAATACGGCGTGGATTGGCTGCGAATGGGCACGCAGGATTTCCATGCCGATCGTGCCTTGGCCAGCGATGACATCCGGGTCGTCGTAAGGATGAACGAAACTCAGTTTTTCGCGCTTTTCGAGTTCAATGGCGTGGGTATATGCATCGGAGTAGGACTCGCCTGCCAGCACGACTTCACCGCCGCGCGCGCGCACTGCGTCGATCTTGATCTGCGGTGTAGTCCCAGGCATGACGATGACGGCCCGTACGCCGAGTTTTTGCGCCGATAGCGCCACGCCCTGAGCGTGGTTGCCCGCCGAGGCGCAGATTACCCCGCGCTTGAGCGCCTGCGGCGAAAGGTTCGCCATCTTGTTGTAGGCTCCGCGCAGTTTGAAGCTGAACACCGGCTGCATATCCTCGCGCTTGAGGAGGATGCGGTTGTGAGTCCGGGCGGAAAGACCGATGGCGAGGTCAAGCGGTGTTTCGACAGCAACGTCGTACACCCGGGCGTTGAGAATACGTTCAAGGTAATCGATGGCGCGGGTCATGGCATGCTGGGGGCGGAATGAATATCAACGTTCTGCTGCAAATTTGTGCGAATCGTGATGATGCTCGGCAGTTTTCTGCTTGTGCTTTTGCATCTGACGGTTGAGTTTGTCGGCCAAGGCATCGATGGCGGCGTACAGGTCGGCATCGACGCATTCGACGTGGATGTCCTTGCCGCGCATATGGGCGGTGACTTCGGCTTTCTGGTTGAGCTTATCGACGGAAAGAATCACGTTAACACTGGTGACATTGTCAAAATGGCGGACGACGCGATCGATCTTTTCCGATGTGTAAGCGCGAATAGCGTCCGTGACTTCGACATGATGGCCGGTGATGTTGAGATTCATGCTAACTCCTCTTCGTGGGTGGTGATTAAAGCGTTTTTCGCTGGCTGACAGCGGGAATACTGAGCGACGTGCGGTATTTAACGACAGTGCGCCGCGCAACATTGAACCCCTGCTCACTGAGCAGGTCAGCGATTTTTGCGTCGGACAGGGGTTTTTTCTTGTCTTCAGCATCGATGATTTGCCGGATAAGGGCGCGAATCGCTGTCGAAGATACCGCTCCGCCAGCATCGGTTGTGACGTGGCTGCAAAAGAAATACTTGAGTTCAAACACGCCACGCGGTGTGGCCATGTATTTCTGGGTGGTTACGCGCGATACGGTGGATTCGTGCAATTCGAGCTGGTCTGCGATCTCCCTGAGGGTTAGTGGCTTCATCGCCACCTCGCCATGATCGAAGAACTGCCGTTGTTGGTCAACGATTGCCTGTGAAACACGGAGGATTGTGTCAAATCGTTGCTGAATATTCTTAATGAGCCAGCGCGCTTCATGTAATTGCCCGGAGAGGGCGCCCGCATGACTCCGGCTTTGTTGCAGCAAGGTAACGTAGAGCCGGTTGACGCGCAGTTTAGGCATGGCCTCGGTATTGAGGGTTGCCGTCCAGCGTCCGCGAATCTTGCGCACGTTGACATCGGGCAGTACGTAGTGGGGCTGCATGCCAGAGAGGCGCGAACCGGGGTGCGGGTCGAGGCTGAGGATCAGCGCCTGTGCCGCGCGCAGGGTTTCGTTTTCGCAGTCCGTTAAGCGCCTGATCTGGACGAAGTTGCGCTCGGCCAGAAATTCGATATGATGCTCGACAATGTTAATCGCCAGATTGCGTTCAGGTGAGGCGGGCAGCGCCTTCAGTTGCAGGCTCAGGCATTCCTGTGGGGTGCGCGCGCCAATCCCGATTGGTTCGAATTGCTGCACATGGCGCAATGCGATCATGAGATCGTCGGGATCGAACCCGAGTTCGGGCGGTAACAGATCAAACAGTTCTTCCAACTCCTGGTGCAGGTAGCCATCGTCGTCAAGTGCCTCAATGATGAAGCGCACCAGCATGCGGTCGCGGTCGGAGAGCTGCGAGAGCGCCACTTGGGCATTGAGGTGCTCGCTTAATGAAGTACTTGCGGCCTGGACTTCCTGGAAATCGAAATCTTCATCTTCACCCCTGCTATGGGCGCCGCTGCCGGTATCTGACCAGTCGACCCTTTCTTCGTATTCGCTGTCGGAAAGATAAGACTCCGGCTGGACGCCTTGTTCGCCGCCGGGGTCAGGGGTCTCGGTTTTGCCTGCCGTGCTGGCTAAGATGTCCGGGAATCTGGGAAACGTGTCCTCACTGCCTTCTTCGCGTTCGAGCATCGGGTTTTCCAGCAGGACGCGTTCGATTTCCTGGTTGAGTTCCAGTGTTGAGAGTTGCAACAACTTGATCGACTGCTGCAACTGCGGCGTTAAAGTCAGGTGTTGCGAGAGCTTGAGTTGGAGCGTCGGTTTCATACGCGCAAAGCTTCAGAGCTGGAAATGTTCGCCGAGGTAAACCTGGCGAACTTGTTCGTTGGCGATGATGTCGGCGGGCACTCCTCCAGCCAGCACGCGGCCTTCGCTGATAATCGTGGCCTGGTCGCAAATGCCCAGGGTCTCACGCACGTTGTGGTCGGTAATGAGTACGCCGATACCGCGTTCCTTGAGGAAGCGAATGATCTTTTGAATATCGAGTACTGCGATGGGGTCAACCCCCGCGAAAGGTTCGTCGAGCAGGATCAGCCGGGGAGAAGTCGCCAGTGCCCTCGCAATCTCGCAGCGCCGCCGTTCGCCGCCGGACAGTGAAATGGCCGTGTTGTCGCGCAAGTGCAAGATACCCAGTTCGACGAGAAGCTCCTCAAGGCGTTGGACGATTCGTTCTTCTTCGAGTCCCTGGAGTTCAAGTACGGCACGGATGTTTTCGGCCACGGTGAGCTTGCGGAACACGCTCATTTCCTGTGGCAGATAGGACAGCCCGCGGCGTGCGCGGGCGTGAATGGGCAGGTGGGTGATCCGTTCGTCGCCGAGGTGAATTTCGCCGCCGTCGCTACGCACGAGGCCGACGATCATATAGAAGCAGGTGGTCTTGCCTGCGCCGTTGGGGCCGAGCAGGCCGGCAATTTCGCCGGGCCTGACTTCAAACGAAACATCATGCACGACGGTACGAGTCTTGTAGCGTTTGCGAAGACCGCTTGCTGTCAGCAGGCTCATGGCGTTTCAATTTCCATGTTTTCTTCAGGTTCGCCGTGGAGTACAGCATGGACGGTCTCGGCAGCGAAGCCGCGCGCAAGTAGAAAACGGGCTTGCCGTGCCCATTCGCGGGCGTCAATAGGCAGGGCGGAGTACCGGGACTGCCAGGCCGCATGCGCGCGTTCGAGTTCATTTGCTATGCCGTTGATCGCTTCTTCGATCAGTTCGCGCCCCACGCCACGTAGGATCAGCTCATTTTGCAGGCGGGCACGGCCAAAACGGTTGGCGTGGGTGCGCACCCAGTTTTCAGCCATACGCGCGTCGGATTGAAGACAGAGCTCATCCATGCGATCCAACATGGCTTCGATTTCTTCATCCGTGCCATAAGGCGCGAGCTTTGCTGTCAATTCGGCGCGGCTGTAATCGCGCCGGGAGAGGCAACGTAAGGCCCGTTCGCGCAGGCTTGGCTTGTTCATGGTGTGGGGATGAAAAAAAGTTTGATTATTTGGCAGTGTCAGGTTTGGCGGGTTTGGCGGAGCCAGGCTTTGCCGGTGTGGCGGCGGGCAACTCTGGCAAACCGACGGCAAGCCGTACCCGGTTTTCGATCTCAAGCGCCATTGCCGGGTTGTTGCGCAGGAATTCGCGCGTGTTGTCCTTGCCCTGGCCAATCTTGTCTCCCTTGTAGGCGTACCAGGCCCCAGATTTATCAACGATATTGTGCGCGACACCCAAGTCGATGATCTCCCCTTCGCGCGAGATGCCCTCGCCGTAGAGGATGTCGAAATGCGCTTCTTTAAACGGAGGGGCAACCTTGTTCTTGACGACCTTGACCTTGGTCTCGGAGCCCACGATTTCGTCGCTTTTCTTGATTGCGCCGGTACGGCGGATGTCCATGCGCACCGAGGAGTAGAACTTGAGCGCGTTGCCGCCAGTGGTGGTTTCTGGATTGCCGAACATGACGCCGATCTTCATTCGTATCTGATTGATGAAGATGACCAGGGTGTTGGTACGCTTGATATTGGCGGTGAGTTTGCGGAGCGCCTGACTCATCAGGCGGGCTTGCAGGCCGGGAAGCTGGTCGCCCATTTCGCCTTCGATTTCGGCCTTGGGCGTGAGCGCAGCCACCGAGTCGATCACGACGATGTCCACGCCACCCGATCGCACCAGCATGTCGGCGATTTCCAATGCCTGCTCACCGGTATCGGGCTGTGAGATCAGCAGATCATTGACCTTGACCCCGAGTTTTTCGGCGTAGACGACATCAAGCGCGTGCTCAGCGTCGATGAAGGCCGCTGTGCCGCCGAGTTTCTGCATCTCCGCGATGACCTGGAGCGTGAGGGTGGTTTTACCGGAAGCTTCCGGCCCGTAGATTTCGACGACCCGCCCGCGTGGCAATCCACCCAGTCCCAGCGCGATATCCAGCCCGAGTGAACCGGTCGATACGGTTTGAATATCACGCTCGATGCTGTCGTCACCCATGCGCATGATTGAACCCTTGCCGAACTGTTTTTCGATCTGCGCCAGTGCAGCGGCAAGCGCCTTGGCCTTGTTGTCATCCATGAGAGGGTGTTTCCTTTTTTTCAATAGAAGTATAAATTATGGCATAAATATTGCAGGCCGAACTGCGGATCCCGCGTCATAGTTCGCTAACGCGAGATCCGATTCTTCCCGGTTCTCTCCATATGCCTTGTATTTGTATATATGAATATAACACTATGTCGGGGCTGTCATTGATTTTTGTCAGAGTTTTTGCATGACAAAAAAGGTATTCTCGCCACATTCCTTGTTTCTGGCGCTTTTTCAGCTTTTTTAATGTGAACGGAAGCGCACTTTTCCATGAGGTGCTAGAATCCGTCGGGCTGATGTGGCATTGTCTGGCTGTTTCAACAGCAACACTTATGTTTTGCCTCGTAGCAACCATAACCTAGCAACCACAACCCTGTCTAAATTGAGGAATAGCATGAACAAAGGTGAATTCGTCGAAGCATTGGCCGATCGTCTGGATGTTTCGCGTGCTCAGGCAGAACGCGCGTTATCCGGGGTGCTCGAGATCATCTCTGAGCAACTGGTCGAGGGCGACAAAGTGGCCTTTACCGGTTTTGGATCGTTTGAGGTCTCCAAACGTGCGGCACGCACAGGCCGTAACCCGCAGACGGGTGCAGCAATCAAGATTGCTGCATCGAAAGTGCCTAAATTTTCCGCTGGAGCAACCCTGAAAGCTGCGGTCAATGCTGCCAAGGGCAAGCGCTAAACTGACTTAATCAATTGGGTGCCTCGAAAAACTCCCTTGTTTCATGGAGTCAGAAAAATTTCCCTTTGATTTCATTGGAAAAACTTTTGCTCTTTTAGCGAAACCCGATGTTTTTTGAGGCACCCAATTGCCGAATGAAAATCAACCGGCGAGGGAACCTGAATCTGAACCGGCGGGGCGGTTGCCTTTGCCGGTTTTTTTTACCCATCAGCCGCGTTTATTTGATTCTGATTCCTGCGCGCGGGCGAAGGCGACTTCTTCTGGACGCAAGCTGGCCGCCAGGCGGTCGAGCACCCCGTTGATGAATTTGTGCCCATCCGTACCGCCGTATTTCTTTGCTAGTTCGATGGCCTCGTTGATGACGACACGGTAAGGTGTTTCGGTGTCATGACGCAATTCAAAAACGCTCAATAACAGAATTGCATGCTCAACCGGCGAAAGTTCCGCGATGGTGCGTGTAAGCAGCGGTTCGATGATACTGCGCGCTTCGGATGCTTCACGTACTGCGCCCTGCAACAGGGCGGCGAAAAATTCGGCATTCGGTGGGGTGCGCGAACGGTTTTTTGGGGGGTTGTCTTCCGATGTGGCACTGGCGAGAAGTTCTTCGATGGCGTGCAACTGCACCTGAGGCGCTTGCTCCGGTAGCGAAGGTTTGGCTGACGTGTGCGCCGTTGCAGGTTCTTCGTTGGAGAACTCGTGCAGCAGCCATTGGTAGATGCCTTGCAGTGCGAATTCGCGCGCTTGCCGTCGTGCGGCAATTTCCCTGCGCCCTTCCCGGCTCATGGCAGCGCCTTCAGCAAGTTGGCCATTTCGACCGCCGTGCGTGCGCAATCACGGCCTTTGCCCTGCATTCGCGCTAACGCCTGATCGTCGTCTTCGGTGGTCAGTACGCCGTTGGCAATCGGCAGGCCGCTGTCGAGCATGATCCGGGAGATGCCCCGGCCCATTTCGTTGGAAACCAACTCGAAGTGATAGGTTTCGCCTCGGATGACCGCGCCGAGGGCCACTAGCGCGTCGAACTGGCCGCTGTGGGCAAGGCGTTGCAACGTGAGTGGAATTTCGAGCGCGCCGGGCACGGTGGCAATCCGAATGTTAGCGGGGGCGACGCCAAGGGCGCGCAATTCTTCAATGCAGGCCGAAAGCAGCCCTTCACCCACGTCCGGATTGAAGCGGCTCATGACCACGCCGATACGTAGCCCCTGACCGTCGAGACCGATGTCGTGTTCTATGATGTCATCGTAGCGAAACATAATGTCATGCAGGAAAAAATGAAAAAGGGCGGTTTGGGGTTCAGCCGGATTCGCGGGAACCAGCGGGATAAGGGGAAGATAGGGCCGGTTCCACGGGTGTGGCGAAACCCGTGATTTCGAGGCCGAAACCGGCCATGTTGGGGATCTTGCGCGGGCTGGACAGCACAAGCATCTTGCCGACATTGAGGCTGCGCAGGATTTGCGCGCCGACACCGGAGAGCCTTGCGTCCCAGCACACCTGTGGAGAGGTTTTGCCGGTGAGTCTGTCGAGCAGTTCCTGGCCGGTCTGCGGGCGGTACAGAAGCACAACCACGCCCGCCTTTGCTTTGGCCAGTGTGGTGAACGCCTGCTGCAGGGAGAAAGAATGGCTGCAGGGGGAGGAATTGAGAAAATCGACGAAAGAGACAGGCTCATGCACGCGGACGAAAGTTTCGGTTTCTGGGCGGATATTGCCGTGATGAACCGCGAAATGCACATCATCCGAGGTTTTGTCACGGAAAGCCGCGAGGTGGAAGCGTCCGTAGGGTGTATCGATGTTCTTGTCGGCAATGCGCTCGATCAGCCGTTCGTTGGCGGCGCGGTATTCGATGAGGTCGCGGATAGCTCCGATCTTGAGCTGGTGCTTGCGGGCGAATTCGATCAGGTCGGGCAGCCGCGCCATCGTGCCGTCTTCCTTGAGCACTTCGCAAAGAACCGCTGCCGGTTCTAGTCCGGCAAGCTGGGCGAGGTCGCAGCCAGCCTCGGTGTGGCCGGCGCGGATCAGCACGCCGCCCTTTTGGGCAGTGAGAGGAAAAATGTGGCCGGGCATTACGATGTCTTCCGGCGCAGCGTGGCGGGCGGTAGCCACCTGGATCGTGCGAGCGCGGTCGTGAGCCGAGATGCCGGTCGTCACGCCGGTTGCGGCTTCGATAGAGGCGGTAAAGGCCGTGCCATATGGTGTGCGGTTGTCCTTGACCATCTGTTCGAGGCCGAGTTGTTCGCAGCGTTCGGCGGTGAGCGTCAGGCAGACGAGGCCGCGCCCGTGCGTAACCATGAAGTTGATGGCTTCTGGAGTGACGAATTCGGCGGCCATCAGCAGGTCGCCTTCGTTCTCGCGGTCTTCCTCGTCGACAAGCACGACGATGCGTCCGGCCTTGATCTCGGCGATGATCTCGGAAATCGGGGACAGGGCGCTTTGATGCACGGGAGCCTGTGCCGGGATGGTATGGATTTGTGCGCTCATTTTTTGTCTCTTGATGGCTGGCGGCAATGGCGGGGGCGGGCACGGATGGTTCAGGCGTTGCCTTCTTCCATGTTCTGTTCTTTGCGCCAGACCAGCATGCGATCGACGTAACGGGCGATGAGGTCGATTTCGAGGTTGACCTTGTCGCCCGTGACCAGATGCCTGAAATTGGTGACGGCAATCGTGTGTGGGATCAGGTTGACCGAAAAATCGCATCCTTGAACATCATTGACTGTCAGGCTCACGCCGTTGACGGTGATGGAGCCTTTGCGGGCGATGTAGCCCGCGATAGTGTCTGGTACGCGTACCACCAGTTCAAAGCTCTCCGCCAGGGGCGCGAAGTTCATGACTTCGCCGATACCGTCCACGTGCCCTGTGACCAGATGGCCGCCGATGAGGCCGTTGAGGGCGAGTGCCTTTTCAAGGTTGACCGCATTGCCCACGTGATCCAACCCGACCGAGCAGTTGAGGGTTTCGCGCGAAACGTCGAATTTCACCCGGCTGTCGTCAAGCCCGATCACGGTCAGGCACACGCCGCTGGTGGCGATGCTGTCGCCGAGGGCGGTACCGTCGAGATCGAGTCCGCCGGTATCCACGGTGAGGCGCAGGCCGTCGCCCAAAGGTTCGATTTGTTCGATACGGCCAACCGCAGTCACGATGCCAGAGAACATAGTAGTACGATGGGATGGAAAAAAACGATTATAGGCCGAAAGTGACTATAACGCACGGTCGAGCAGGGCAGAGAATTCGTCGGCGGGCATAAACCCTGTTACGCGCAAACCTTCGCGCAATTGACCGTCCGCGCCGAAAAATACGATGCCGGGCGGGCCGACGAACCCAAAGCGCTTAAGCAGCGCCTTGTGCGAGTCGTCATAGGCGGTGACATCGGCCCGCAGCAGCCGCATACGCGCCATCTGCGCGACGACCGCCGGATTGCTGAAGGTATCGCGTTCCATCTCTTTGCAGGCGACGCACCAGTCGGCATAAAAATCGAGAAGGATCGGACGGTCGGTGGTTTTTAGCCGGGCGTCAAGTTCGGCTTCCGAAGCAATGTCCTCGAAACCGGAAAAAGCAGCCGCTCTGGTGTGCGTGTGGAAAACGGCAAGCGGTCGGAGCGGGTCGCGTGACCCGGCGAGCGTCCCCACCAGTATGACCACGCCACCGACGAGCAGGACGACGCCTACGCCCTTCCAGAATCGCCGCCAACCACCTGCGTCGGCAGGCAAGGGGTCGAGCGCGGAGAGAAATATCCCTGGGAACAGCAATAGCGCGGCCCATCCAAGCATCACAACAAGCCCCGGTAATGCCGGCGAGGCGACCCATAACGCCACTGCCAGCAGCAGCACGCCCGTTGTTTTCCGAACCCCTTCCATCCACGGCCCGGCCTTTGGCAACAGCGAATGCGCCGCCAGCGCCACGATGATGAGCGGCACGCCTATGCCCAGCGCGAGCGTGAAAAGCGCTAATCCGCCCAATACCGCATCGCCGGTCCTGGCGATGTAAAGCAACGCGCCCATCAGGGGGGCCGTGATGCAGGGGCTGGCGATGAGGGCCGAAATTGCGCCCATCAGCGCTACGCCACCAAGATGGCCGCCCTTTTTCCGATTGGCGGCATCGGCGAGGCGGCTTTGTAGCGCTGCCGGCAGCCGCAATTCAAAGAAGCCGAACATCGATAGCGCCAGCAGCACGAACAGCAGGGCGAAAACCAGCGGGACCCAGGTGTTTTGCAGCGCAGCCGAGAGCATTGAGCCGGTCAGCCCGGCAACGACACCCGCCAGGGCATAGGTCAGCGCCATGCCAAGCACGTAGGCAACCGAGAGCGCCAACGCACGCGGACGCGATAGTGGGTTGCCCGTGCCGACGATGATGCCGGACAAAATCGGGATCATCGGAAATACGCAGGGCGTAAACGCCATCAACAGGCCAAGCCCAAAGAAAATAGCCAGTGCCATCGGCACACTGGTAGAAGAGAGTATTCCGGCCAGCCGCCCGCTTTCATCGCCGGTTGCGCTATTTGTGTTGCCGCTGCCCGCGCTAACGTGGTTTTCTGCGAGCGCGGTCAGATCAATTTCAGCGCGTTGCACGACGGGCGGATAGCACATGCCGCCCTCCCAACAGCCTTGGCTTTTCACATCCAGGCTAAAGCGCTCGATCCCCGGTGGCGTGCTGACCGGCAGGCGCATGCGCAACTGGCCGTGATAAGTTTCGACTTCCCCAAAAACGGGATCCTTCTTGCGCTTGCCGGGCGGTCGGTCGATGGAGCCAAGAACGACCTCGGCAGGGTCTGCTTGATACGCGAAACGCTCGCCGTAGAGATAATAGTCGGGTGCAATTTCAAAGACGATCTCAACGGTATCGTGGCTGATCGCACGTGCGCGCATGGCAAAGGCTTTCTCCACGGGAAGTGGGTCGTTGGCCTGTGCGCAAGGCGCGCAAAGCGTCAACAGGCATGCGAAAAGGAAAGCGAAAGCAGCAAATGATGGGCGTTGGAAACTTGGCATGGGGCGAGGTGAAGAGTCAGGCGATAGCGGGCGGCGTGAAACTTGGCATCGTAACCGAAGCGTCCACCCAGTCAAGGTATGCGGCCAGGCCATGCGTGACGGGCAGTGCAATCAGTTCCGGGACTTCGTATGGGTGCAAGGCTTGAACCGCTGCTTCGAGCGCCGGGTAACGGGTATGGGCAGTCTTGATGAGCAGGGGTATTTCAGTAGCCGTTTCGACCACATCCCGCCAGCGGTACACCGACTCGCACGGCGCAAGGATGTTTACGCATGCTGCAAGATTTTCCTCGACGAGCCGCGCCGCAAGCGTATTCGCGCTTGCTCTGTCGGGCAGTGTCGTGAGGACAAGAAGTACTTCTGTCATGATGGGGTATCCTGAACGGGGAATGCTACGCATTGTGCAACGATATCGTGACGCATAATCATTACTTTATTCCATATTTCTGGGGTCGATTCATGTCAGAGTTTTTTACCGTCCTGCTTCAGTATCTGCTACCCAAACGGTTATTGAACCATCTGGCAGGCTGGTTTGCGAGCCGCAAAGGTGGGGCGGCCATGACGGCGTCTATCGCTGCGTTCGCACGCCGTTACCGCGTCGATATGAGCGAAGCGGCCAGGCCTGACTTGCTTGCCTACGCGGATTTCAACGACTTTTTCACCCGCGCGTTGCGCCCCGATGCGCGGCCGCTTGCCGGAACCGACCTCGTTTGCCCGGCCGATGGCGCAATCAGCGAGTGCGGAGCCATTGCGGGCGAGCAGATTTTCCAGGCCAAGGGGCATCACTACTCGGCCAAAGCCCTCCTTGGCGGCGATGCCGGACTGGCAAAGAAGTTCGAAAACGGCAGTTTTGCCACGATCTACCTGAGTCCGCGCGACTATCACCGTGTTCACATGCCTTGCGCTGGACGGCTCGTCCGCATGATCCATGTGCCGGGGAGCCTTTTTTCGGTCAACCCACTGATGGCGCGCAACATACCGGGTTTGTTTGCCCGCAACGAACGGGTGGTGTGTGTATTCGAGTCGGAGCAAGGTTCCTTTGCGCTCGTGCTCATTGGCGCGGTAATCGTCGGTAGCGTGGCAACCGTCTGGCACGGCGAAGTAACGCCGCCGCACAACCGCCGTGCAAGCTTCTGGAGTTACGAGGGCAATGATCGCATCGTTGAACTGGCGCAAGGAGAAGAGATGGGGCGCTTCAGACTCGGCTCGACCGTAGTGGCCCTTTTCGCCAGACAGGACATGCGCTTCGCGCCAGGCTGGCTACCGGGAAAGCCGGTCAGGATGGGCGAGGCGATGGGGAGTTTCGAAAAGTGTTGAAAAAGGCGGGAAGCCAGCGCGTTGTAGTGCGTCCAGCTCAATTCGAGAGGCAGTGCCTCTCGAATTGGAAAAGCCAGATAGAAGCGGCGCATGTTGCGCAGGTTGCTGGTATCAAAACCGTTCCGTCATGCCTATGCAAACCTACTCATTTTTAAGCAAATCTGCTGCTGACTTCCTGCTTCGTCGAGGCCGGTTTCGTTCCGGTCTTTCGACCGGAGCCAGAGCCATCCTCTCCACAGG
>WREK01000037.1 GCA_009779355.1 Betaproteobacteria bacterium | reverse complement strand
TTTTTTACTTGAGGTGGATCTATTCATGAAAAAAATACTTTCCGTTTCACTTTTAGCGTTGGGCGCCACATGCGCGATACCGGCGGTTGCTCAAACCGTACTGGGCGGGCACCTGTACATCCAGGATCCGAATGCGCCTGTGCAAATTACATTCCTTCCATCCTCATCCTACTCAGGCCCAGTTTATCCGGGGGTTCCTTGGTCGCGGAATGATCTGTACATCGCCGCACTTGACGCAAATGGAAACTTAATCCCCAATAATGACAAGGGCATTACTGGTGTGAATAAGGAGTGGTCTTATGTCCTGTGGAGCGTGGATTCGGGTAACGGGGCAACTCTTATGGAGTGTAAAGGTATTAGTATTGGATGCATGCTGACCAGCAATAACAACACTTATTCATATACCCCTCCTAATGGTACTGTTGAACTGGTATTCATGTGGCAAAACGATAAGGTTCCTAACCTCGCGCACCAAAGTGCTTGGAGTACAGTACCTACGATTTTCAACGACGGTAAAATATGGGAAAAGGTTACATACACCGCTGACGGCGCAATAATTGGGTTTGAGGATGGGATTATCCCAATCGGAGGTACGAAAATAGACTGGGATTACGATGATATCGTTATTTCCTTGACGAACGTTGGGGCGACGCTGCCGGCGATCCCTGAGCCCGAAACCTACGCCATGATGTTGGCCGGTCTTGGTTTGGTTGGTGCCGTGGCTCGTCGCCGCCGCAACGTGGATCGGTTCTGATTCCTTGATTTTTCTCTGCACAGGTAGTTCTGAAGGGGGCGTAAGCCCCCTTTTTCTGCCTGGGTACTACAATTTGGAGAGAGTTTTGTCCTGAACCTGTTTGATCGGGCACAATATTGGCCGTGTGACGGATGGGTGGATATAAAATGGGTAACGGGACCCGTGGCTGGCTGCGAGGGGCAAAGCGGGTTGATTCGCCCAATTTCGACGCCCGTCCGGGAGGCGGGCGTGTCAGTCTGATCGTGATACACGCCATCAGCCTGCCGCCGGATGAGTTCGGGGGTTCTGGCGTGATCGAGCTTTTTACGAACCGGCTCGACCCGGCGGCGCATCCGTACTATGCGGGCATCCATCATTTGCGGGTATCGTCGCATTTTTTCATTCGCCGCGACGGCGAACTGATCCAATTTGTGCCGATGGCGTGTCGCGCCTGGCATGCCGGGGTGTCAAAATGGCGTGGGCGCGAGTGTTGCAACGATTTTTCGCTCGGGATCGAATTGGAAGGGTGCGACACGCAGCCTTTCGATGAGCGTCAGTACGTGGCGCTGGAAGCGTTGTTGCAGCGGCTGGCCCGACGGTATCCGCGATGTGACATTGTCGGGCATTCGGACATTGCGCCCGGCCGCAAAAGCGACCCTGGGCCGTTTTTCGATTGGGCGCGGCTTGGTATGACACAGTGGGAGGGCTGATGAGCCTCACAGACATGGATATGAGGGAACCTTTGCAAATTCATGCCGGTCTCTTCTGTTTACCCCTTCAAAAAAGGAGAAACTAGAAAATCATGGACGATCTGTTACGCGCTGCGGCGCTCGACTATCACCGACTCCCACGTCCCGGCAAAATCGCGGTTACGCCGATCAAGGCACTGACCAACCAGCGCGACCTTTCTCTGGCCTATTCGCCCGGAGTGGGGGCTGCCTGCGATGCCATCGTGGACGACCCGCAGGAGGCCGCCAGCCTGACCGCGCGCGGCAATCTGATTGGCGTTATCACCAACGGGACTGCTGTCCTCGGCCTGGGCAATATCGGCGCGCTTGCCGCCAAGCCAGTGATGGAAGGCAAGGGGGTTCTGTTCAAGAAATTCGCCGATATCGATGTGTTCGACATCGAGATCAACGAGTCCGACCCCGATCGCCTGGTCGACATGATTGCTGCGTTGGAACCGACGTTCGGCGGCATCAACCTGGAGGACATCAAGGCGCCTGAGTGTTTCTACATCGAACAGAAGCTCCGGAGCCGCATGAAGATCCCGGTCTTCCACGATGATCAGCACGGCACGGCCATCGTGGTTGGTGCGGCCATTCTCAACGGCCTGCAAATACAGGGCAAGAGCCTGAAGGAGGTCAAGCTCGTGACCTCGGGCGCTGGTGCGGCGGCGCTGGCTTGCCTCGACCTGCTGGTGATGCTTGGCATCCCTGTGGAAAACATCTGGGTGACGGACATTGAAGGGGTGGTCTATGAGGGGCGGGCCGTGTTGATGGATCCGGTCAAAGCGCGCTATGCCAAGAAAACCGGCGCGCGCTGCCTCGATGAAATCATCGAAGGAGCCGATGTTTTCCTGGGGCTGTCGGCAGGCGGCGTGCTCAAGCCTGGGATGGTCGCTAAAATGGCCCCCAACCCGCTGGTTCTGGCGCTTGCCAACCCGACACCGGAGATTTGGCCCGGCGAGGTGCGGGAGGTGCGTGATGACGCTATCGTTGCCACGGGCCGTTCGGATTTTCCGAACCAGGTCAATAACGTACTCTGCTTCCCGTTCATTTTCCGGGGGGCGCTCGACGTAGGGGCGACCAGCATCACCGACGAGATGAAGCTCGCGGCGGTGCGCGCCATTGCCGAATTGGCGCGCGCCGAACAAAGCGAAATCGTCGCTGCCGCCTATGGCGAGAAAGTGACCGGTTTCGGGGCCGATTACATCATTCCGCGCCCCTTCGACCCCCGGCTCATCGTCAAGATTGCCCCGGCAGTGGCCGAGGCGGCCATCGCATCAAAGGTGGCAACGCGCCAAATCACCGATTGGGATGCCTACCGCACCCAGCTCAACAACCTCGTCTGGCATTCCGGGTTCCTGATGAAACCCGTGATTGCCGCTGCCCGCAACATGCCGCAACGCATTATCTATGCTGAGGGCGAATCCGAGCGAGTATTAAGGGCGGTGTCCGGCGTGATCGACGAAGGCATGGCCTGGCCGATCCTGGTTGGCCGCCCGGAAGCCATCATCGGCGCCATCGACCGCCTGGGGCTGCGCATGAATGCCGGGCTGAACTTTGAACTGATCGACCCTGCGTATAACCCGTATTTTGATGAGATGTGGAGTTATTACCACAAGCTCATGGAACGGCAGGGCGTTACGAAGAATGAGGCTCAAATGCGGGTACGCAACAACACGACCCTGGTGGGAGCGTTGTTGCTTGCGTTGGGGTATGGCGACGGTCTCATCTGCGGGACTGATGGTGTGCATGGCAATCATCTTGCCGATGTCGAAGCCGCAGTGGGGCGGCGCCCCGGCGTCAAGAACTACTATACGGTCAACGTGCTGAACACGGCGGGGCATACCCTGTTCATGGCAGATACCAACGTCAATTACGACCCGACGCCCGAACAGATCGTTGAAATGACCGTACTGGCCGCTAGGGAAATGCGGCGTTTCGGCGTCGAACCTAAGGTGGCCCTGTTGTCGCATTCCTCGTTTGGTTCTGCTGGTACGCCAACCGCCGTAAAAATGCGTGCCGCGCTACGGCTGTTGCGGGAGCGCCATCCTGAGATGCAGGTCGAAGGCGAAATGCATGGCGATTCGGCCCTTGATGCCCAATTGCGGCAGCATGTTTTCCCGAATTCGCGTTTGAGCGAGGATGCCAACCTCCTGATCTTCCCGACCCTGGATGCGGCTAATATCGCCTTCAATCTATTGAAGATTGCGGCCGGCGGAGGCGTGACGGTCGGGCCGATCCTGCTCGGTGCAGCCAAACCCGTGCATGTGCTGACCCCCTCGGCTACAGTACGCAGAATCATCAATATGACAGCACTGGCTGTCGTCGAAGCGGGGTGCCTGGAGAGGTGAATAGGTGCAAGCTTCAAAAGGGAGCCGATTGTTAATAGTGTTGTTTTGTGTCAATACAAAAGAAAAACTGCACAGTTTCGCATTTTTTGGCGCTACACGATTTGCCGGTTAAGCGCTGTAGTGGTACAATGAAAGAATATCGATGCAGCTTCAGGAAACGCTGCTATCTCGTTGTTTTTACAGTGGAATAACTTCTATTTTGATTGGAAGAGGTATTGAGTGAAGCCTCGTGTGTTATTTGCCATATTAATGGCTTTGGCTGTGACCCTGACAGGGGGTGATCCTGCTGTAGCCGCATCCGCAAAGTGTGCGGATGCGTTGAAAACGAAGGCATGCAAGTCTGCGCCGACTGCTCAGGCGGGCAAAAAGCAGGTGCCCATACCCAAAAAGCAGGCGAGCAAAACAAAGGCGGCAAAACAAGGCAAGATTGCAGGCGTCAAGCATGATCTGGCGGCAAAAAGGCAAGCTGCCCGGGTACGGTACCCGTACCCGGATGACCCCATCACGTTGCGGCTGGACGAACACGGCCAGCCCCGTTTGAGTTCCTCGGCTTTCTACGTCACCAACCAAAAAACAGGCGAAGTCCTGCTCAAGAAAAATGAGCGCCTAGTGATGCCGATTGCCTCGATTACCAAGCTCATGACGGCGATCGTGGTGCTTGAGTCGGGAAGCAGTCTGCGCGAAATGCTCACCATCTCCGATGATGATGTCGATTACTTGAAAGGCACAAATTCCCGCCTGGGTGTGGGGACGCGGCTCACACGCGAGGAAATGCTGCAACTGGCGCTGATGTCGTCGGAGAACCGTGCCGCTTCGGCTTTGGCGCGCTACTATCCAGGCGGGCGGGCGGCATTTATCGATGCGATGAACGCCAAGGCGAGCCTGATCGGCATGAACGAGTCACGTTTTTATGATAGCACGGGGCTTACGCCGCGCAATGTTTCCAGCCCGCGCGACCTGTCCCGTCTGGTGGCGGCAGCGTCCCGTTATCCGCAGATTCGTGAGTTCTCCACGACAATAGAGCGTTATTTCTATATCAATGGAAATCTGAAACGTTTCGGCAATACCAATGGGTTGGTCAAGAGTCCCGACTGGATCATCAGCCTTTCCAAGACAGGTTACATCAGCGAAGCCGGGCGTTGCCTTGTGATGCAGGTATGGATGCAGGATCAGCCGTTGGTGATCGTGTTGATGGATGCAAATGGCCGCAACATGCGTATCGTCGATGCGCAACGGGTGCGTTTGTGGCTGGAGGAAAGGCCGGAACGTTTGGCCACTACCCGTCGGGAACCGCAAGGGTAGGGGCGTTGTACGCAACGCCCCACGGCAGGTTCCCTCCGGAATGCCGATTCGTCCAGGCTATAGATACTGTTCCTGCATCGCCATGGCCTCATCGACCGGCGCTGCACGGTTGCTGGCTTGG
Source organism: Betaproteobacteria bacterium (assembly GCA_009779355.1). GTDB lineage: Bacteria > Pseudomonadota > Gammaproteobacteria > Burkholderiales > Rhodocyclaceae > WRNU01. The sequence goes on along the minus strand of WREK01000037.1, from coordinate 11,508 downwards.
GTCAACCGACGATCCAGCAGCCCCTCCAAGCCCTCAGACTCATACCGACCCAGGTAACGCCTGAATGTGCGCTCGCACACCCCCAATAGCCGCGCAGCCTCCTCTTGCGTGAGCCGCCCTGTATTCCAGCCTCCGTAGGCTTCCTCGAACCTCATCTTCCGAGTCTCCTGTAACAGTTCTGTCCGCCTCATCTTTCACCTCCTCAAGGTGAATATGACGACCGGACACTTCTCGTGCTACAGAACCGGACAAATTAAAAACTCGCGACATTTCAGCGCATTGCCCTTGACTGGATGATCTGACGTGCCTACAATTCGCGCCTCTTGCTGTGTGGGATGACAACCCGCACTGTTGCTTTATGAACAAGGGTCTTCGTGGGGACGCCAAGTTTTCGGAGTGCTGCTACAATGCGGCATTCCACGCGGAGTGGTAGTTCAGTTGGTTAGAATACCGGCCTGTCACGCCGGGGGTCGCGGGTTCGAGTCCCGTCCACTCCGCCAACCGTTTTTTGTAGTATGTAGTATTTTGATTTGTAACAAAAAAGTCGCTAAAAGCGGCTTTTTTGTTGTTCCACATTGAACTGACCCCAGAAGTTGGACACCGAGGCCAGAAAAACGGGCGCACGGGCAACACGCCGTGGTGGTACGCCGACCATTTGAGCCGTAGGTAAATGCATTCAGGGGCGGCACAAGCTGCTTTCTTTCCGGATCGTGGCAGCTATAACCCCGACGGGGGTGAAGATGCAAGGGGCGGCATCCTACCGGCCGCCCTCCAGAGCCAGCATCTTCTGGCGGCTCTCTGGTGTTTCCAGGCTGATGCGCCCCAATGTTCCCGTGCGGTAATCCGTGAGAAAAACGTTTGCTGCCTTTTCCAGGTCGAAACCCCCGCCCTTGCGCACGCAGCCGCGCCTGTGGGCGATGTGCTCCAGTAGCCCCTCCCCATCCAGGCTGCTCGTGCCGGTTCCGTAACGGGCCTCGATGAACGCCGGATAGCGTACCAACAGGATCATCCCCAGGTTCACCGCCACCTCTTCGTCGACCACTGCATTGCGCCCGATCGCGTGGCTGGCAGCCAGCATGTAACCGTCCGCGTCGTGTTCGATCTTCGGCCACATTAACCCCGGCGTGTCCGTCAGTGTCATCCCCGGCCCCAGGTCGAGCGTCTGCTGGCTTTTCGTCACTGCCGGCTCATCACCCACCTTTGCCACGCGACGCTTGAGCAACGCATTCATCAGCGTGGATTTCCCCACGTTCGGGATACCTGCCAAAATCATCCGCAAAGGTTTTTCCGCGCCAGAGCGATGCGGTGCCAGTTGCCGGGCCAACACAGGGATACGTCCCACATCCACCGGATGCTTCGCCGAAATCGCCACTGCCAGCGCGCCTGGCTGAACGTTGTAGTGCGCCATCCATGCACGGGTCGCCTCCGGGTCGGCAAGGTCGGCCTTGTTGAGCAGCTTCAGGCATGGACGGTTCCTGAAATGGCGCAACTCTTCGATCATCGGGTTGCTGCTCGCTTCAGGCAGGCGCGCGTCCGTCACCTCGATGACCACATCGATTGCCGCCAGCGCCTTGGCAAACGCGCGGCGCGCGGAATTCATGTGACCGGGGAACCATTGGATAGCAGGCATAGGAAATACAAAAATGTGCAGTTTTAGCCGCTTTCCCTTCAGTAACCAGCCTCTTTCTGGTGTCGGAAGGCAAGCACATAGACAACATCGTCAGCCGGGCAGTAGCGGTACAAAGCGATATAGCCGGAATCCCCAAAATTTATCACCAACTCGCGCAACTCTGGCAACTCGGGAAACGGCCTGCCTATCCCCGGAGCAGTTTCCAGCAGGAGAAGTTGCCGTTCAATAGCCTGACCTGCCCGCACGGCTGCCCGTGGATTTTTGGTTTTCAGGAAATGGCGGCATCGCTCCAAGCCCAGTACTGCCCCTTCTGTGACGATTACTCGTGGCACGCAGGTAGCTCCGATTCAATCTCAGTACCCCAAGTGTTCAACCAGGCGCGAACTTCTTCACCGGTCAGATGCCGACCAGTTTCCTGATATGCCGCCCATGACGCCAGCGCTTCTCGTTTGAATTGCTCGCGGGTTTCCTCGCGTTCGACGTACTGCATGAGCGCTTCGCACATGATCCAGTGGGGTGTCCGCTGCCGCAAAACGGCAAGTTGCTGGATGCGTTCTTTCAGCGCGTCATTAATTTTGAGCGATGTAGCCATGTTGGCTCCGTATTACCAAGTATCACTGTTCAATACCATACTGTACGGCCAAATAACCCCACTGTCCACACTGTTTTACCGGACGTGTGAAGCGACAAAAACGAGAACCCTTTTTCCGTAAACCATCAAATGCATATAACACACGACATAATATCCACATTCACGGATTATGATAAACAAACACGCTCACCGTGCATTTCCCTGAAAGGTTCCGCCATGCCTGCCCTCAATGACCCCTTCGCCTTACAAGATACCCAACTTCTTCGCCACCAGCCTTTCGTCAACGGCCAATGGATTGCCGGGGATGGCCCCGGACTGGAGGTGAACAATCCCGCCACGGGGGTGCGCCTGGGCGAAGTCGGCACGCTTTCTCCCGTCTCGGTGAACACCGCCATTGACGCGGCACAGACCGCATTTTCGGGCTGGAAAGCCATGACGGCACGGGAACGCGCGACGCGGATGGAACGCTGGCACGACCTCATCCTGGAACACGCCGATGACCTTGCCCGTATCATGACCCTCGAACAGGGCAAACCGCTGGCCGAAGCGCGTGGGGAAATCCTCTACGGCGCATCGTTCGCCAAATGGTTCGCGGAAGAGGGCCGTCGCGTAAATGGAGAAATCATCCCGCCGCCGCAACGAAACCGGCGGCTACTCGTATTGCGCGAACCCATTGGCGTGTGTGCAGCCATCACCCCGTGGAATTTCCCCTGCGCCATGATCATGCGCAAAACCGCGCCCGCGCTTGCCGCCGGATGCCCCATCGTTCTTAAACCGGCGGAATCCACCCCTTTCTCCGCGCTGGCGCTGGCCGAACTCGCGCAACGCGCAGGCATCCCCCCTGGCGTCTTCAACGTCGTCCTCGGCAACCCGCCGGACATCGGCAAAGCCTTTGCCGCCCACCCGGTGGTCAGGAAACTCTCCTTTACCGGCTCCACGCGCACAGGGCGCATCCTGCTGGCGCAGGCGGCGGAACAGATACAAAAAGTGACCCTGGAACTGGGCGGAAACGCCCCCTTCATCGTCTTTGAAGACGCCGATTTTGACGCTGCCGTCGACGGAGCCGTCGCCGCCAAATTCCGCAACGCCGGACAGGTGTGCATCGCCGTCAACCGCATCCTCGTGCATCAAAGCCTTTTTGGCCGTTTCACCGAACGTTTTACCGCCCGCGTGGCGGCGCTGAAAGTCGGCAATGGGCTGGATCCGGACACCGACATCGGCCCGCTCATCAACACTGCTGCCATTGAGCGCATGACCGCACTGATCGCCGAAGCAAAAGCCGGTGGCGCAAAAATCCACACTGGCGGGCAGGCGCACAAACTCGGCGGGCTTTATTTTGAACCCACCGTCATTACCCGAATAAAACCGCAATCCCGGCTCTGGAGGGAAGAAATCTTCGGCCCCGTCGTCGCCATCCTTCCATTCCGCGATGAAGCCGAAGCCCTGCGGCTTGCCAATGACACCGAGTACGGGCTGGCCTCCTACTTTTACAGCCGTGACCTCGGCAAGCTCTTCCGCGTCGCCGAAGGGTTGCAATTCGGCATGGTTGGTGCAAACACACCCGTCATCTCTGGCGATTGCGCGCCATTTGGCGGCATCAAGGCATCCGGCTTTGGCCGCGAAGGGTCGAGCCACGGCATCGACGACTACCTCGAATTCAAAACCGTATGGATAGGGGGCATCTGACCACCTTCTTCCTGCCCCTTTCTGAACACCCGCAAGCGGGCGAGGGGAGTATCTGCCATCGTTCATAGCCTGCTGGCAACACCAGCCTGCACGGGGGGGTACCCAGGCGCACAAGCTTTTGCATGAGCATCAACGGAGCCTCAAGAACACCGTGCTGCGACGGATATGCCCGCCGTCATGCTAGAATCTTCCGGTTTCTGGCTCTTCATCACGGAAAAGCCGTCACTGGCAGGGGGGGTTGGTATTGTTCCCGATTCCGGCGTGTCCCCCGACATTCAACCGACCACTGAACACTGGAGAAAACATGTCCGCCTCGCTTTTTGCCGCCGTCGAAATGGCTCCCCGTGATCCTATCCTCGGCCTGACCGAAGCTTTTAATGCCGATACCCGTGCCGAAAAGGTGAATCTTGGCGTCGGTGTGTATTACGACGGCAACGGTAAGCTGCCATTGCTGGCTGCCGTGAAAGCTGCCGAGGAAGCTCGCATGAAGGCTCTGCCCGCGCGCGGCTACCAGCCCATCGACGGGAATGCTGCCTATAACCAGGCCGTGCGTGACCTGCTTTTCGGCAAAGGGTCGGCACGGGCAGACGATGGTTCCGTCGTCACCATCCAAGCGCTTGGTGGTACGGGCGCGCTGAAGGTCGGTGCGGATTACCTGAAAAAACTCCTGCCGCAAACCACGCTTTATATTAGCGACCCTTCCTGGGAAAACCATCGTGCGCTGTTTGAGGCGGCTGGTTTTACGGTGGAAACGTATCCCTACTACGATCCGGCTACGCGCGGCGTCGATTTCGCTGCCATGAAGCAGAAGCTCAACGTCCTGCCGCCGCAATCTGTCGTGCTGCTGCACGCCTGTTGCCACAACCCGACCGGAGCCGATCTCGTTGGCAGCCAGTGGCAGGAAGTCGCCGCGACCTGCAAGGAAAAAAACCTCGTACCTTTCCTGGATATGGCCTATCAGGGTTTTGCCGACGGTATCGAGGAAGATACCGCTGCCGTGCGCGCTTTTACGGAAGCGGGGATGCAGTTCTTCGTTTCTTCCTCGTTTTCCAAGAATTTTTCCCTGTACGGCGAGCGGGTGGGGGCGCTGTCCATCATTACCGCGAGCAAGGAAGAAGCATCAAGGGTCGGCTCCCAGGTCAAGCGTATCATCCGCACCAACTACTCCAACCCTCCCACGCACGGTGGCGCAATCGTGGCCGCTGTCCTCGGCAGTCAGGAATTGAGGGCGATCTGGGAGGAAGAACTTGCCGGGATGAAGAATCGCATCCGCGACATGCGATCAAACCTTGCAGACGCGCTCAAGGCAGAAGGCGTATCGAAAGACTTCTCCTTTATCGCCAAACAGCGCGGCATGTTCTCCTTCACGGGATTGACGAAGGAACAGGTTGAGCAACTCCAGGCCGGGTTCGGCATTTACGCCGTTTCTTCCGGTCGTATCAACGTGGCGGCCCTGAACGCCAAGAACCTGCCCGTCGTAGCGAAGGCGATTGCGGCGGTGTTGTGAGCTTGTGACTCCCCTCTCCCAAGCGGGAGAGGGTGGCATGCGTTAAATCAAGACGGTTCAGTCCTTCTGCGTTTCGACCTGTTGGAGCGGTTCGTCGACAAGCGCGGCTGCTGATCGGGGCTTGCGGCCACGGCGGACGGGTTCTTCCGGCGCGCCAGTACCGAATTGGGCTTTTTTCTCCGAACTGGTCTCAATCATGACGAGCCCGGATTCTTCCAGTGAGCCTGAAAGGTCGACTGTTGCGGGAGCGGTTTTTTCTTCGAGCGAGATCTCCGTTTCCTTTATCGTTTTCGTTACCGGGGCAGTGGCGGTGGGCGTCACGATGATGGGTGCAATAGTGGCCGGTGCTTCTATTACCGAGTCGTTTTCCCGGATCAGGGACAAGGGGATCGGCTCATCGCCAGGGTGCGGCGGCGTTGCGGGGGTCGAGGCAATTTCGGATGGGGGCTCGAACGGCTGGTCGATGGTGATGGGAAGCGTGTCCGGTGATGGGGCCGGCATTACAGGGGAGGCATCGAACGGTAAACCGGTTGCGATGGGCAAGGGTTCTTCCGGTGTGCCATCGGCGGTTTCCGGGGACTTCGGCAGGGTGTCGTTTGTTCCGGCAGACCGTCCACGGCGGCTGCCACGGCTGCGGCGGCGTTTTTCAGGTAAAGGCTCGGTATCGGCAGCCTGGGCATCGGGTTCGCCCGAAGCTGGGACGGCGGTTTGCATGGCAGCTTGCTCGGTTCCGGTGAGTTCCACGATGTCCGGCTGTTGTGGCGCGGGGGCAGTGGCTTGCGGCGCGGCAGGCTGGACAGCTTGGGTGGAGGCAGAGGTTTTTTCGCCTTCCTCGTCGGCGATTTTGTCCCGCCGGCGGCGGCGGTTGGTACTGGCTTTCGCATTATCGGCTCCGGATACGCGCGCCGGAGTCTCAGGCCGTTCCTGGCGCTCGCCCTGCGCTTTGGGTTGGCGTTGCGGCTTTTCCTGCGCAAGGGTGCCCTTTTCAGTGGTAGTACGGCTGCTTTCCCTTTCGAGGCGTGGGCCCCGGTCGTTGCGGGTGGTGGTGTTGCGGCTTCCACGCTCGTTGTTGCGGCTGTTGCGTTGTTCGCCACGAGAGCGAGAGTCCCTGGATTCACGGGACGTGGGAGTGGCAGATTTCGCTTTCTCTTGAGGCTTTTCGGCAGATAGGTTGCCAAGCCATTGCATGATGCGCGCGAAGAACCCCGTAGCTTGCGCTTGCGGGGCATCCCTGGCAGGGGGCATTCCAGCCGATGGCTGCAAGGGGGGGATGTATTTGACGGCGGCTTCCTGCCGCATGGCCTTGTCGCCGTTGCGGTTGCTGCCGGTGGGGATTTCTTCGTCGGGTTGCTGCACGAACTGGTAACTGGCAATGAATTTGTCGTCCTGGTTGAGTTGGTCGTGCCGCAGGCGTGTGACTTCGTGCACCGGAGTTTCTATGTGACGGTTGGGCACGATAATGAGTTGGATTTTGTGACGGAGTTCGATCCTGGCGATGTCTACCCGCTTTTCGTTGAGCAGGAAGGTGGCGACATCAACCGGCGCTTGCAGGTGCACGGCACCGGTGTTTTCTTTCATCGCTTCTTCTTCGATGATGCGCAGGATGTGCAGGGCCGAGGATTCAGTGCTGCGGATGTGGCCCGTTCCGGTACAGCGTGGGCAGGTGATGTAGCTGGTTTCGGCCAGTGCAGGGCGCAGGCGCTGACGGGAAAGTTCAAGCAGGCCAAAGCGGCTGATCTTACCGGTCTGTACGCGGGCGCGGTCATAGCGCAGGGCATCGCGCAGCCGGTTTTCGACTTCGCGCTGGCTTTTGGCGGATTCCATATCGATGAAGTCGATGACGATGAGGCCTCCCAGGTCGCGCAGGCGAAGTTGCCGTGCGATTTCTTCAGCGGCTTCGAGATTGGTACGTAGGGCCGTCTCTTCGATGTCCGCGCCTTTGGTCGCACGCCCCGAATTGACGTCGATGGCGACGAGTGCCTCGGTATGGTCGATGACAACCGCGCCGCCTGAGGGGAGGGCGACCTGACGGGAGTAGGCCGATTCGATCTGGTGTTCGATTTGAAAGCGCGAGAAGAGCGGGACATCGTCGCTGTAACGCTTGATGCGGCCTACGTTGGCCGGCATGACATGACCCATGAACTGACGGGCTTGCTCATAGATTTCGTCGGTGTCGATGAGAATCTCACCGATGTCGGGCTGGAAGTAGTCGCGGATGGTGCGGATGACGAGGCTACCTTCCTGATAGATGAGAAACGCGCCGCTCAGTTCGCGTGCCGCGCCTTCGATGGCCGTCCAGAGTTGCAGCAGGTAGTTGAGATCCCATTGCAGTTCCTCGATGCCTCGGCCAATGGCGGCAGTGCGCGCGATGAGGCTCATGCCCTGCGGCACTTCGATCTGATCCATGATTTCGCGCAGTTCGGTGCGCTCTTCGCCTTCAATGCGGCGCGAGACGCCGCCGCCGCGCGGATTATTCGGCATCAGGACGAGATAGCGGCCTGCCAGCGAGATGTAGGTAGTGAGTGCTGCGCCCTTGTTGCCGCGTTCGTCCTTTTCAACCTGGACGATCAGTTCCTGGCCTTCGCGCAGGGCTTCGCGGATGCTCGTGCGAGAATCCGCGCCGGATTTGTAGTAAGAACGGGAGATTTCCTTGAAAGGCAAAAAACCGTATCGCTCCGAGCCATAGTCGACGAAGGCGGCTTCGAGGCTTGGTTCGATGTGGGTAATGGTTGCCTTGTAAATGTTACCTTTACGTTCTTCCTTGTTGGCCGATTCAATGTCGAGATCGATCAGTTTTTGACCGTCGACAATTGCGACGCGTAACTCTTCGGCCTGCGTCGCGTTAAAAAGCATGCGCTTCATTCTGGGTCGTTCTCCCGAGCTAATACGCACGGGCAGGTACGGCCAGCGCGCGCCATCGCGCTAATCCGAGGTTCAGGAGCGGTTGTGTCGGGCTGCTTTCATTCGGTGTGTTAATCCTGGGCGGTGATGGGTTGGCTGGTTGTGTTTTTCTCTTGTTTCTGCCTCGGCCTTTGGCGTGGGCAAAAACATTTGATCCTGCGGTTTTGCGTACTGCGCGTTGTGTATCCAGCCGTATGGGCTGAATGGGTGTGTCGAAAAAAGGTTATTGCGTTACCATTAGCACCTTTATGGGTACGTAGAGTAGCGCATGGCAGGTCGGGAGCGCACTGGGCAACTCAGGCGTCGTTCACTTTCCATCACCTCCTGGTGCATGGCGTGGCGACCGCAATCAGACCTCTAGCCGGGGCGGATTATATTCAGGATGATGATTCAAGGCAAAGGAAACATTGTCAGATACGAACAAATTGATGAATCTGCTGCAGGGCAGCGTATCGACAATTATTTTTTACGCATAGCGAAAGGCGTGCCAAAGAGCCATATTTATCGCATTTTGCGCGATGGCGAGGTGCGGGTGAATGGGCAACGAGTGTCGCAAACTTACCGCCTCTGCGTCGGTGACGAAGTGCGGATACCCCCGTTGAGGCTGGCTCGGTCGTTCATGGCCTTGCCATCGTTTGTGGGGGCGCCCTTGCCCGTGGTGTTCGAAGACGAATTTTTTATGGTGTTGAACAAGCCCGCCGGAAATGCCGTGCATGGCGGCAGTGGTATCAGTTCCGGTGTGATCGAACAACTGCGCGCCCAGCGGCCGGAACTGAGGATGCTGGAGCTTGTACATCGGCTCGACCGTGAAACGTCCGGCCTGCTGATCGTGGCAAAGAAGCGTTCAGCACTTACCGCGTTGCAAGACATGATGCGCAAGGGAAGCGTGGAGAAGCGTTATTTCACCATCGTTGCCGGTCAATGGCCGAACCCACTGCAACATGTGCATGCGCCGCTGCTCAAATATCTCACCGAGAGCGGGGAACGTCGCGTCAGGGTGAGCGAGGCGGGCAAACCGGCGTACAGTGTTATACGTTTGCTCAAGCGCTGGCAACGGTTCAGCATGCTCGAAGTCGAACTGAAAACGGGGCGTACCCATCAGATACGGGTGCATCTTTCCCACCTCGGTTTTCCGCTTGTGGGTGATGACAAATATGGGAATTTCCTGCTCAACCGGATGCTCGCGAATGATGGGTTGCGTCGGATGTTCCTGCATGCTGCAAAACTTGCCTTCATCCATCCGATAAAAGGCGGGGAAATGATGTTCGAATTGCCGTTGCCTGCGGAATTGGAGAGCTTTGTTGGGCGGCTTGACCGATGGGATGCTGGAAGGTGAATGCCGGGTGAGAACCACTCCGGCGCTTCGCGCCACGCCTCCAGGGGAGGGGAATGGTAAGTGGAGAGTGAAATGCCGGTTTCGTTTCTGCGCGTGACCGACGGTTCTGGTGCGGTCATTGCCCCGGAATGGCTTTCCCGCGTCGAACCCGTGCATCGCCAATTACGTGACAGGCTGCCGCCGGGTTTTGATGTCTGGCAGCAAACTCTGCAAAACGTTTTTGCCAATGGTGGGCGCATGGTGCTCGCGGCTGAGGGCGAAACGGTCAAAGGAGTTGCCGTATGGCGCATCCTCGACACCTCCGGTGGCCGCCATCTGTTCGTGGATGACCTGGTGACCGATATGGCCTGCCGTTCGCAGGCAATAGGCAGGGGCCTCATCAACTGGCTGGAGAACGAGGCGCGGGCATGTTCCTGCGCAATGCTGTCGCTGACCTCCAATGTCGCGCGCAATGGGGCGCATCGGTTCTATTTCCGGGAAGGTTTTTTTATTGCGTCGTACTATTTCCGGAAAAATCTGGGATAAACGCATTCCAGAATTATTTGCCGCCGCCGCTCAAAACGAACTTTCCGGGGAAATCGCTTTGGATGCGCACCGTGGCGTTAGAGGCCAGCGGGATGCGCCAGTCTGTCCTGGAAAAAATTACCCAAGTTGCCAAACAACGCATCCTCGTACGCTTGCATGGTGTTGTGAGCTGTTTCGGATGAAACACGGAGGCGGCAGGTTGCTAGCCTTGCTGATCTCTTGCCCATCTGTGCTATATTATATGTGCATTGTGTTGACATCGCACATATTTTTCACTACATTGCTCGCATCGATGACGATTATTGAGGCAACATGATGAGTGAATCAGTAAATTTGAGCATACGTGTTAACCGCCAGTTGAAAGAGAGCGCGGAAGCGCTGTTTGGGGAGCTTGGCATGAACCTGACAACGGCGTTAAACGTTTTTTTACGTCAGGCTGTAAGACAGGGTGGAATCCCTTTTTCAGTTCAGATCGACCCGTTTTACAGTGAAAAAAATCTTACCCACCTGCGCCGTGTGGCCGCAGATATGGACGCTGGTCACAATGTTGCGGTTCACGAACTCATTGAGGAAAGTGAATGAAGAAAATTTGGCATGATACAGCTTGGAGCGATTATTTATCATGGCAAACAGAGGATAAAAAACATTACGAAAAATTAACCAACTGATACAGGATATTGAACGCAACGGCTACAACTGTATCGGTAAACCGGAACCGTTAAGAGGAAATTTATCGGGTTGGTGGTCTGTCTTGCAGGATTGATGAAAAAAATCGCTTGGTGTTTCGTTTGAAAGCAGAAACGCTTGAAATAGGTTCCTGCAAAGGTCATTATGGCTAGAGCGGTTTTGATTTAAAACAGTTCAAAACTGGATTGCTTCGCTTGCCGGGCTACACATGCTGACCCTCTCCCACAAGCGGGAGAGGGCTTGCTGGCAGTAGAAACAAATCTCTCACCCCGCAACAACCGGGATCTTCCCAATCTTCGCCTGCCATTCCTTCGGCCCGGTTTGGTGCACGCTGACGCCGGTGGAGTCTACCGCTACGGTCACGGGCATGTCTTCTACGGTGAATTCGTAGATGGCTTCCATGCCGAGGTCGGCGAAGGCGACGATTTTTGCGGCCTTGATGGCTTTGGAGACGAGGTAGGCTGCGCCGCCTACGGCCATGAGGTAGGCGGATTGGTTGTCACGAATGGCTTCAATGGCGGTAGGGCCGCGTTCGGATTTGCCGATCATGGAGATGAGGCCGGTTTTCTCCAGCATCATGCGGGTGAATTTGTCCATCCGCGTGGCGGTGGTCGGGCCTGCGGGGCCGACGACTTCATCACGCA
>WREK01000036.1 GCA_009779355.1 Betaproteobacteria bacterium | reverse complement strand
GGCGATGCGCGTCATGCTTTCCGTCGCTTGCTGGATGATCGCGGCGCCTTCATTGGAGATGTTGTCGGAATCGAGCGAAACCTGATGCGCTTGTCTGGCGCCGTTGGAAACCTGAACGATGTTGGCGTTCATTTCTTCGATGCCGGTAGCCATCGCTGCAGCGGAATCGCTTTGCTGCACCGATTGGTCAGCAGAATCCTGAGCGGTTTTGACCAGATGCTCGGCGTTTTGGGTCAGTTGCTGAGAGGCGATCTGGATGTCGCTCATCGCGGAACGTATGTTGCCAGCCATGGTGTTGGTGGCCTCCAATAACCGCCCCACTTCATCTTTGCCGTGTGCGGGGATTGCAATCGTCAGTTGGCCTTCGGCAATTTTCTCCATCGCGCTGACGGCTTCTGTCAGTGGCCGCGTGACCCATCGCCGCGAGGCGACGAAAATGGCAATGAAGAGCAACGCGCCCAGCACGACAGCCCCAACGATCAACTGGTTGCGAATGTCGGCGGCATTTTCATCCAGGTCTTTCCCATCGAGGCTGGAGACGATGATCCAGTCCCATTGCGGGACGGTATCGAAAATCGCGATTCTTTTGCGCGCCTTGGTTTCGCCGATAGCAGTATTGATGAACCAGTATGGCAGCACGCCTTCTTTCTGTTCAATCATGGCACGGACGTAGTAAAAACCTTTGGCGTCCTTATCGTCGTACATGTTTTTCCCTTCGATCGTCGGGTGCGCAATCAAGGTACCCGCATTCTTTCCGGCGTCAATCACGTACATATAGCCGTTTTTGCCGAACCTTGTTCCCAGGATGCTCTGTCGCAAGGCGTTCATTTCCTTTGTGAAATCGTGACCGGTAAAGATTGCGCCGACGATGGTGCCGGAGGCGTCCTGCATCGGCAGGTAATGGGTCATGAATTGGCGCCCGAAAAGCTCTGCCTTTCCGGTGTAGGGTTTGTTCGCAATCAATGTGGCATATGCCGGATGCTCGTGATCCAGTTTGGTGCCGATGGCGCGTTCGCCGTTTTCCTTTTTTAGCGACGTGGTGATGCGGACGAATTCGTTGCCGTCACGCACGAATATGCTGCCGACGGAACCGTTCGTCACGCTGAAACGGTCGATTTCGTCAAAGTTGAGGTTCAGCACGTCGTTGCCCGCTTTGAGCACCGGGGTTGGTGTTCCGGCAACGTTGATGCGCTGGGTCGTGTCGAGTGTGTAGCCGGACGGCAGCGATCTCTTCAGGGTTTCGCCCATCCGGACGGCATGATCAACCAGGGTTTCGTTGAATAGCTGGATCATGCTCATCGTCTGGCGGCTGGCCTGCTGTATCGTCTCGGTCTGGCTCTTGACGGCTCTCTGCGTCGTCCATTCGGACAACCAAGTTATGGCGATGATGAACAATACAAGCAGCGTGATGGATTGGACGATATTGAGTTTGGTTGAAATCGGCAAGTCGCCGAAGGAACCTCTAAATCTTGATATCATTTTCGCGTCCTTTCGATTTCAATGTCGGAATACCCATGTGCGTTGAGGAAGCGCATGTGCCAGATCCAGGCCGCCTCAACCCGATGGTGCGCTCAGCCCATTTACCGGCTGCTGTGTGGATCCGGTATGTGATATGGACATTTTTTAATTCGCAAGGAATTCCAGCATGAAAAGTGCCGGTGCCGGTGGGCAATATGTCATAAGTAGAAATACTTACGTTGAACCTTTCTGTTCCATGGGGATTCCGTCACGAAAATGCCGGTTTCAGCGATCAGCAGGCCGTAAGTCAAGGAAACTCGCCTGCAGTTACGATTTTTCCTGCAAGCCCTTCGGCAGCGGAAATGCCGTGGTTTCCAGCACGCCATCGCGTTCGTGCACTGTTGCGCCGGTGAGGGAACGCAGGTGATGGATGACTTCGGTAATCAGTGATTTTGGGGCGGAGGCGCCGGCGGTAACCCCGATCTTCTTCTTGCCTGCGAGCCAGGCCGGGTCGATGTCACCGGAGTCGTCGACCAGATGGGCAGTAACGCCGCGTAGCGCCGCAACTTCGCAGAGACGGTTGGAGTTGGAACTATTTTTCGAGCCGACTACGAATACGATGTCGACGTCTGCCTGCTCCGCAAGGCGTTTAACGGCGTCTTGCCGGTTCTGGGTGGCGTAGCAGATATCGTTCTTTTTGGGGCCGGTGATCGCGGGAAAGCGGGAGCGCAGGGCGGCAACGATACTAGCGGCATCATCGACAGAAAGGGTGGTCTGAGTGACGTAGGCGAGGCGCTCCGGGCGCACGGGGTGCAGGGTGGCGACATCCGCTGCGGTTTCAACCAGATAGATGCCGTCTTCGATCTGTCCCATCGTGCCCTCGACTTCGGGATGATGGCCGTGGCCGATCATAACGATCTCGCGGCCTTGGGTGTGCATCCGCGCAACTTCCAGATGAACCTTGGTGACGAGTGGGCAAGTGGCGTCGAACACGCGCAGACCCCGACGAGCGGCTTCCTGCTGCACGGAAAGCGGCACGCCATGGGCGCTGAAGATGACAGTGGCCCCATCGGGGATTTCGTCGAGATCCTCGACGAAAATTGCGCCGCGTGCGCGCAGGTTATCGACGACGTGGCGGTTGTGGACGACTTCGTGCCGCACGTAAATGGGTGCCCCGTAAAGGGCAAGCGCACGCTCGACGGTCTCGATGGCGCGCTCGACCCCCGCACAGAAACCGCGTGGGTTGGCAAGAAGGATTTCGATGGGCGTTTCCGTCATGGTTGGATCATTTTCGGTTTGGCTGAAAGCCTGATGCAGCAGGGATTTTATAGGTTGAGGTGAACCTCGCGAACTCCAACGTTGCCGTCATCCCTTTGCCCCTGTGCGTTGGCTTCGCATACCCGACGGGGTGGTGGAGGGGCAGATGGCAATCCGCCCGCGATCAAACGGGACGATTGCCATCGTCCCCTACTGGTAAACGATGTCGACCCGGCGGTTCTGAGCCCGTCCGCCCGGGTTGTCGCTGCCATCGGAGTTGGTATTGGGGGCGACGGGGTTCGCCTTGCCGTATCCGTGGGTGGTGATCTTCAGGTCGGGGCGGGCGACGGCCAGGGCGTTGGCCACGGCCTTGCTCCGGTTCTGGGACAATGTCAGGTTGTAGCTATCCGATCCAATGCTGTCGGTGTGGCCGTTGACCTCGACCTTATTGCCCTTGGGGATGGCCTCCATGATGCCGGGCAGTTTGTCAATTGCCGCCGGATTGAGTTCGGCTGAATCAAAGGCGAAAAAGATGTCGGAGACCAGCCGGATCGTCTTGGTGTTGCCTTCCACAACGGTGATGCTCGGCGGTATCGTTGAGTCCTCGATGCCGTTCAAGGGGAAGGTTGCATCACTGGTGCTGCTTATGGGGAAGGTCGCGTCCCGGAGCATTGCGTCGGTGACGGTAACCGCTTCGGGTTCGGAAGGCGGGGCTGCCAGGGCGGGGACTCCCGCCAGCAATAACGAAACGAGCGTGGCGATCACGCGAAAAAAGGTTGCCATCAGTTCACCTGTACGTGACGGGTACGGCTGTGAACGTGGGCAGCGGCGAACCGAGGGAGATATCCAGAGTGGCTGGCCTGCCTTCAGGGGCGGGCAATACGGCATTTCCTTCGGTGAGGACGTGGTTCACCAGTTGTACGCTCGCAGCGACATCGCGGGGCCAACGCAATTGTGAGGCATAGCAATGTATCTGATCTCCCCCGGAGGGGCTTTTGTACAAGCCTTTGGTACACAGGGGCCGGTATGCCGTCAGGTTCATGGTGTCGACCGCTATCAGATCTCGCGCGTTCCAATCCTGGCTGGTAGAACTAAGCTTCGCGGATACGGATTCTTCGGGGCTGTCCCATTGGACGGCAAACTTGACGTTCATGACCCGGTCATTTGCTTCGACGGAGCGCATGATGGCGGTAAGCGTGCCGGGGTTCTTATCATTATTGCTCCTAACGGTCGCCGTGACCCGATCGATCTCCGGCAGGTTGGCTTTTCTGGAATCGGCTGCGGCAGATTCGGTGGCGAACTTGATCTGCGGCGGGTTATCGCCCTGTGGTGGAGTGCCCGTGTCAGCCGATGGTTGGGAGGTGGTGTATGACTCTTCGGAGCATCCGCTCAATAAAACAACAACCGCACCGATCACGGCACCATACTGGGCTATTCGCTTCATATAATTGTCTCCTTGGTGCACTTTACGTATAAATCCCCTTCCAAATTATAATCCAGGATAAATCAGCCCCCGTAAATATTCCGGCTGGTAATTTGAAGTTGTGAAGGGCCGTCGGCCTTTCCCGCATAAGCAGTGATCAGTTGCCGCCCTTTTGCGCCAGTACGTTGGGGTTTGCTTCGCGCACCCCAACCTATGCTTTACGCATGTTTTTGTTTGTGGAAAATATGTAAGTCGTATAGGTTGGGGTGAGCTTCGCACACCCCAATATCCATTTCCTCACCCACGAAGCGAGGATGTGTTGCGCATTCAGGCCGCGCCGATGATTTCGACTTCGAGGCGGATGGGTTTGCCCGCCAGCGGGTGATTGAAGTCGATCAGCGCAGAAGCGCCATCGATTTCACGCACGAGGCCGGAGTATTTCGAGCCATCGGGGGCGACAAATTCCATGATGCTCATGGCTTCGATTTCCTGCGAAGGCATATGTTCGCGCCGCACGCGCTCGACGAGTTCGGGCCGGTGCGGGCCGAAGGCTTCTTCGGCGGAAAGCTCGAACACCCGGCGGCTGCCGATGGTCAGCCCGACGATGAGCTTTTCCATTGCTGGTAGCATTTCGCCCGCGCCCAACTTGAGCGTGGCGGGCGTGGTCTCAAATGTGGAGAGCAGCGGCTGGCCGTTGGGCAGGGCAATGCGGTAGTGCAGGGTGACGAGGCTGTCTGCAAGGACGGTCTGGTTCACTTGGGGTTCTCCGGACGGGGTTTGGTATCCTTTTTTGCGCGGAATTGGTCGACGATTATCAGGCCAACTCCCAGGGTAATCGCCGAATCGGCGAGATTGAAAGCGGGCCAGTAGTGCGGGCCAGCGTGGAAGGAAAGAAAATCGACGACCGCGCCATGGGTAAATCGGTCGATGACGTTGCCGAGCGCGCCGCCGGTGACCAGGGAGAAGGCGAACGGCTGCAGGCGCTCAAAGCGATGTTGCCAGATGAGCGCCAGCAGCCAGACACTGACTGCCAGCCCCAGCACGGCAAAGAACCAACGTTGCCAGCCGGAGTGTTCGGCAAGGAAGCTGAAGGCCGCGCCACGGTTGAAGGCGAGGACGAGGTCGAAGAAAGGGGTGACTTCAAACCGTCCGCCGTGCGAAATCTGGGCGACCGCCAATGCTTTCGTCATCTGATCGAGTACGGTCACCAGAACGATGATGATGAGCCAGGGCATCATGAACCGGAGGGTGTTACGGCAATCAGGCATGGCGTCTTTGTTCCCCGGTACCGAAAAGGTTCTCCACGCAGCGCCCGCAGATTGTGGGGTGCTCGTCGTGCTGCCCCACGTCTTCGCGCACATGCCAGCAGCGTTCGCATTTTTTGCCTGAGGCGGGCACGGCCTGGATACCGGGGGTACCCCGGTTGAGCGTGGCGGCGGAGGTGATAAGGACGAATTTGAGGCCCTCCCCCAGCGTGGCAAGCGCCTCGAACGCTTCGCCCTCGGCGGTGATGGTGACGGTGGCTTGCAAATCCGCGCCAATCTTCCCCGCGATGCGCAATTCTTCCAGCGCCTTCAACACTTCAGCCCGCACGGCGGTAATGTGCGCCCAGCGCGCTTTAAGTGCCGTTTCATCGGGCACATCGGGCAAGGGATGCCAAGCCTGGAGCATCACGGAGCTTTCTGCATCCTTGGTAAGCGTCTGCCAGATTTCTTCGGCGGTGAAGGCGAGGATAGGGGCCATCAGCCGGGTGATGGTCTGGGTGATGTGCCAGAGCGCGCCTTGCGCGGAACGGCGGGCAGGGGATTTTTCCGCCGTCGTGTAGAGGCGGTCTTTCAGGATGTTGAGGTAAAACGCCCCCAGGTCTTCGGAACAGAAGGTTTGCAGCGCCTGGGTGACGCGGTGGAATTCGTAGCGTTCGTAGTCGGCCAGTGCCTGCGTTTGCAGGTTGCGGGTGAGGATGAGCGCATAGCGGTCGATTTCCAGCCACTCATTCACGGGCAGCATGTCTTTAGCCGCGTCGAAGTCTGCGATGTTGGCAAGCAGGAACCGCACGGTGTTACGGATGCGGCGGTAGGATTCGATGGTGCGCTTCAGGATTTCGTCCGAAAGGGCGACCTCGCCGGAATAGTCGGTGGATGCTACCCACAGGCGCAGGATTTCTGCGCCAACCTTGTCGGAGACTTCCTGCGGCAATATGACGTTTCCAAGCGATTTGCTCATCTTGCGGCCTTGCCCGTCAACGGTGAAGCCATGGGTGAGCAGTGCGCGGTAGGGTGGGTGGCCGTCGATGGCCGCGCCCGTGAGGAGCGAAGAATGAAACCAGCCGCGATGCTGGTCGGAACCTTCGAGGTAGAGGTCGGCGATAGAACCCCCACGTTCGCTTTGCTCGCTGCCCCCCAAGGGGGCTTCGCCATCCTTGAGACGGCTCGGCGGATGGGGAGGGCCCCCACGCTCGCTTTGCTCGCTGCCCCCCAAGGGGGCTTCGCCATCCTTGAGACGGCTCGGCGGATGGCGAGAACCCTTGGCATACCCGTCCGGGTGCGAGCCGCGCAGCACATGCCAGTGCGTCGTCCCCGAATCGAACCAGACATCCAGCGTGTCGGTGATCTTCTCAAAGTCGGCGGCCTCAGCCCCGAGCAGTTCGGTAGTATCCAGTTTGAACCAGGCTTCGATCCCGTCTGTTTCGATCCGGCGTGCGACTTCTTCCATCAACGCGACGGTACGCGGATGCCATTCACCCGTTTTCTTGTGGAGAAAGAATGGGATCGGTACGCCCCAGGTGCGCTGGCGCGAGATGCACCAGTCCGGGCGGCTGCTGATCATCGCGTGCAGGCGGGCTTGCCCCCAGGCGGGGAAAAAGCGGGTTTCCTCTACGCCCCTGAGCGAGCGTTCGCGCAGGGTGGAACCGTCCGCCACCTTGCGATCCATGCCCACGAACCATTGTGTGGTGGCGCGGTAAACAAGCGGGGTCTTGTGCCGCCAGCAGTGCATGTAGCTGTGAACGACTTTTCCGTGCGAAAGCAGTGCGCCGCAGGCAGCGATTTTTTCGACGATGGCGGGATTGGATTTCCAGATGTCCATGCCGCCGAAAAATGACAAGTTGGGGGCAAAATGGCCGTCGCCCTGAACGATGGAAAGAATTTCGTCGCTGCCGCGCCCATAGGCAAGCCACGAATTGAAGTCATCCACGCCATGCGCCGGGGCCGAATGCACAATGCCCGTCCCAGTGTCGGCTCCCACGTAATTGGCAAGGAACACCGGCGAGAGGCGGTCAAAGAACGGATGGCGGAACGCGATCCGGTCGAGCGCCGCGCCTTTGGCGGATGCAATGACCGTGCCTTCAAGCCCGAAACGCGCAAGCGAGGACTCGCTCAACTCGCACGCCAGCACGAGCAGCCGTTCGCCCACGTCCATCAGCACGTAATCGAATTCGGGATGCACGTTGAGCGCCTGGTTGGCAGGGATCGTCCAGGGCGTTGTTGTCCAGATGACGGCAGCGGTGGGTTTTTCCAGATTCGGCAGACCGAATGCCGCCGCGAGCGCATGGGCGTCACTCACTGGAAAGGCCACGTCGATGGCGGGCGAGGTTTTATCGGCGTATTCCACTTCGGCTTCGGCAAGCGCCGAGCCGCAGTCGAAGCACCAGTTCACCGGCTTTAGCCCCTTGAACACGTAGCCATGTTTCACCATTTCGGCGAGCGAGCGGATTTCGTTCGCCTCGTTGGCAAAATCCATCGTCAGGTAGGGGTTGTCCCAGTCGCCGAGCACGCCGAGACGGATGAAATCGGTTTTCTGAAGTTCCACCTGTCCGGCGGCGTACTCGCGGCACAACTCGCGCGTCCTGGCAGGGGGCAGGTGCTTGCCGTGTGTGGTTTCAACCTTGTGTTCGATCGGCAGCCCGTGGCAATCCCAACCCGGTACGTAAGGCGCGTCGAACCCGTTCAGTGTCATGAAGCGGACGATGATGTCTTTCAGGATTTTGTTCAGTGCGTGCCCAAGGTGCAGGCTGCCGTTGGCATAAGGCGGGCCGTCGTGCAGAAGAAAACGGGGGCGCCCTTTGCTTGCCTCACGGATTTTCTGGTAGAGGTTTTTCTGTTGCCATTCGGCAATCCAACCCGGTTCGCGCTTGGGCAGGTCGCCGCGCATCGGGAACGTCGTATCGGGCAGGTTGAGGGTTTTTCTGTAATCTATAGTCATGATGGATCCGATTCTGAATGTTTATTAACCGCGTGGTACGCCCTGATGTTGAAAAAACCAGCCGCGCGCCGCCTGCACATCCAGCCCGATCTGCGCCTTGAGCGCATCGATCGACGGAAAGCGGAGTTCATCGCGCAGTTTGTGAAAAAAATGCACCCGCAGGTGCGCGCCATAGCACTCTCCCGACCAGTCGAGCAGGTGGACTTCCAGCCGGAACTGTGGGGCATTGCCCACGGTGGGACGGATACCGACATTGGCTACGCCCCGGACGCGCGATCCAGGTGCACGGCCCCCACGCGCGCTTTGCTCGCTCCCTCCTGCGGGGGCGCTGCCATCCTTGAGGCGGCCCGGCGGAGGGTGCAGCCCTTCGACTTCCACCGTAAACACGCCGGAAAGGGCAGGGCGCCGGTGCCTGAGGGTGAAGTTGAGCGTTGGGAAACCGATCTGCCGCCCAAGTTGGTTGCCGTGCGCCACCTGTCCGGCAATGCTGTAAGGCCGCCCGAGAAAGTGCGCCGCGTGACCGAAGTCGCTCGCCTCCAACGCCGTGCGCACGGCGGAACTCGATGCCCGTTCGCCTGAAACGGACAAGGTGGGCATGGCTTCCACCCCAAAGCCATGTTCGCTTCCTGCCGCCTGCAACAAGGCGAAATCCCCTTTGCGGCGCTCACCGAAACGGAAATCGTCGCCGACGAGTAAGTGGCGTACTTTCAGCCCGTGCACCAGCACAGACTGGATGAACCCTTGCGCGCTCAAGTTGGAAAAACGGTGGTTGAACGGCTGCACATGCACATGGTCGACGTGGTTATCGCCGAGCAGTAGCAGTTTTTCGCGTAGCGAGGTCAGGCGTGCAGGTGCATCGAGGGGAGAAAAAAACTCACGCGGATGCGGCTCGAACGTTAGCACCGACGCGGGCAGCCCCCGTTCGCCCGCCCTGTTGGCGAGCAGGCGCAATAGCGCCTGATGCCCGATGTGCAGGCCATCGAAGTTGCCGATGGTCAGCACGCAGGGCTGACCGGCGGGGGCGTGAAAACCGCGAAAAAACCGCATGATTGTCAGAAAAAAAACGAATTATACTGGCAATGGGAGCATCATTTCTTTTGCTTGACGATGCTCCGATAACGGAATTCGGCCAGTTCTCCCATCAGGTCGCCACAATCAGCGGGTAATCGAAATTTTCACGCGCTGGCGGCAGTGGTAGAGCGTCCATGCGTGCCTCGATCAGCTTCTTGGCAACATCGCGTGCGATTTCGATGGTCTCCTGAATCGTGCGCCCCTGCGCAGCAAGACCCTGCACTTCGCCACTGGTGGCGAGATACACCCCTTCGGAGAGTTTCTCGATGTGTAGTTGAATTATGTGTTCCATGACGATTACTCTTGAAACGCCGCGCAACGCTTATCGCTCGCGTTACGGCTGATTGCTCGATTGGGAAAAAACCGTATGATTTGTCAGAGGTCTGCCAAATTATACTGACAATGAAAGCCACTGATAGAAATTGAATGCGTCCGGGGTAAGGCTGCCCGGTGACGCATCAAGATATCCGGGATGTGGCAACGGACAGTGTTGCTCACAGGTCATAGGTTTCCCGAACCAGGCGTTTTCCCCTTGCATTCCCCGCCCCCGCGCATACACTACGCGCTTTTCACCATCGCTCCGGAGCAACGCATGTCCATCAAGCCCGACCGCTGGATACGCCGTATGGCCGAGCAGCACGGTATGATCGAGCCGTTCGAGCCTCATCTGGTGCGGGAGGTGGAGGGGCGCAGGATCGTTTCCTACGGCACGTCGAGCTACGGCTACGATATCCGTTGTGCCCCGGAATTCAAGGTTTTCACCAACATCAATTCCACGGTCGTCGACCCCAAGGCGTTCGATCCGAAGTCCTTCGTCGAGATCGATGCCGAGGTCTGCATCATCCCGCCCAACTCTTTCGCACTGGCGCGCACGGTCGAGTATTTCCGCATCCCGCGCAACGTGCTGACGGTGTGCCTGGGGAAAAGCACTTATGCGCGCTGCGGCATCATCGTAAACGTGACGCCCTTCGAGCCGGAGTGGGAAGGCTTCGTCACCCTGGAATTCTCAAACACTACACCGCTGCCTGCCAGGATTTACGCGGGCGAGGGCTGTGCACAGGTGCTGTTCTTCGAGTCCGACGAGGTGTGCGAAACCTCGTATAAGGATCGCGGCGGCAAGTACCAGGGACAGGTCGGCGTCACCCTGCCGAAGATTTAAGACACATTTGAGGGCGGTATCGTCCGTTCTCCGGGGACAGCGAGATGCGATTCCAATTCCCGATCATCATCATCGACGAGGATTTTCGATCCGACAATACTTCCGGGCTGGATATCCGCGCCTTGGTCGAAGCCATCAAAAAGGAAGACATGGACGTGCTGGGCGTGACCAACTATGGTGACTTGACCGCGTTCGCGCAGCAGCAGAGCCGCGCTTCGGCCTTTATCCTGTCCATCGACGACGATGAATTCACTTCGCACAAAGCAGCGGACGAGGCTATTTTCAGTTTGCGCGCGTTCGTAGAGGCCATCCGTCGGCGCAATTCCGAGATCCCTATCTTCCTCTACGGCGAAACCCGCACCGCCCGGCACATCCCGAACGATGTGCTGCGCGAGCTGCACGGCTTCATTCACATGTTCGAGGACACCCCGGAGTTTATCGCCCGCTATGTGGTGCGGGAGGCCAAGCATTATCTCGATTCTCTGCCACCGCCGTTTTTTCGCGCGCTGACCCACTACGCCGCAGACAGTTCCTATTCCTGGCACTGCCCTGGGCACTCGGGCGGCGTTGCTTTCCTGAAAAGCCCGGTCGGGCAGATGTTCCACCAGTTTTTTGGCGAAAACATGCTGCGCGCCGATGTGTGCAACGCAGTTGACGAACTCGGCCAGTTGCTTGACCACACCGGCCCGGTGGCGGCTTCCGAGCGCAATGCGGCGCGCATCTTCTGTTGCGACCAGCTTTATTTCGTCACCAACGGCACATCGACATCGAACAAGATGGTATGGCATACCACGGTCGCGCCCGGTGACATCGTGGTCGTAGACCGTAATTGCCACAAATCGATATTGCATTCGATTGTCATGACAGGGGCGATCCCGGTGTTCCTGACCCCGACCCGCAACCACTACGGCATCATCGGCCCGATCCCGCTGGAAGAGTTCCGCATCGAAAACATCCGAAAAAAAATCGAAGCCAACCCCTTTGCATCCGGTGCGAAGAACAAGAAGCCGCGCATCCTGACCATTACGCAATCGACTTACGACGGGGTGCTCTACAACGTCGAAACCATCAAGCAAATGCTTGACGGCCATATCGACACCCTGCATTTCGACGAAGCCTGGCTGCCGCACGCGGCTTTCCACGACTTCTACGGCGACTATCACGCCATTGGCGAGGGGCGCCCGCGATGCCGGGATTCGATGGTTTTCTCCACCCAGTCGACCCACAAACTGCTTGCCGGGCTGTCGCAGGCGTCGCAAATCCTCGTGCAGAATTCAGAGACCCGCCAACTTGATCGTGACATCTTCAATGAAGCCTACCTGATGCACACATCGACTTCGCCGCAATACGCAATCATCGCGTCCTGTGACGTGGCGGCGGCGATGATGGAAGCGCCCGGCGGTACGGCGCTGGTCAATGAGTCGCTGGCCGAGGCCATCGAATTTCGCCGCGCCATGCGCAAGGTGGGCGGCGATTATGGCGAGAATGACTGGTGGTTCCATGTCTGGGGGTCGGATCATCTCGACGACGACGGCCTGCTCAACCAGGAAGACTGGATGCTGCGCGCCAACGAACGCTGGCACGGTTTCGGGGATCTTGCGCCGGGTTTCAACATGCTCGACCCGATCAAGGCCACCATTATTACGCCGGGCCTGAATGTCGACGGCGACTTTGCCGACCATACCGGCATCCCGGCCGCAATCGTCACCAGGTATCTGGCCGAGCACGGGATCATCGTCGAGAAAACCGGGCTGTACTCGTTCTTCATCATGTTTACCATCGGCATCACCAAGGGCCGCTGGAACACGATGCTCACGGAATTGCAGCAATTCAAGGACGACTACGACCGCAATCAGCCGCTGTGGCGCGTGATGCCCGAGTTCATTGCGCAGTATCCAAAGTATGAGCGGGTCGGCCTCAAGGAACTGTGCGACCAGATTCACCAGTTCTACAAAAAACACGACGTTGCGCGCCTGACCACCGAGATGTATCTCTCCGACATGATGCCCGTCATGAAACCCGCTGATGCCTTCGCCCGCATGGCGCACCGCGAAATCGATCGAGTGAGGCTCGACAACCTGGAAGGGCGGGTGACGGCAATGCTGGTGACGCCCTATCCGCCAGGTATCCCGCTACTCATTCCGGGCGAGCGTTTCAACGCCACCATCGTCCGCTACCTTGCCTTTGCGCGCGACTTCAATGCCACATTCCCTGGGTTCGAGACGGATATTCACGGGCTGGTGAAAGGGGAAGACGGCAAATATTACGTCGATTGCGTGAGGGACAATTAGGGGCGGGGCCGTGTGATGGTGTGACGCACAGGTTCTGGGTGGATTTGAACCCATGCGCAAAATCATTCACTGCGATTGCGACTGCTTTTACGCGGCGGTCGAAATGCGTGACGACCCAGCGTTGCGCGGCAAACCGCTTGCCGTAGGCGGGCAGGCCGAGGCGCGCGGGGTCATTGCGACTTGCAATTACGAGGCGCGCGCTTTTGGCGTGCGTTCCGCGATGTCGACGGCGCGGGCCTTGCGGCAATGCCCGCAACTCATCCTGTTGCCGCCGGATTTCCGCCGCTATTGCGAAGCCTCCCGGCAGATTCTTGCCATTTACCGCGATTACACCCAGTTGGTGGAGCCGCTTTCTCTCGACGAAGCCTACCTGGATGTGAGCGGCATTGACCGCTGCCAGGGTTCGGCCACGCGGATGGCCGAAGAAATCCGCGCCCGGATCCGCACGGAAGTAGGCATTACCGCATCGGCGGGCATTGCGCCAAACAAATTTCTGGCCAAAGTTGCCAGCGACTGGAACAAGCCCGATGGGCAATTCGTCATCCGCCCGCAGGATGCCGATGCCTTTGCTGCCGCCTTGCCGGTGGGCAAAATTTTCGGCGTCGGCAAGGTCACGGCGGCACGGTTGCAAAAGCGCGGCGTACAGACCTGTGGCGACCTGCGCGCCTGGGACATGGCCCGCCTTGTCGGCGAATTCGGGCGCTTTGGCGCTACGCTCTACCAGCTTTGCCGGGGCATCGACATGCGCCCTGTAAAGCCGGATCACATCCGCAAGTCCCTGTCGGTGGAGCATACCTATGCCCATGACCTGCCCGGCCTGGACGCCTGCCATGCCAGGCTGCCATTGCTGATTGCGGAATTCCGTCGGCGCTTTGCCAATTTGTCGGCTCCGAGGCCCGTGCACAACGTGATGGTGAAGGTCAAGTTTGCCGATTTCACCCAGACCACCGCCGAATGCGTGTGCACGTCCCCCAACGAGGCCATCTGGGGCGCGCTGCTCGACGAGGCGCACGCCCGGCGGGGAGGGGCGGTGCGTTTGCTGGGCGTGGGTGTGCGTTTCGTGGATGTGGAAGAGGGCGGCGAGGAAGAAGGGACGGATAAGCAGTTTGGGTTGTTTGATTAAAGCGCTTTCAATACGCGAAGGTTGTTTCCTATTTTGATTATAAATTCACATCATATTAATTACTATTATTAATAAAAGTGTTAAAAACTGTCCGAGATACCCTGAATAGAAACAGGCCATCAACGTGCATCAATTATTCATCATATCCAGAAGATTGCAACGGTTTTTATCAAGGAAAATATCGGAACAAACGCAGGAAAAATTTCGACAAATATTCTGCCGAATATATCAAGCTTCATAAAATTGATGAAACAGCAAAAAGCATGTGAAGCAGTGATAAAACGCCATTAACACATACGCATCTTCTCTTTTCAGACTGGTGGGCGCCTCGAAAAACATCGGGTTTGGACAAAAGAGCAAAAATTTTTCCAATGAAATCAAAGGGAAATTTTTCTGACTCCATGAAACAAGGGAGTTTTTCGAGGTGCCCTGGTATTTGTGTGCGAAATAAAAACTGCGCCAGCTTTACAGGCACTGGAATAAATATGTGTCATGAATTCAGAAATAAATTTTCTATTTTCTGAAACTCATTGAGCAGGTATTTTAGGAGAAATAGTATGCAATGCGGCTGTGTATATTGGTAATTATTCCTATAGAAATGGAAAAATTTTTTGTTGATACTTGTTTCGTGATTTTTTAACTTGAAAAAGGCGTAATTGTAGAAACTACGTAAGTGTTGTTACAAAAGATTAGCCGACATGGCATCGAAATGCACAATAAGAGCGTCAAAGTGACACTCCAGTTGCATGGGTATTGTCTGGGCCGTCTGAAGGCGCGCAGGTACTTACTGAGGGCATGTTGGTAACCGGTGAGTGAAGAGGTGCTCATTGCAAGTACCCTGTTTTACTCGGAGCAGTAACGTTTTTTTAAAATTTTGGAGGTAACACCCACATGGAAAGTCTTTTTGCAAAAATCCGTAGCAAGGTTCGTCAGGCCGGTCAGGGGATGACGGAGTACATCATCATCGTTGCGGTCATCGCCATCGGTTCGATTGCCGTGTATACATATTTTGGGGATGCGCTGCGTAATCAGACGGCGTCGGCAGCGCTGTCGTTGGCTGGTAAGAAAGGTGATAAGGAGAACACAGCTGCTGGCACTGCTGCTGGTAATGCAGCAAACGCTCAATCCACCACGAGAGACCTGACCAATTTTGGCGACCAGAAGACTGCCAAGCAGTAACGTTTTCCTGTTTCCTGTGGTGCCACAGGAAACAGGAAATTTCAGTTCCTGAAACGAGGCGTAAAGCATGAAACTTACGAATCTGAAGAATGTCCGCCGTTATGTTCGTCAGGCCGGTCAGGGCATGACGGAATACATCATCATCGTTGCGGTCATCGCTATCGGTTCGATTGGGTTGTATACATTTTATGGCGATATCCTGAGAAATCAGACAGCAGCGGCCTCAAAATCGTTAGCGGGCCAGAGTGGTAAAGATGCCATGAAATCTGCCGGAAATACGGCGCTCGCAGCCCAAATGGATGCGGCAGTGGGCAAGACTTTGGAGAATTTTGGCGATGTTTCAACGCATAAGTGAAGTTTGTGATATGTGTATGGTGTATGGCTTTTCTGCTAATTCATGATAAAATAATATTTTACCGGCAATGAGGTCTCCTATGTCTTCCCTGAAAACGTTCATCCTGCTCTTGGGCGCGGTTTTGTCTGCCAATGTCATGGCACAGGCAACTGCACCTGCCGCTACCGCGAACAGCGGCGAGTTGATCGACGTGGTGAACTTTTTCAACGGCGGGTACCCCTATACGCCTGCACAGAAGAATGAAGATATTGATCATATCTCCAACCAGATCGAAGGGATCAGTCACGGACAGACAGGGAATCCATTCATGCAAGATGATCTCGATAAAAGGGAAGGAGAAAAAGAAGCAACCCTTTTCTATGCATTTGCTGCGCCTGCAACGATACAGTCCTTCCGTGTTTCCGGGGTTGAAGGAGGCCGCAACCGTACGCCGCGCCGGATTGAATTCGCGCTCTCCCAGTCGCCAGACGGTAATTTTCAAACCGTGGCGAGGTTTGATGTGCCCGAAGCCTATCTTACGGCTTCAAGTACTAAGTATGATTTTTCCATCCCGCTCAAACAGAAGGCTTCTGGGCGCTACGCGCGTGTCACCCTGTTCAGCACAGATAAATATGCAAGCTACCGGCTTTCCCGTTTGAGTGCCTATGGCCGGTTCGACCAGCCTGTCGAACTACGGACGGATTTTAGCGGGATCTATCACATTATCGGGAGCAGTGGCCAGGAACTTCCAGCCAATCGCGACATGGTGAACCAGCAAAAAGAAACTGGCTACAGTCCTTTCCTGATCTTTCACCAGAAAGACGGGCAAATTAAGGGGTGCTATGTGTATGGGTCAGGTCACGGAGGGAAAGCTGGCCTGGAAGTTATCAGTGAAGTACTTGGCGATTTGGCGGGCGGCATAGAGAACAATGTGTTCCGCTTCACGCGCACCTACGCCAAGGACGGCAGCCAGAGCCAAGGGGCGATGGCGCATGTGCCTGTCTCAAAAGGAATCGCGGAAGCCCAATTTCCTGGTTATCTGCTTATCATGAATAATGCCAAGCCCGGCGGCAAGGAAGGGGATAACGCTTTCAGGGTGAAACTCACCCGCGTTTCCAACATCCATCCCCCCTGCGCCGTCACCGGCCAGAAAGAAAAGACCGCGACTGAAGCCATGCAGGAGAGCCTGGAAAAAACAGGCAAGGTGCAGCTTTACGGCGTGAATTTTGATTTCGATTCCGATGTCCTGCGCCCGGAGTCCGGTGCCGTG
>WREK01000035.1 GCA_009779355.1 Betaproteobacteria bacterium | reverse complement strand
TCCGTGCGTTTCGAGGGGCGGTTGGTGGGAACCACGACCGTTTCCAGCCCGTAGATCGAATGGAATTCGTAGGCTTCGGTATCGGCAGTGCCGGTCATGCCCGCGAGTTTCCCATACATGCGGAAGTAGTTCTGGAAAGTGATGGAGGCGAGCGTCTGGTTCTCGGACTGCACCCGGACGCCTTCCTTGGCTTCGACCGCCTGATGCAGCCCCTCCGACCAGCGCCGCCCCGTCATCAGGCGGCCCGTGAATTCGTCGACGATGACGATTTCGTCGTTCTGCACCACGTAGTGCTGATTTTTGTGGAACAGCACATGGGCGCGCAAGGCCGCATACAGGTGGTGCACGAGCAGGATGTTGGCCGGGTCATAAAGTCCCGCCCCTTCGGGCAGCAGCCCCATCCTGACCAGCAGACCTTCGGTGGATTCGTGCCCCTGTTCGGTAAGCAGCACCTGGTGAGCCTTGAGATCGACGGTGAAATCGCCGGGCACGGTCACGTTGTCCCCTTCGCCTTCCTGGCGTTTCAGGAGCGGGGCGATTTCATTCATCTTCACGTACAGTTCAGTGTGATCCTCGGCCTGGCCGGAGATGATGAGCGGCGTACGCGCTTCGTCGATGAGGATGGAATCCACTTCATCGACGATACCGTAGTGTTGCCCGCGCTGTACCCGGTCAGTTGCCGAATAAACCATGTTGTCGCGCAGATAGTCGAAACCGAATTCGTTATTGGTTCCGTAGGTGATGTCTGCCGCGTAGGCTATTTGCTTCTCGTCGTGGCTCATGCGCGCCAGATTGCAGCCCGTTGTGAGGCCGAGGAAGCTGTAGATTTGCCCCATCCATTCCGCGTCGCGGCTGGCGAGGTAGTCGTTGACGGTGACGATATGCACGCCTTTGCCAGATAGGGCGTTGAGATAGGCCGCCAGCGTGGCGACCAATGTCTTGCCTTCGCCAGTGCGCATCTCGGATATTTTGCCTGCGTGAAGTACCATACCGCCTATCAACTGAACATCGTAATGGCGCTGGCCGAGTGTCCGCTTACCTGCTTCCCGTACCACGGCGAATGCCTCTGGCAGCAGGGCGTTGAGTTCTTCGCCCTGGGCGAGCCGTTGGCGGAATTCAACGGTTTTGGCAGCAAGGGCTTCGTCGGGAAGCGCCGAGAGCGAAGGTTCGAGTTCGTTGATGCGTGCAACGGTACGGGAGTACTGACGGATCAGGCGATCGTTGCGTGAACCAAATACTTTTTTGAGTAGGCCAGTGATCATGGAATGGAATTAAATGCAGGGAAAACAAATAGTCTATCATGTCAACGCCCGCACGCCTGGAGTACCCGGATTAATGAGTACATCATTGTTGCATCGCTACGCTGAAGGTGATACGCCACTTGCCCGCCTTCAGGATCATGCTGCCCGTCTTGGGCGTCTGCAACATGTGCTCGTGGCTGCTCTTTCGGCACAATGCGGTAATGCTTGTCACGTTGCCAATCTGAAGGAAGATATACTGACGGTCAGTGCTTGCGGCAGCGCCGTTGCGGTGCGGCTCAAACAGATGATTCCCTCTCTGCTTGATCATTTTGCGCGCGCCGGTTATCCGTTGCGGCACATCCAGGTCAAGGTAAGGTTGCCAGAACCTTCCGCCACGCGGCGCCCGCCTCCGGCAAGGGTCGTTTCAGATGCCGCACGCGCGCAGATCGGGGCTTTTGCCGCCACCTTGCCACCGGATGCACCCTTACGCGCTACGCTGGAAACCTTGGTTCGGCGATCATCGTCGCCCCTCAAGCTGGACACATGAGTATGAAACGGTTCTCTTTTTTCAGCCTCTACCCGGGTTTGGCCGTGATCATGGCGTTGGCCTGCCTGACACTTTTTTCTGGAACGGTTCGTGCGGCAGGAAAAGAAAAGGCTAACGCTAATGTGATGAAAAGAGTCTTTATTGAGGAAGACTTGACACATCCGACCTTTAAAACCCTGACAGTCGGTTTCTGTCCCGGTGGTTACACCGGAAAAGAGGGGATGGAGTCGGATGCCAGCAGATGTTCCCGCGCGCGGCTGATGTATCCGTACTATAAAAAAACACCCTGGATGAATCAGTTGATTGCCCAATACATCATCCTGCCGATGTTTGCCGAACGGTTGAATGAAAAACCGATCCGTGAAGGCAGGGATACTCTTTATAAAAGCAAGCTGGAGCGTCTGGTGAAAAAGGGAGGCGAATATGGCAGCGCGGAAAAACCCCCCATAGTCGAATTTACCGCGAAGCTGGCAGGCTACGGGGAGAGTTCCATTTCCCCGTCAGGATTGCCCCGGCCGGAGCTTTATGGCCCATATCTGCAATTTTCGTTTGAGCATGAATTGACCCGGCAGTACGATGCCCATCCGCCAGGCCCATCGGGTGGTTTCATCGTGGTCGATACCCGCACGCGCAGGATTCTGACATTCGACGATCTCATCCTGCCCGGCCAGGAAAAGACCCTTGAAGACATTCAGCGGGCAACTTTCCGCGTCTGGTTGGTAAAGGAGCGGAAATTGCCGAATGAAGCCATCAAAGCGCATTTTACCAATCCCTTGTATACTTTTCGTTTGAACAGGAATTGGCGCATCGCGGAAGGCGGCCTGATATTCCGTTTCGGCGCTTATGAAGTCGGTCCGCGTCCTTTGGGAACGCCGGAGATTTTTGTAGATAAGGAACGCTTGCGCAGCATCATTCAGCCGACCATCCTGGAACAGATTCCCAGCAGAGAAGAATTGACGGTGGGCAATTGACCCGGTGCGCAACATAGGGCGATTGCGCCTGTTCGCCATATACCATATAGGTTGGGGTGAGCAGGCGCCAGGATGACGGCCGATATGGGTACAGGTTTTCCCCAAGGCATTGATGAAGCCGTGTAGGATGGGTAGAGCGTAGCGAAACCCATCGCAATTTTGAGGATGAGGGTTGACATATCATCAACGTAAAAAGAAACCCTGCAAAACTTAAAACACTGGATTGCTTCGCTCGTAATGACGGCATCGGTTGAAACTATTGGCTCTTCAGCTGCGTCATTGCGAGGAGCGAAGCGACGTGGCAATCCAGGAGCGTTTACATCGCATGAAACGCCCTGGATTGCCCGCGTAGGATGGTACGAAATCCTTGGGGAGTGCTAATCGTCATAATGTCCTTTACAGGACAAAATTTCAAGGATGCCGTTTTTTTATCCGGTACACAAAACGGTTGACTTCATCAATTCGCCTGCTCCAAAACCCACTGAATTCACCCTTCAAGGGTTCCGGTTTTCCGGTGCCGATATAACCGTTTCGCTTGATGTCTTTTATAAGTTCATTGATCCGTTTAATGGTCTTTTTATCCTGTGTCTGCCAATAGACATAATCTTCCCAAGCCTCATCAAACCAGGATATTTTCACTCGGATACCTCAATGAGGTCGTGTTCAACCCCTCTTCCGCTGTTGAGGGCGGCAACGCCGCGACGAAGATGAGAAAGGTTGCTTTCGCTGTAAAACGGATCGGGTTCTGTTGTGACATCGAAAGGTAGACGCTTTTCGCGTAGGACGGCGCGCGCAAACATATTAAAAGCAACGGTTGTGTTCATGCCGACTTTTGCGCAGAAATCATCAAACTGTTTTTTTATTTCGGAATCCATCCGAACACTAAATGTTGTTTGAGCCATAAACAAAACCTCCTATTTTTCCGGGTGCAATTTTCTTAATATTATAACCTGATAGGTGCGTTTTGTCAGCAAAAATAACACAATTGCTGTTATCCAGTAAATCATAGGATGGGGTGAGCAGAACGAACCCCAGCGTACAGCAAAGTGGGGTGGTTCGCTTCGCTCACCACAACCTGGGCACCTCGAAAAACTCCCTTGTTTCATGGAGTCAGAAAAATTTCCCTTTGATTTCATTGGAAAAATTTTTGCTCTTTTATCCAAACCCGATGTTTTTCGAGGTGCCCACCTATATGATATATGACAAACAGACGTAATCGCCCTGGTGCGCGACAAGCCCCGTCTCCGCACCCGCCTTCGGCGGGACAGACTGCTGACAAAGCCTCCCTCCTGAGGGAGGTTGCTGGCCACGAAATCCAAACGGACAACCAAAACGGATGAGACGCAACATTTGAACCGGTTTGCGTCAAGTAGGCATAGCCAGCAGTTTTTCGAGCAACGCATGCAGTGCGCCGAAGTCGGGTATGCCCAGATAGGTATGCACGATGCGGCCCTGGCGGTCGATAAGGAAAGTAGTCGGTGTCATGCGTATACCCTTGAAACCGAGCGCTGTCTCACCATCGGCATCCAGTGCCACCTTGAACGGTAGCGCGGCTTTGGCGGTATAAGCGCGTACCTGCGCCTCTGGGTCATAATCCATTGCCACAGCGATGATTTCCAGCCCGTGCGTGGCGAATTTATTGTAAGTCTTGATCAGATCCGGCATTTCCTCGATACAGGTCGAGCAGGTCGTGGCCCAGAAATTGACCAGCACCACCTTGCCGTGTAGCGCCGTTGTGGTGAGCCGCTCGTTTTGCAACGTTGTGAAGCTTACTTCGGGGGCAAGGGGCTTTTCGAAGTAGATGAAAACGCCTGCGACGATGAAGGCTGCGATGCCCAGGAGAGCGAATATGCGGAGATTCATGCGGCAAATACCCTACATTCGGGGTGAAGTGTTCTGAAAGTCCCGATTTTGCAGGTTTTTCTCCGCGCTGTCATGAACATGCGCTGCTGGTTTGTGCCGTAGGGGCGTTGCGCGCAACACCCCTACACGAGCACTTCCAGCGGTGGCGGATGCCCCAGGAATCCTTGCGGGCTTGCGCTTGCGCCATAAGCGCCAGACTGGAAAATTACGATCAGGTCGCCCGGTTCGGCCCGCGGCAGAACGATGTGCTCAGCCAGGATGTCGAGCGGCGTACAGAGCGGGCCGACGATGGTGACGGATTCGGCTTTGATCGCGTGCATACGGCTGCCAACGGCAACCGGGTAGTTCTTGCGTAGCACCTGGCCGAAATTGCCGGAAGCCGCAAGGTGGTGGTGCATGCCGCCGTCGATGACCAGGAAGAGTTCGCCGTTCGAGACTTTGCGGTCGATAATGCGGCTTACGTACAGGCCGGCCTCGCCGACCAGGTAACGGCCAAGTTCGATGACGGTCTCGGCCTGCGGGAACGTTTTCGCGGCTTCTTCGACAATGCCGGTGAGCGTGGTTCCAATTGGGGTCAGGTCAAGGCTTTGCTCACCCGGGAAATACGGGATACCGAAGCCGCCCCCAAGGTTGATGACCTTGATCGGCGCGGGGGCATCGGCGGCCAGTTCCGTGACGAGGCTATAACTCTTGCGCAATGCCTCGGAAATAGCTCCGGCCCGGAGGTTCTGCGAACCGACGAAGAGATGGAAGCCCTCGAATGCGAGTCCGGCTTCCCCGATGGTTTTCAGCAATTCGGGCGTCCTGGCGACATCGATGCCAAAGGGTTTCGGGCCGCCTCCCATCTTCATGCCTGCGGATTTGAGTTCGAAATCCGGGTTGATGCGCACCGCTACTCGCGCGGGCAATCCCAATGCCTCCGATGCAGCCGCCAGGAGCGGGATTTCGCGGAAAGATTCAACGTTGATCAGTGCCCCGGCGGCGACGGCCTGCTGGAGTTCGGTTTCGCTTTTGCCGGGTCCGGCAAAGCTGATATTGGATGGCGCAATGCCGGAGTCGAGTGCGGCTTTCAGTTCCCCGGCGGATGCCACGTCGCAACCATCGACCAGCGCCGCCATGTGTGCGACCACGGCGGGCATCGGGTTGGCCTTGATGGCGTAATGCAGTTTCAGCCGGGTGGGCAGCGCGTCGCGCAGTTCTTCGACGCGGCGTGTCAGCAGGCTGCGGTCATACACATAAAACGGCGTGCGTCCGACACGTGCGACCAACTGTTTCAGGGGTATCCCGCCGACAATCAGTTCGCCATTATTGACGGGGAACAGCTTCATTGGGGCATGCAAGGGAGCGATCGAGTTCATAGTCCCGGACGAGTCCTGTCATGGGTTCTATTTTGCAGGTCTGGAAACCGGGATGGCATCCCGCCGGCTTCGAACTGCCCTGATTTAATTTTCGCTCACTCTACGCGAACTCCCAAAGCCTGGCCGTCCATTTTGCACAACTCACGGAATAATATGGCGCGGTCGATTTTGCCGTTGGGATTGCGCGGCAATATTCCATGGCGAACCTCGATTCTGGATGGAACCATGTAAGAAGGCATATGGCTACGGCATTTATCCATAAGCTGTGCCGCGAGTACTTCCGGCTCAATCATGCAGCCGGTGGCAAAAGTGACGATTACGGCGATGCTTTGTCCCAGCGTGTCGTGAGGCAGGCCAAAAGCGGCGCATTCCCCAACCAGCCCCGTTTCGTGAAGAATTTCTTCTATTTCGGTAGGGCTGACCCGATATCCCGACGTTTTGATCATACCGTCGCGGCGGCCAATGAAATATAGGAAGCCGTCCTGGTCGCGTCGTACGGTATCGCCGGAAAAAACTGCGATTTCCGGCGTCATCAGCGCTGAGGCGCGGGCGTCGGCCAGCGGAGGCAGGGGTTTGAAATGTTCGGCGGTTTTATCGGGGTCGTTCCAATACCCGAGGCCGACCAGCGAGCCGCGTTGCACCAGTTCGCCCGGTTCATCGGGCGCGCATTCGCTGCCATCCTTGCGCAATACGAGAACTTCGGCATCGGGGATCGCTTTGCCGATGGAATCGGGACGGCGGTCGATTTCTTCAGGCGGCAGGTAAGTGGCGCGGAAGGCTTCGGTGAGGCCGTACATCAGGTAGGGTCGGGCCGAGGGCAGCAGGGCGCGTAGACGCTCCAGCGTGGCGCGCGGCATGCGCCCACCGGTATTGGCGAAGTAACGCAGATGTTCATCGATTTTTGCAGGCCACGTGAGTTGCGCGAGTTGTATCCAGAGCGGCGGCACGGCAGTCAGGCCGGTTACGCGCTCGCTTTCCATCGCTTTCAACACGTCGCGCGGCAGCAGGTAATTGAGCAGCACCACCCGCGCGCCTACGGCAAAGGCCGTGGTCAGTTGAGAGAAACCGGCGTCGAACGATAGCGGCAGCGCTGCGAGCAATACATCGTCTGTGCGGTTTTCGAGGTAAAGGGCAACGCTTCGCGCCCCGGCAACCATGTTGCGATGAGACAGCGCCACGCCTTTGGGAAGCCCCGTGCTGCCTGATGTATAGAGAATTGCGGTCATGTCGGCGTCGATGACGCGGTGGCCGCGCGTTTGCGGAGCCAATGCCAGCATTTCGTCCCATTCATGCCTGGCAAACGCATGGGCGGTTGGGATGACATCCGGCATACCGGTCAGCACCAGATGGCGCAGGTTGGGACAAGTGGCGAGCGTATCCGCAAGCCCGGCAAAACGTTCGCGACTGGTGACGATGACGCATGCGCCGCTGTCGCGTAGGATGTGGCCGACCTGCGCGGGCTTGAGCACCGGATTGACCGGTACGAATGCGCCGCCTGCTGCCGCAGTGCCGAAGCAGGCAATGACGGTTTCAAACCGCTTATCGAGCCAGACCGCAACCCGTTCGCCCCGGGTAAGGCCCAGACGGACGAGTCCGCCCGCGAAAGCATTGACGGCGCTTTCAAGCTCTTGATAATCAAGGGAAAGATCCCCGGCGCGCAGGGCGATGGACTCGGGCGTACACGTGGCGCAAGAGCGAATCAGGTGATGAAGAAGCGTTGCGG
This sequence comes from Betaproteobacteria bacterium, assembly GCA_009779355.1. Lineage (GTDB taxonomy): Bacteria > Pseudomonadota > Gammaproteobacteria > Burkholderiales > Rhodocyclaceae > WRNU01. The sequence continues at coordinate 9,474 of WREK01000035.1, read as the reverse complement.
GCATAAAGAAGGCGCTACATTATTCTGACAATTTGATATCCTGGCTGCCGTTTTGCATTAGGGTATAAGGTTGAACCCGGAAAAAGACTGCCTATAATAACGGCGCCCTGACGAATGGGCATCCTTTATAGGCGAAGAGAACCTGAGTCGAGAATTGAGGGACTTCAAATTGGTGGATACCGGACGAAAAGTGCTGGCAATCATTGATGAAACCTTGGGTCTTAAAGGGCGTGCGCTGACATTTCAGTCTGACACGCCGCTGCTGGGCGTGCTGCCCGAACTGGACTCGATGGCAGTGGTGGGTGTGCTGAACCTGCTCGAAGAGTATTTCGGTTTCATCATCGGTGACGACGAAATCGACGGTTCAACCTTTGCTACCGTTGAGACATTAGTGGCGTTCGTAGAAAGCAAGCTGGCCTGAGTTCAACTGCCCTTGATCATCGTCCCGACACCATGGTCGGTGAGGATTTCCAGCAACAGGCAGTGCTCCACCCGCCCGTCGATGATGTGCACCGACTTTACGCCGCTGCGTGCGGCATCGAGTGCGGAGCCGATCTTGGGCAACATGCCGCCGGAAAGTGTGCCGTCGGCTACCATTTCGTCGATCTGAGCCGGCGTGATGCCCGTGAGAAGTTGGCCTGACTTGTCGAGAACGCCGGGGGTGTTGGTGAGGAGCACCAGCTTTTCGGCTTTGAGCACTTCGGCCAGCTTGCCCGCCACGACGTCGGCGTTGATGTTGTACGTCTCGCCCGCTTCGCCGACCCCGATGGGCGCGATGACTGGGATGAAATCGCCCTTATCGAGCAGCGCAATCGGGCTGGGGTCGATATGGGAAATTTCGCCGACCTGGCCGATGTCGACCACATCGCCCAGGGGCGCATCCTTCTTCTGGATCAGCAGCCTCCGGGCGCGGATGAAATTCGCGTCCTTGCCGGTAAGGCCGATAGCCTTGCCGCCGTTCTGGTTGATGAGATTGACGATTTCCTTGTTGACCAGGCCGCCGAGCACCATTTCGACAACATCCATGGTCTCGGCGTCGGTCACGCGCATGCCCTGCACGAATTCGCCTTTTTTGCCGATCCGCGTGAGCAGGCTCTCGATCTGCGGCCCGCCGCCGTGCACGACCACCGGATTGAGGCCAACGAGTTTGAGAAGGACGACATCTCTGGCAAAGCATTCCTTGAGATGCGGGTCGGTCATCGCGTTGCCGCCGTACTTGACGACGATGGTCTTGTCGGAAAAGCGGCGGATGTAGGGCAGGGCTTCGGCAAGGATTTCGGCTTTCAGCGTGGGTGATGCAGTGGCAGCGGACATGGGAGACTCGCTAAAGGTGGCTGGATAGAGGGAAATTTTCAGGTAAAACTATAAGAATGCCAGATTGACGGCGGAAAGGCGCAAATTGGGGCAGCAGATACGGCAAAAACCGTACGCAACCAAGTGAAGGGACGTCATCTGGGCGTGGCAAAGGAGGGCTCCAGGCACGCGTTCAACCGCTCAAAGACGTTTTTGCCCGTTTCTTCCACGCGTACGTCCAGGACATCATGCAGTTTGCGAACCTGCTGGATCACCTGATCCATGCGGCTGTCTTCATTGACCATCAGCCACACGCTACAGGTGGAGCCACCGTTGATCGGGGTGACCAGAATCCCTTCCAGGTTGTAGGCGCGCCGTGCAAATAGTCCGCATATATGAGACATGACGCCGGGGTGGTTGTTTACGGTGAGGCGTAATGTTACGAGGGTTTCAATAGCAGTGGTGGCGTCAGGCATGATGCTCTCCCCCTATCATCTCGATGTTGGCTGCGCCCGGAGGCACCATTGGAAACACTTTGTCTTCGGCGTGGATACCCACTTCCACGAGACAAGGCCCCTTGCGGCGCAGAGCGTTTTCCAGATCTTTCTCAGGATTCCCACTGAGGTTCAAGTTCAAGGCCGGTATGCCAAAACCCTTGGCAATGCTGAGGAAATCCACTGCATGTGTGTATTCCGAGGCAAAAATCCTTCCTCCAAAGAACAGTTCCTGTTGCTGCTGCACAAGGCCGAGTCCATTGTTGTTGCACAGGATAACCTTCACGTTGGCCTGTTGCTCGGCTGCGGTGGCCAGTTCCTGAATGTTCATAAGCAAGCTTCCGTCTCCGGAGAAACAGAGCACGGTGGCTTCGGGATGCTGCAAAGCAGCGCCGATGGCGGCGGGAAGGCCGAACCCCATGGTTCCAAGCCCGCCCGAGGTCAACCATTGACGTGTGCGGGTAAAAGGAAAGACCTGGGCCACGCGCATCTGATGCTGCCCCACGTCTGTGGTAATGATGACCGGACTATCCGTCAATGAGGCGGCGCAACGGATAATTCCATAAGGCGAGCAAGGGTTGCCCGTGTCTTTTACGGCCATTCCGTGAGTCGCCTTCAGGCAAGCCACGCGGTCGAGCCAGGGTTCGCGGCGCCGCATGCTGAGGAAGGGCAAGAGGGACTGAAGGGTCAGGCAGGCATCTGCGATGATGCCTGCTTCCACCTCACGAAGTTTGCCCACTTCCCCGGCGTCCGTATCCACATGGATAACCTTGGCATTGAGACAAAAACGATCCATACGGCCAGTGCTCCGATCGCCAAATCGTGCGCCCACCACGATAAGCAGATCGCATTCTTCCAGGAGCATATTGGTGTAACGGGCGCCGTGCATACCCAGCATGCCGAGGGAGAGGGGATGCTCCAAGGGGACTACGCCGAGCCCATGCAGGGACATGGTGGCGGGAATGCCGCACTTTTCCATCAGGGTGAGGGCAAGGGCCGCCGTATCAGGATGGTTCGTACCGCCGCCCAGCAGCAGCAAGGGGCGTTCAGCCGCATTGATAAGCTCTGCCGCTTGCCGGATCAGAGCGGGATCAGGCGCGATTGGGGCTTTGGGCATGCCCGGAGGCGGAAGTTCCGCAATTTCCAGCTTTGCTGTCTGCACATCCTTGGGAATGTCGATGAGCACCGGGCCGGGGCGGCCGCTGGAGGCAATGGAAAAAGCCTCCGGAATGATGTGGAGCAGTTCCTCCGCCGTGCGCGCAAGGTAGTTGTGCTTGGTCACGGGCACGGACATACCGTAGATGTCCACTTCCTGAAACGCGTCCGTCCCGATCATGGGGCGGGATACTTGGCCGGTGATGCAGATAATGGGGATGGAATCCATTTTGGCGTCCGCCAGAGCCGTCAGCGTATTGGTGGCCCCTGGCCCGGAAGTGGCGAAAAAGACGGCGGGGCGGCCACTGGAGCGGGCGATGCCCTGCGCGATGAACCCCGCCCCCTGTTCGTGTCTGGCAAGGACATGTTGGATACGGAGGCTGTGGGAAAGGGCATCGTACAAGGGCAGGTTAGCGCCACCCGGGATACCGGCAATACAGGTGATGCCTTGTCTCTCCAATAGCCGAATGGTCAATTCGGCTCCGGTCATGCGTTCCATACATCAATCTCCTTTACATGGGTGGCGTTCGGCGCGGGTTTCCTGTCGGGAAAAGTAAAACCCCCGCCGGCTTGCGCCTGGCGGGGGTTAGTGGCTTTGCTATGCCTGTTATTTCCCAATCACGGCGCGAGGAACCTGCGTCGTCGTACGACGACACTGACGCTGCTGACCGGGAAAGAAGAAACGATAGACATAACGGGATTCGGAATTCCTTGAGTTGTTGCTTTCTACTCTCGTGTTTTTTCTCTGTCAATGGAGTCCATGAGATTTTTTGGCGCTACGAGCATTTCAGTGCATATAAGGAAACGCTGATTTATTCCGTCCGGGCAGCGCAGGTGCGGGTTTCAAACACGTCCATGTCCGTTCGTCGGCTTGCAGACCATGTGTCAGGCTGTGTTTTGGGCGGGTTTGAAACCCGCACTTGCGCTGCCAGAACGCTCAGGAATTATTCAGCGTTTCCATAATGATGCGGGAGAAGGCTATCTGTAGCGGATGTGCAACCCGTGAATAATGTCGTTAGCACTCTACGACATAGAGTGCTAATATGCCGCGCTGAGGAGGTTTTACACCCATGGATCAAGCTCTGTCGTTTCCCGTCCCGTGCGCCGTTGGCAGCATTGACCAGTACATTGGCTCGGTCAATCGCCTGCCCATGCTCACCGATCAGGAAGAAATGAACCTGTCCACGCAGCTCAAGGAACATGGCGACCTCGACGCGGCGCGGCAATTGATTATGTCGCACCTGCGGCTGGTGGTATCCATTGCGCGCGGTTATCTCGGTTACGGGTTGCCGCACGCCGACCTGATCCAGGAAGGCAACATCGGCCTGATGAAAGCGGTCAAGCGGTTCGACCCCACGCGCGGCGTGCGGTTGGTGTCGTTTGCCATTCACTGGATCAAGGCCGAAATCCATGAATTTATCGTGCGCAACTGGCGGCTGGTGAAAATCGCCACCACCAAGGCGCAACGCAAGCTGTTTTTCAACCTGCGCAGCATGAAGCAGGACAGTTCCACCTTGAACCGCGAGGAAGTGCATTCAATTGCCACCCGTCTGGGCGTTAAACCCGAAGAGGTGGCCGAAATGGAAACCCGGCTCTGTGGACGCGAGGTTTCGCTGGAGGGCAGCAATGACGACGAGGACGGACATTTCGCGCCCATTGCCTATCTGCCCGACCCGCATGCCGAACCTTCCACCGTGATCGAAGAAACGCAGTATGCCCGCCTTCAGGACGAAGGTTTACGGCAGGCGCTTGGCAGCCTCGACGCGCGTAGCCGCGACATCGTGGAACGGCGCTGGCTTACCGAGGGCGATGCCACCACCCTGCACGAACTTGCTTCCGAATACGGCGTTTCCGCCGAGCGCATCCGCCAGATCGAAGCGCGCGCCATGCAGAAAATGCGTGTGCTGCTGGCCCCGGCGCGTTGAGAGAGCGCCCGGCTCCGGCAGATTCCATTCATCCCCTTTACGTGGGCCGCTTTGCCCCGACGCCGAGCGGCCCGTTGCATTTCGGCTCGCTTATTGCCGCGCTGGGTAGCGCGCTCGAAGCTCGTTGCCATGGGGGGCGCTGGCTCGTGCGTATCGAGGATGTTGATACCCCGCGCGCCGCGCCCGGTGTGGCTGAGGCGATGCTTGCTACACTTCAACGTTTCGGCTTTGAGTGGGACGGCGAAGTCTTATGGCAGAGCCGCCGCGCCGAGGTTTACGCGGGTGCGCTGGAACGGCTCAAGGCGGGTGGGCATGTTTTTCCCTGTGCCTGCTCCCGGCGCGAGTTGGCCGAAGTGCCGGATTCCACGCTTGTCCGCGACGGTTCCAGGCGTTATCCAGGCACTTGCCGGAACGGCCTGCCACCGGGCGCAGGGCCACGGGCGTGGCGGGTCAGGGCAGGGGGGGTTGTCCGGTTCGCGGATGCCGTCCAGGGCTGGCAGGAAGAAGAACTTGCGCGCGATGTGGGCGATTACGTGGTGTTTCGCGCCGACGGGATATTCGCTTACCAACTTGCCGTGGTCGTCGACGATGCCGAACAGGGGGTGACCCACGTAGTGCGCGGGGCTGACCTTTTCGGATCAACCGCACGCCAGATTCATCTTCAAACATTGCTCGGCCTGCCCGTCCCGGCTTACGCGCATTTGCCGGTGGCGTTAAGCGCCGCTGGAGAAAAACTCTCCAAGCAGACACTGGCACGGGCGGTAGACGAAGGCCCGCCACCAAGCATGTTGGCGGCGGGGTTAGGTTTTCTTGGGCAGAATCCGCCTGAGGGGTTAAGCGGTGCTTCCGTTAAGGAAGTATGGGCGTGGGCGCGCGATAATTGGAATTTGGGGCGTGTTCCGCGTGTACTGCAACTGGTTGCGCCGACCCGGGTGGCAGGCCTGACTACTGAGGAGGCCGGGTTGATTACGCGTCGCCAGCGTCTGTAGGTAATTGTGGATTATCCAGTGCTTCTTGGGTTTCCATATCTTTTGCGGCAGGAGCGTGTAAGGATGCTGGCGCCGGCGTGTCCATGTGGTGAGATTTCAATTTAAAGAACGCTTCGATTGTTTCGACCACTGAGCGCGCCTTGAATGCGACACCGAGGTCAATCATTTTATGCTGTTCCGTTATCGGTTGGGATTGCGTGGGAATCGGCACAGAGACTATCTGGTTCGAGTACGTGCGGCAAAATACCCTGGCAATGACACCGACAAAGTAGAACCGGGAATCGCTTTCGAATTCGCCATCCTTAGTTATCCTGGGGCCGTGATCCAGGATGAAAACCGGGCTACCAGTAGCGCCGACAAACATTGATGTATCAATGAGAAAGCATGGCGAACCATTGAAGTCCACTTGGATGGGACTGGAGGTAGCCCCACGACGGGCAACGGGCAGGAAGTTTTTCTTATCCCATATTCCGGTTGGGTATCCAATGAATGTTACGATTTCCGTGGCGTCCAATTCCATTTCCTGCTGAGGCGTGGGAATCATGCTCATCCCCACAGCACGAAAGAACAAATCAATGTTGCGCTGCTTTTTCACTGAATCGATGAGTGGCATCAGAGGGCAGATAGCGATGTCAACGCCTGCGTCCGGGTGCCCGAACCACATGGCAGCCCAATCCTGCTGTCCAATGGACAGAACCAGTTTGTCGCCTAGTGTGGGTAGTCCGTCCTTCTGTTTCAGAAACGAAAAATGACCTTCGCTCATGTTCATCACGACATGTTTGTTCGCGACAATGAACAGAGCCTGTTTGTTTTCGTTGAGCGTGTAGCTGAAGATGAACCCAGTGCCAGTGCAATTTTCATTATTTATTGTAATGGTATCAATTTGCACCGTGGTGAAGAAAAGCTGTTCAGTGATGGTCTTGGGCTGCATACAAGTTCCTATCGTGGTATTGTGCCTTGAGTAATGGCGGAGCAAGTACAACTTCTAAGCAAGCGAAGCGTTGTCAGTGTTTTAAAAGTCACCGCCGCTTCACCCCAGTATTCTACAATCTCAAACGATGCTTTGTTTGTCCAAATGATGCATATTACACCCAATAGGCGTGTGCAGGTTGGGGCGAGCAAAGCGAAATCAGTTTTACGATGAATGCTAAAAGCATAAAAAATTTATTGAAAATTCAGGCGGATAAAAACGATTTCAGGGCGGTTTCCTATCCGTACGGACGGAGCCCATACGGCCGCGCCGTTTGTTACGTAATAATGTGTATCCCCGATGCGCTTATATCCCCACGCGAGTTCGTACATGGCCTTGGTGATGTAATTGACAGGCCATAACTGCCCATGATGGGTGTGTCCCGACAACTGCAGATCCACCCTGTTTTCTGCTGCCTCGTGCAGGTTATAAGGCTGATGATCCATCAGGATAATCGGAAACCGTCTGTCAATCCCGTCCATCAGAGCTTCCAGGGTTTTGCGCTTCTCTCCGGTCCAGCGGCTCATCGCGTAGTCGTCTCTACCGACAAGGAAAAAGGAATCATCGATTTTGATGCTTTGGTCGCGCAGCACGGTGATGCTGTGTTCAGTCAGGTAACGGACTGCGGCTTCGCTACCGCAGCAGATGTACTCATGGTTTCCCAGTGCGGCAAAAACGCCGTAGCGCGCCTGAATGCGCCTCAGCTCTTCGCCTGTATTTTTTTGGACGAGCAACGCTATATTATTGTCGATGATATCTCCCGGCAGCAGGACGATATCGGGAGATTGCGCGTTAATTTTGTCAACGATCTGTTTGAGCCAGGAATGCCCGACAATCGTTCCTGCGTGAATATCGGCAGCCATGACGATGTTCAGGCTTTTCAGTTCTCCGGCCTGTTTGTTGATGGGTATCTCCAATTCAGTGACGCGCGGAGTGCGGGCATTGATAAACCCGACTATCAACGTTAACGCAACCGCACCAAGAACAACGCCTGCCGTTACGTATTTCGCCCGTGCGTAATTTTCCGTAACAAAACTGGGGAAAAACGGCAGAAAATGATTTACGGCGCGAAGCGCATCCAGAACGAGCACGGCAAGGAATAGATAAATAAACGCAGCTATCCAGAATGACCCGATCCACGTCATAACATCCGCGAGCGAAAAAGGCAGAATGTTTTCGAACACGCGGCTGCCCAAATAAGATAACACGACCGGCCAAAACAAAATGGCGTAAACCAGACGAAAGCTCGTCTCGGAAGGAAGAATTTGCCATCCGCGAACAAATAAATAGGAATTAATAAGTATGTAGCCAGAGATAATTATAATAAGAAACATTGGCATAATTCTCTCCAGTGCATATAGGCTATAGGCTTGCGAATCCCAACATTATTATAGTTTCCCAACGGAAAAGCAAGTCTGGGGAACCCCTGCATTGCCCCGGCACGAGATTGCTTCGCTTCGCTCGCAATGACTGAGCAGGAAGGTCAATGGATTCAACCAATACCGTCATTGCAAGCGAAGCGGAGCAATCCAGTGTTGGGGTTATGCAGGGGTTCCCTAGGGGCACGCTGAACAATTCCTGAGCGTTCTGGCATCACAGGTACGGGTTTCAAACCCGTCCAAAACATAGCCTGATACATGGCCTGCAAGCCGACGAACAGACATGGACGTGTTTGAAACCCGCACCTGTGCTGCCCGGATGGAATAAATCAGCGTTTCCCTAATATGTTGAAGACTAAACCAAAACTACTCACCTCGACTTACGAGGGATGAGGGTATCTCATTACCTTTACCTCAGAGATGAAGTCTTCGAGCATTGCGTCAATGAGAAAGTATCCACTGTATCAGATTTTTTATCTGTTCCATATCGTCAGCCGGAGTGGTTCTGACTATTCTGTGCTCATCTTTTGATCCGTCTGGGAGTTTCACCATTGGGCCGGTAGTGAGGTGCTCAACGAGTTTGCTTTCCGCCTGTGCATCATCACGGTATTTTTTTGCGATCTCTTTATAAGAAGGACCGTCTTTATCTTTTTTTTCAATATCATGACATTTGCTGCAATTGTTGCGCCTTATCAACGCATCAGCAACATCGGCATTGGCGGCCTGAGCGGAAGCGCAGCAAAGGAATGCAGCGGCGAAGAATAGTGCTTGTTGTTTTGCGAAGCGATTGCCCATGATTTCACCTCAAAGAAAAAGTGCTGGAATAATCCGGCGAAACCTGGTTATTCAATCAAAGTTGATAAAACCCGCCTGACCCAGAATCGTATCTGATCAGTATAGCACAAAAACGGGTAGTGATAATGTCACAGGTTGAAATTTTCACATGGCCGTTGGCTAAGCAAACAAGGTTGAGTGAGCTTGCGAAACCTATTGTAATCTTGATATATATCAAATAATGAGTTTTGCAGCCGCTCTACCCATTCTGCCCGACTTAATCGGAAGGCTTAATCGTGATCTGAGCCTGTTGTTCCAGGTGGTCATCGCATAATGAATCCACCGTCAACCACAAAGTTTTGCCCAGTAACATAAGGAACCCCTGCATAACCCCAACACTGGATTGCTTCGCTTCGCTTGCAATGACGGTATTGGTTGAATCCATTGACTTTCCTGCTCAGTCATTGCGAGGATCAAAGCGACGAAACAATCCAG
>WREK01000034.1 GCA_009779355.1 Betaproteobacteria bacterium | reverse complement strand
CCGGACAGTCGCAATTATTCCTGACCGAAAGCTGCACTGATTGCAAGGCTGGAAGGTTTCGATTGCAAGACTCTGCAACTACGATTTACAAATAAAAAGGGTGTTAAACGTATAGTTCCCTTTTTTTTGGTCTGGGGACACAGGACTCAGTGGGAGAGCGCCCCCTATTTCTGCTTGCCGGGGTCGATCTGTTTCCAGGCATCATGAATCTCGCCAAGCAAGGAAAGCACTTCTTTCATGGCGGGAATATCATTCTTCATGTTCGCCCATAACAGCCTGGAGACCATGTAGTCGTACAGGGCCGAAAGCCGTACCGCCAGTTCGCCGCCCTGTTCCATATCCAGACTCACCTTGAGACCATTGCTGATGATATCGATGGCCTTGGAGAGACTTGTGCCGCGCTCCGCGATGTTGCCCTGCTCCGCATGCACCTTGGCAACGTTGATTGCAGTTTCAGCCCCCTCGAACAACAGTACGATCAGCCGGTGAGGGCTGGCCGTGCTGATGTCGGATTCGCGCCCCAGGTCTGCGTAAGCCTTGGCCGGACTGCCGGGTTTGCCAAACATGGTTCTCTCCTTCTATCGGTAGCAGAATCAATTTAGCTCTTAGGTGTAATGGAGGCCAACTGCTGCGCGAGATAGCTGCTGGTACTGTTCATGCTCGATATCAGGTTATCGAGAGCAGTGAATTGCCTGCGATAACGCTCCTCGACCCCCAGCAGCCTGGCTTCCAACGTTTCCTGGCGTTTTTCCAGATTTCGGACACTGTTCCGCATGCCATTCGTGGCCAACTCGACCATGCCGCCCGTTCCCGAGAGTTTGTCCAGGCCGGTATTGAAGCGGTTTCCGATTTCGGAAGTGAAGTTGGCAATCAATCCAGGGTCATCATTGATCGCCGCAGTGAGCTTGTCGTTATCTATCGAAAGCGTGCCGTCTTTCTGGAAGGTGATGCCCAGCTTGCCGAGCGTCATGGCATAGCCATCCTTGTCCATGAAGCTGCTGTTCTGGTCAGATACCAGGCTGCGAAGCGTAGACTGCGCCTCACGCAATATGCTGTTGCCGTTGAGCGCCCCGGTGGCTTTCGTGTCGGCATTGTAAGACCCCAGCGACTTGAGGGTGCCTATGACGTCATTGAACGCCTTGACGAAATCCTCCAGGCCTTTCTTGAGCTTTTCGGTGTGATCCGCCTCCACCTTTATGGCCGTGGAACCGAGTTCTTTCAACTGGATGCTCAAACCCGTTACCGCATCCTTGACGGTATTGGAGGAGCTTTTGACCGCGACCCCGTCAATTTTCAGTTCCGCATCCTGCGCCCGTATCTCATTGATGGGGCTGATGGGGCCACCTGTCGCTCCTGCGCTGCTGACGGTGAAGGCGTTTTCTTCACCCTCCTTGCCGGTCAGGACGAGTTGTTGCCCATTCGTGCCGTTGATGACGGTCGCTGTGACGCCCTTGTCCGCCTGGTTGATGGCATTCGCTATCGAGGTCAGGCTGCCGCTCGATGGCGATACCGTAAAGTTCTTCGAAGAATCTTCAAAGGTAAACTTGATCGGGTCGCCATCGAAACTGCTGCTATTGAAAAAGGATTTCTGCGCCTGCGCGAGTTTGCTCACTTCCAGGCTGTAGCTACCGGAAAATGCGCCGCTCCCTACGGAAACGGAGGCCACCTTTTCATCGCCGACCGCGCCCTTGAACGTGCTGAATTTGTCCAGCGCAGACTGCAACAAATCCGGTTTAAGATTCTTGCCCGCCGTTTGCAACGCCGAAAGCTTGCTTGCCAGCGTACCCATTGCGGAAATCTGCGTATTGAAAGAGGAGACTTTCTTTTGCAGTTCATCAAGGGGCCTCCTTTCGACCTTCATGAGATCCTGAAGCAGGCCTTCCAGACCTAGCCCGGAGCCTGCACCCAGGGAAGTGATTGTTGCCATTACCTGCCTCCTTCAACTGCACACGGGAAGAACTGCACCCATGCGCACAACCCGAAGAGTTTTCTCCGGCCTTTTCATGCTTCCTGTTTCACGAACAATCCCGATACTTTGCTGAGCGCCTTGGCCAATGCCAACACATCCTCAGAGGGAATCTGTTTGATAACTTCCTTCGTTTCGTCATCCATGATTCTGACGACTACTTTGCCCAGGTCTTCATCTATCGAAAATTGCAAAGAAGTCACATAAGGACGGATAAATTCATTCAGCTTTTCCACACTTTCCTGCACTGCCTGTCTCAGGTTTGCCGTGTCGGAGCCAGCTTCCTGGCTCCGTCTGCCAGCGCGTGCCTCGTCGGTATCCGAGGCAGCGGGTACGTCAACAGTTCCCATCGTCCGGGACGTGGGGGACTGCGGCGAAGCCTGCGAGGCGCGAGAGGGAAACCCCACTCCTGCAATGGTGCCGTTGATACCTATGGTTTCCACAATTCGACCCTCTTTGGTTGTTCCGTTGGGAGCACCAGCCCCCTGGCTGGTGCTCCCCCGTATTCAACCGCTTGTACCGGTTACCACTTCGTCTATCGTATGAGTGACAACACGTTCTGTGGCAAGGCGTTTGCCTGCGACAGCATGGCCACACCAGCCTGTTGCAGCACTTGCGAACGCGCCAGCTTCGCGGTTTCGGCAGCGTAGTCCGCATCCATGATCCGGCTGCGGGCCGCTTCCGTGTTCTCTTGCGCCGCCGACAACTGGGTGAGCACCCCCTCGAAACGGTTCTGGATTGCACCCAGGGATGCACGGTTGGTGTTGATCTTGTCGATGGCCGCATCAAGCACGGAAACTTCATTCAAGGCTGTGCTGGCATTCGTGCTGATGTCCCCGGCATTGAGGGTCAATGTATCAATCTTGATCCCAATCTTCGATTCGCCGGTCGTCGTCGCGCCGATCTGGAAATCGACAGCAGCCGAGAACGGGCTTGTTGAAGTCAGCAACTCCTGGCCGTTGAACTTGGTGGCGCTGATGACCCGGTCGATTTCGCTCTTCAATTGCTGGTATTCGGTATCCAGCGCCGCACGGTTGTCGGAATCATACTGGCCGGAACTAGCCTGCACCGCCAACTCACGCATCCGTTGCAGATGCTCGCCGATCACGTTCATGCCGGCTTCCGCCGTTTGCGCGAGGGACAGGCCATCATTGGCGTTACGCATCGCCACGGTCATACCGCGAGACTGCGCATTCATTTTTTCAGCCACGGCCAAGCCAGCGGCGTCGTCCTTGGAACTGTTGATACGCAGGCCGGAAGAAAGCCGTTGCAACGCAGTGTTCAAGGAACCTTGCGAAGTGTTCAGGTTCCGCTGGGCATTGAGCGACGAGATATTGGTGTTGATGATTTGGGGCATTTTGTTTCTCCTTCGGTACAAACCTTGTTCGAGCAAGACGCCGGACTGTCTTCAAAAGCCTTGAACTATCCATTTGCTCGTCTGCTTGGATGCGGTAACGGCGGAAACTGGGATTTCTTTAAGGTGGAAACGTCCGTCGACTGTTACTCGTCAATTTTTTCTGTGCGGAGTGTGCGGGTTTTCACGCATGGGTTCCGGTACCCCGCCCTTTTAGCGCAATGCGCACTGCCAATCGCCACCCGGAACAAAAAACGCGCCCCGATCCTGTTCCGGATTACGGTGGCGCGCAAGGAGGAATGTCGCAGCTTTATTGCAGTAACCGCAACACGTTCTGCGGCAGGGCATTAGCCTGGGACAGCATCGCCACCCCGGCCTGTTGCAGTACCTGTGCGCGCGCCAGTTTTGCGGTTTCGGCGGCATAGTCCGCGTCCATGATCCGGCTGCGCGCCGCCTCGGTAGACTCACGCGACGCCGACAACTGGGTGAGTACCCCCTCGAAACGGTTCTGGACTGCACCCAGGGATGCACGGTTAGTGTTGATGTTGTCGATGGCCGTATCGAGCACGGAAATTTCGTTCAAAGCGGTCGACCCATCCACGCCAGTAATGAAACCCGCAGCAACAGAAACCGGGGCGATCGACACTATGATTTGCGATTCCGGGGTCGAGTTCGGCCCGACCTGGAAGGTCACCCCGGCGGAGAACGTGCCGTCCAGCAACGGCTGTTGGTTGAAATTGGTGGCGCTGATGACCCGGTCAATTTCGCTCTTCAATTCCTGATATTCGGTATCCAACGCGCTACGGTTGTCGGAATCATACTGGCCGGAAGCCGCCTGCACCGCCAGTTCACGCATCCGTTGCAGGTGTTCGCCGATCACGTTCATCCCGGCCTCAGCAACCTGCACCAACGAGATGCCGTCATTAGCATTGCGGATCGCCACCGTCATGCCGCGTGCCTGTGCGTTCATTTTTTCCGCCACTGCTAGGCCGGCGGCGTCGTCCTTGGAACTGTTCACCCGCAGGCCGGATGACAGCCTTTGCAACGCGGTGAATAGCGAACTCTGCGAAGTGTCCAGGTTCCGCTGCGCGTTCAGCGACGAGATATTGGTATTGATGATTTGCGGCATTTCAATGTCCTCCGAAGGGTTATCAGCGTCCTCCCGCGCGTGACCACAAGTTCACGGTCATCCCTTGGCGAAATGCCCGCGCGGAGCCTTCAGACGGTATCTAAGCATTTAACGTGCCAGATTCATTCCCCTCCTTGGAGGGGTGCCCCGAAGGGGCGGGGTGGTTATTCCCCTCCTTGGGAGGGGAATATGCCCCGTTATTCCGGCGTTATTCCACTCTTAATCGGACGGGTTGCCCTCATACACTGCGGTTGATTGCCGCCAATCGGAGGCTCCTTAGCATGTCCGTCAAACAGAAACACCTGCTCTCCAAGGCACAACAATCCCTCGTTGCCAAGGATTACAGCCGCGCAGGCGCACTGTTCGAGGAACTCGCCACCCTCACACCGAATGCGCACCAGGCATGGTTCGGGCTGGGCGAAGTCGCATTGGGCATCGGGCAGCAGGACACTGCCGCCACCTTTTTCAACCACGCGGTGGAATTGCAGCCGAAAAACGCCCACTACCACCAGAAGCTCGGCGAAACCCTCGGCAAGCTCGGCCAGACCGGGCCGGCCCTTCAACAACTGCTCGCCGCCCGGCAAATAGCCCCGAAAGACACCGGCATCCTGTGCAGCCTCTCCGGCGCTTACGTGAAAGCGGGCAATTGGCAACACGCCCGCCGCGTGCTGGAAGACGTCGTCCGCCTGCCCCATCCTCTTGCCGCGTACTACTGCTTGCTCGGCCTGGCATGCCAGCATCTCGGCGAACCCGACGAAGCCCTGAAAGCCTTCAACCGGGCGACAAAACTCGCACCGCGCTACCCGGATTCCTGGCTCTCCCTCGGGCATCTCTACATTGAAAAACAGGATATGGACAAAGCTGGCGCCTGCCTCAAAAAACTCCAGGCACTGGCCCCGGATACCGTCAGCACATTCGACCTTATGGGCGAGTTGGCCTGGGCACAGGGCAACAACCGCGAAGCGGCAAGTTTTTACCGACAGGCGGCAGATTCTGCCCCCGATGACCGCAACATCCAAGCCAAGCTCGTCATAAATCTCATCCTGTGCGGTGAGGCCATAGCAGCCATCGACACGATGGATCACTTACTCGCGCTGGGCATGGACGAGGACTGGATACTTGAAAGACTAGGAGCCTTGTTCGCCATCAAGAACTGGACCCCAATGGCGCGCGAAAGCCTGGAAATGGCAGTGGAACGCAACCCGGACAACCTCAGCGCCTGGAACACCCTGCTCATCGTCCTGACCAAGGGCGGGGAAAGCGAAAAGATACGCAAGGCTGCCGATGCCGTCCTGGAGAAAGACCCGGACAATATCCACGCGCTGATGAACCTCTCCACCTGGTACAACGACCAGGGCCGCCACGACGAGGCCCTGGAACTGCTTGCCCGTGCCCGTGTGCGCGACCCCAATCACCGGGGCACATACTCCAAGGCACTCTGGGCGATGGTTTCCGCCTCCTCGATCAGCGCGGCGGACATCCTCAAGCTGGCGCAAACCTTCGATGAGCGCATCTTTCGCGCCAAGTTTCGGGGCAACGCTTTTGCCTCCCGCAACCGTGACCCGGAACGGCGGCTACGCATCGGCTGGCTCTCCTCCGACATGCGCAACCACCCGGTTGCCGCCTTCATCTGGCCGTTCCTCGAACACATCGACCGCGAAAAGCTGGAAACCTTCATCTACTACAATTTTTCCGAAGAAGACGACATCACCCGCCGGATCAAGCCCCATGCGCAGCAATGGCGTGCGGTCATCGGCATTGGCGACGATGGGCTGGCAGACCTCATCGAAGGCGACGAAATCGACATTCTCATCGACCTTAACGGCTTCACCGATGGAACCCGCTGCGATGTCGTTGCGCGCAAGCCTGCGCCCATCCAGGTCACATGGCTTGGCTTTCCCGGAACCAGCGGCATGTCCGCAATGGACTACATCTTCATCCCGCCCGACCCGGTGCTGGAAAAAGGGGGCTGGAGCCTGGAAACCCCCTGGCCTTTGCCGGACTGCTACGGCGTACGCGCCGACATCAGCAACGCCGCCATCCTGCCGGGGCTGCCCTGCGAGCGCGAATCCCTTCCTTTTACCTTTGCCTGCCTCAACCATTTCCGCAAGGCGAGCGAACACACCATCGAACTCTGGAGCCGCATCCTCCTCCAGTGCCCACAGTCCCGCCTGATTCTCGTTGCTATCGGCGGGAAGGACGATGAGACCATCCGTTACTTCTCCAGCAAGTTCGAGCGCCACGGTGTCAATCCCGAACAACTGGAATTCCGGGGTTACATCGCAAAGCTGAAATACTATGAAAGTTACAGCGAAATCGATCTCGGGCTGGATCCCTTCCCCTTCAACGGCGGCACAACCGGCTACGACTCCATCTGGATGGGCGTGCCCTTCGTCACCTGGCCCGGCGAGCATCTCTCCGCCCGCATGGGCAAAGCAATCCTTGAAAACGTCGGCCTGCACGAACTGGTGGCATCGAGCGCCGACGATTACGTAAACATTGCCGTCGCCCTTGCAAACGACTTTGAGCGCCTCAAGCGCCTGCGCGCCAACCTGCGTGAGCGGATGATTGCCAGCCCGTTGCTCGACGGCCCGCGCATGGCCCGCAGCCTGGAAGATGCCTTCCGTGGCATGTGGCAGCGCTGGTGCGAAACCAAACCCCTTGATGACAGACGGAGCAAACAATGAGTACCGACACCATATGGGAAAAGCAGCGCTACTATGACATTTACAAAAACCATCAGAAACATGCTTGCCATAAATGGGTGCACTATCCATTTGTATACGATCAAATCCTCGCCCGTCACCTTGACGCCGGAAAGCCGTTACGGCTGCTTGAAATTGGGGTGCAGAACGGCGGTTCGCTCGAAATATGGAAAAAATTCCTTCCGGC
Organism: Betaproteobacteria bacterium; assembly: GCA_009779355.1. GTDB lineage: Bacteria > Pseudomonadota > Gammaproteobacteria > Burkholderiales > Rhodocyclaceae > WRNU01. The sequence continues at coordinate 9,863 of WREK01000034.1, read as the reverse complement.
AGGCTCGGAAATTCATGGCATGGACATTAACCCCAAATGCCTGGAACTCGTTTTCGGCAGCAAGGACATTCATTTTCATCTTGGTAACGCCACGGATGAGGTTTTTCTGAACCGTCTGTTTGACGATATGAGTTTTGACATAATCGTTGATGATGGTTCGCATATGAGTGGCGACATCATTTCGGCATTTTTTGCGCTGTTCAAAAAAGTCAATCCCGGCGGAATTTACATCATTGAAGATTTACACGCCTCTTATTGGGAAAGTTATGGTGGAGGGTTACGCAGGAAAAATTCAGCCATTGAATTTTTGAAACAGTTCATTGATACACTACATTCCGACTATATTCCGGGAAATCAATTCTCAAATATCCTGGATTTCATGCCATTTCAGAAGGAGTATCGTCAGGAAATTGCAAGCATATCCTTTTATGATTCCGTTTGCGCCATCACAAAATTCGCACAAAAAAAATTAACCCCATTCTGTCAAGTTGTAAACGGCAATATTTACAAGGTCGCAGAAGCTACTTCTTTTCAAAAATTAGTATTAAAAGAGAGGCTGCAAGATTTCGAAACAGCAAACCTTCTATATGCCACAACAGGAAACGAATCGAACATCCAATCGGTAGCGAAAATCTTCCAAATTGACTCTCACCCACTCATCGAATCGCTTCAGATTTACACGGAAAAACTGGCTGACGAATTCCAGGAAATGTGGTTCCGAGGCATCGACTACCTCCGCTTTGAATGGGTGTCGCTACCCGGTGAAACGAAAAAAACTCTGGCTGCCGATGTCATTCTCCATTCAACGGACAAAAAACATCTCATGACCATTCTGGGTATATTGGTTAAAGAAGACGGCGTTCACTTTCCTTCCCTTTTCAAAAACTGGGAACTGGAAAACCTTGCTTATCTCACTGCCGCTATCATTGAACCTACGAATGAACTAGTGCCAACCGATGGCATCACACACTATCGGCTGAATCACAATCCGTCCATACCGTATTCTGAAGTAACAGCTGAACGGATGATTCCCGGTTTGTGGTCTTATCAAGTTGTTACCATCCATATCAAATGCTACTTGTTTTTATATAACCTTATTCTTCCAGGCAAAATACTGGAATGTGCCTGCGGCGCGGGTTATGGCGCCGTGATATTTTCGCGGCTCGGCACCGTATCGGAATACTATGGCGTGGATATGTCTGAAATCGCTGTAGGGTATGCAAAAACCGGCGTATGGGATAAAAAAACAGATTTTCACTTGGTTAACCTTGCTGAATCTACACCCTCTCTTTACGAAAATGTCGTATCGCTGCAAACGATTGAGCACGTTCCAAATCCTTACAAATTCATGGAACTCCTGATTGATAAAATGCTGCCCGATGGTCAGATGCTTATCTCCATACCTATCGAAACACGTTACGGTTCACATATCAATTCTTATCATCTTTCAAACTGGAATTACAAACGGTTGCAAAATTTTCTCGAACAGTATTTTGAAGATATTACTATTTTCACTCAAAAAGCTCCTTCACATGATTTGAGCGTCTTCGAGATATTGGATGTTACAGACAGCCCTCCAGACGAAAACAGCGATGCAGTATTCGTTGCCGTCTTACGTCGCCCATGCAAAAAGAAACGTCCCAACATCATTCTCAAGAAGAGCGGAACATTAGGCGATGTAATCTGGACAACGCCCATCCTAAGTGAATTACGGCGCCTTTATCCAGAGCATAATGTGTTGGTTTCTACGGATAAGACAGAAGTTTTCTTGCACAATCCGGACGCTGACCTCGTATTCGGTACGCAATACGAACCCTTGCCGGATGATATGGTCATTGACCTGAACGGAACATGCGAGACGCGCCGTGGATCGCACCTTCTTCATGCCTATGCTGAGGCCAGCGGCATTTCCCCAACAGCGAACCAACCCTCCCTGTACCCCATAAACGCAGAAATTTTTCCTGCCGCTACCCATATGCTTCGCCGCTTCCAGCATGGGGGCATTGAGAGGTTGATTGCCGTATATATGGCGGACAACCCATCGGATCACACCTGGTTCAAAGCGCATTGGCAGCGATTCATCGCGGGCCTGCTGCAACAGAATAAAAAACTCGGCATCGTCATATTGGAGCATGAAGAGGGTTTTTCTGCCGCCGACGTTGGTTTTGCCCCGGACTGCCGTATTCTCTCCCTCCAGTTGCCATGGATGCACTCTGCGGCGACAGTGCTTCCCCTGTGTGACCTTCTGGTCGCGCCGGATTCCGATGCGCTACACATTGCCGCCGCCGTCAGCGTTCCATGCCTGGGGCTTTCCGGGAGGGTTCCCGAAGAAGCCCTGGCAATAACGGGCCAGATGCTGGGAACAGCCGCACCGGAAGGCTGGAAAACCCGCTGCCAGAAAGTTTGCCCGGACAAAGCTTTCATTGGTACAGAGCAGCAACATTCTCCCGTTCATCAGACGCCGGGTTCTCCGCTTGAGCAAGGTATTCAGGCTTTCAATCAAGAAGACCTTGAGACCGCCATCGAATGCCTTTCAGCAGCCATGACGCAGGAACCGGACAACCCTCTGCCGTATGCGTACCTGGCCTTTGTTTGCGTACGCCAGGGGCTTCTCCAAGAGGCACGCGATTTCATTGCGCAATCCACCCGGCTTGCACCGGAACGGGCCGACATCATCGCGGCATTTGGCGAAGTTTTCCTGAAACACGACAGATTTTCCGAAGCAGTGGAATACTTGCAGGAAGCCGTCCAACTGCAACCGGACTTGTACGCGGCTTACCCGGCGCTCGCGCAAAGCCTGCATTTGACCGGGCAAAGCGAGGAAGCAATTTCGCTTCTGCAAACAGCCTCCAACATCCCATCCAATGCCCAACAACATATCCGGGATACCCTTCAGCAAATACTTGCCGAATGAGACGGCTTGTCCGAACTTCTGCATATAGAAAGAAGGCGCTGGGGCTAGCCGACGCAAAAGGTTTCGCACGTGGTTTCGCGCAAGCCATGACTGGTTTGCCCTAATCAAGCATTCAGTGCATCAATGACTGGATTTCTTCTTTGGAAAGCCCAGTCAGCGCCATAACCTCTTCGGCAGGCATGTTGCGTCGTAGTGCGTTACGGGCAATCGTATGGCTTGCCTCTGTCCATCCTTCTGCTTTTCCTTCTGCCTTTCCTTCTGCACGACCTTCTGCACGACCTTCTGCCTGTCCCTTCGCCAGCCCTTCCGTCAGCCCCTTCGCCCGGCCTTCTGCCAGTCCCTGGTTCATTGCATCAAGCTTGTAGTGCGCGATGTCGCGGCGCAGTTTCTCGCGCGACTCAGCCTCCAGCCTCGCCTGCTTGTCCGCATTGAGATCTTGCAGCTTGTCGACAGCTTCTTTCACTTCCGGGTTCTTCTCGGCAAGCATCTCCAGTACCTCCTTGTCTCGGGCGCCTACGAACCTCATCCAGTCCCACAGCGCCGTCCCGTCCGGCTTACCTGGCAGCTTGGGCAGTTCCAGGGTAACCACTTCCATCAGATCCGTGAATTGCGCCCCCGCGTGGTCGCGTAGCGAATACTGATTATGGAAGATCGCACCTTCCGGGACAAGGTTGAAATCCAATATGAAGATACAGATCGAACGCTTGATTTTCCAGTACCCATCGGATGCGCCAACCTGGCCCGTCACCATCCTGGCCAGGTAAAACACCACGCGCTCGCGGATGGCGCCGTGATTGCAAAGCTGGATTTCGATGTCGATGACCTTGCCCGTGGGCGTCCTGACCTTGATGTCGAGGATGCCCAGCTTGTCACCGGGGTGCTCGCGGGCAAGAAAAGGGTTGTCGATGCTGACTTCGGCGTAATCCTCGGGGGGAAGGTCGAGTATGGCGCGCAGCAGGCTCACAAGATGCCTGGTGTTGTGCCTGTCACCGAAGATACGCTTGAACATCGCGTCGTTGCTGGCGAAGTAGAAAGATTTTGCCGTCATGATTCTGAGCTATCCGTTATAGATAACCCATTGTACTGCATCGGTTCGGCGTATAGTCATTGCCAGGGGTGAAAAAATTCGCCCTCGTCTGTGTGAGAATTGATACGTGCTTAACAGGATGCTCAAAAAGTCTGAAGCACTGGAGAAACCTATGTCTACAAGGCCAAAAATGGCCGAAAACTACCTTGTAAAGCTGCTTTTCGGACTGATTTTGACCTGGGCACCTCGAAAAACATCGGGTTTGACTAAAAGAGCAAAAATTTTCCCAATGAAATCAAAGGGAAATTTTTCTGACTCCATGAAACAAGGGGGTTTTTCGAGGTGTCCACCTGTCTTGTGGACTCTGGCGCCTGAAAAAATAGTTTTTGAGCACCCTGTTAAGCTACTTTGCCGCGAACCGGTTCAATCCACCATTTTCGACAATTCACCCGCGTCGAAATCATCTTTCGGCTCTGCTGCCGAGCCAAGATGAACACCCGTCTGGGCAAGCCGTTCGAGGAGGAGGTTGAGGCGCCGATCCGTGTCGGCCGCGTGTTCGAGCAGGCTGTGGACGGCACTGGCCAGGGGATCGTCCATGTTGCGCGTAACGCCATAGGCCGAAAAGCCGTCGGACTCCGTCGACGATTCGGAGTCGGGGCCGGAACCCGGTTTACTGTCAGGGACAAGAATGTGAGCCGGATTTCCCACTACCGTGGATCCGGCAGGCACGGGCTTAACGACGACTGCATTTGAACCGATCCGTACGCCGTCGCCAACTTCAAAACCGCCAAGCACTTTCGCGCCTGCTCCTGCCACGACGCCACGCCCAAGCGTGGGGTGGCGCTTGGTACCGCGATAAAGCGAAGTGCCGCCGAGAGTCACGCCCTGGTAAATGGTGCTGTCGTCACCGACAACGGCAGTTTCCCCGATCACCACGCCCATGCCGTGATCGATAAACACGCGCCGCCCGATCACAGCCGCCGGATGAATCTCGATGCCGGTCAAAAAACGTCCGATATGGCTGATGAAACGACCCAACCAGAAAAAACGCCGCCGCCAGGCCGCATGGGCGAGGCGGTGAAGAACCAAGGCATGGACGCCGGGATAACAGGTGAGCACTTCCCAGGTCGACCGCGCAGCCGGATCGCGCTCACGCACGCTGGCCAAATCTTCACGCAAATGTTCGAACATGGAAGTGTTTCCCGAAATGTTGATTATCAAAACTTTGCAGGCAGGCATGCTGCCACCTGTCAATAAAAACATCAACCTACGCAGCCCCAAGACTTCCATTCTACTGTTTCTGTTGGGAGTTCTTCATGCCTGCATCGAAGCTGGAAAGAATACCTCGCAAAATGGCGATTTCTTCTTTCTCAAGCCGTACGCGCCCGAAAAGCCGCCGCAGCCTCGGCATGAGGCGGCGGGGTTTGGCGGAATCGAGAAAACCGCTCGCCACGATGCTTGAATTCAGGTGTGCGAAAAAATGCTCGACTTCATCATGCGTGGCCGGTTCGGGCAAAGATTCAACAGGAAGAAAAGATGCCCCGCCACCCTGTGCCATTGCCGCCAGACGCAATTCGTAGCACATCAATTGCACCGCCGCGCCAAGATTGAGCGAAGGGTATGCGGGATTGGCCGGAATCGTTACCGGCAACGAGCAAAGCCCCAATTCTTCGTTGGAAAGGCCGCTCGCCTCGTTGCCAAACACCAGCGCCACTTCGCCGCATGTGTCCCGGCTCCATTGCATGAGTTCGGCGGCTGCAGCGCGAGGGTCAGACCGCGCGAGCGACAGATCCCGCCGCCGCGCAGTCAGCGCCGCCGCAAATACAGTCCCGGAGAGGGCCTCTTGCAAAGAGCCCGCCACGTGCGCACCGGCGAGCACGTCCCCCGCGCCAGAAGCACGCGCTTCAGCCACAGGATCGGGAAAGGAAGCCGGGGAAACCAACCAGAGCTGGTTCAACCCCATCGTTTTCATCGCCCGTGCCGCCGCACCGATATTGCCGGGATGGCTGGGACGAGAAAGCACTACACGGACACGGTCAAGCGCGGAGAGTTTCTTCATACTAGAATTATCTGTTTTCAGTCCAACGCCGGAAACGGTTTCTACGAATGCGCCCCAATCTCGACCCCGCTATCAACATTGCCATCAAGGCCGCACGCCGCGCTGCGTCCATCATCAACCAAGCCGCCAACCAATTGGAACTGCTCAATATTGAGACCAAGGCTCACAATGATTTCGTCACCGAAATCGACCGCGCCGCCGAAGCAGCCATCGTCGACATCCTGCGCGAAGCTTTCCCGGAGCACGGCATTCTAGCAGAGGAATCTGGCCAATCCGGGGCTGGGGACGGACGCAAGGCCGAGTACGTCTGGATGATCGACCCGCTGGACGGTACGACCAATTTCATCCACGGCTTTCCACAATATGCGGTCTCCATCGCGCTCACCCGCAAGGGCGTGCCTGAACAAGCCGTCATCTTCGATCCGGTTTCCAACGAACTTTTCATCGCCTCGCGCGGGCGTGGGGCATACATGAATGACCGCCGTATCCGCGTCTCACGCTGCCTGCGCCTGACCGATGCCCTGCTCGGTACAGGTTTCCCGTTTCGCCAGTTCGCGCATATCGATGCCTACCTCGCCATGTTCCGCGAACTTACGCAAAAGAGCGTCGGCCTACGGCGGGCCGGCGCGGCAGCGCTTGACCTCGCCTATGTCGCCAGCAGCCGCCTGGACGGTTTCTGGGAAATCGGCCTCTCGCCATGGGACATGGCCGCCGGTGCGCTGCTCATCCAGGAAGCGGGCGGGTTCGTCGCGGATTTTGATGGCGAAGGAGGCTACCTCAAGAGCGGCAACATCGTTGCCGGAACGCCCAAGGTATTCACTGAACTGTTGCTCACCGTGCAATCGTGCTGGAACGCCCGTGCCTAAAATGAACAGAGCATAACATTCTCTTGCCGGCTAAAGTATTTTCGATTCAATCATAGATTATTTCGTCACTTTGCTCCTCGCAATGACACCTTCGCTTGCCTCAGTACAGGCTCTTTGAAAAGGTCAATTGTCGTTATTGTGAACGTAGCGAAACAATCCAAATGCATGCTCAGATGTGTATAGGATTGAATAGAAACCGCCTTAAAGTGAAAGTTTCCCGTCCAAGAAAATCCGGGCAGCCCAATGAAGCCGCTGTCCCTACATCTTTCAGGCACTTTTTCACGCCGTCCAGCGTGACGTTCTCCCGTCTTTCATGGCGATAGTCGATAATCGGGACGATATATATGGAAACTTCCCATGTACTCCGCCCAAGAACTTGTCACCTACATCGAGTCGCTTGCTGCCTTACCCTCGGTGTATTACCGGGTTCGTGACCAGCTTGAATCGCCGGAGGGTTCCATTAGTAAAGTCGCGCGTCTGGTAGAGGCAGACCCTGCACTCACAACCGGGATACTGAAGCTCGTCAACAGCGCTTTCTACGGTTTCAGCCGCAAAATCGAAAGCGTCGAGCGCGCTATTATCGTCCTCGGTTTGCGGCAGACACACGAATTGGTGCTGGCCATCACGGTCACCAATGTGTTCATCGGCATCCATCCTCAACACATGGACATGAGGCGGTACTGGATCGGATGCATGGTTACTGCGCTGACCGCGCGCGAACTAGCGTTTCTGACTTGCAATCCCGCCGCCAGCCGTTTATTCGTCATCGGCCTTCTAGCTGACATCGGCCATCTGGTGATGTATCAGACGGTGCCCGAACTGACCATCGAAGCCCAGAGCATCGCCGATGCCAGGAACGAACCGCTCTATGAAGTCGAACGCCGCATCGTCGGCTGTGATTCGGCGGAAGTTGGCGCGGCGCTGATGGACAATTGGAAACTGCCTCCGAATTTCGCCGAAATCATTGGCGCGCAAATCACGCCCCGGCTGGCTGGCAAACATGTCACCGAAGCGGAATTGCTCCATATCGCACTCGTGCTCAGCAAAGCCGACCGCTACGACGAGCCGAGCGAGCAGGCGCTTCGGCGCATAGATCCGCGCATCTGGAACAACCTCGGGTTGAACCCCGGCAGCTTTCCACGTATCCGCGAAGCGGTCGAAATGAACCTGAGTTCATGTACTGCCATGTTTTTCTCCTGCGTAACCTGACAATCCCCCGTCTTACAGGACTTGAACCACCCCGACATCCAGCCAGGGAGTGCGTCCGCACGTGTTCAGTGCTCAGATAGAGCCTGTACCTTTGCTCTCTTTTATGGTATGTTTAACAGGTTTGCTTTTTTCTTTTAACAGGGGGAAAGAAAGGATGTCGTACGTAGATAAAGTGCTTGCCGAGTTGATTGCCAACAACCCGAATCAGCCAGAATTCCATCAAGCCGCCACTGAAGTGCTGAACTCCCTCAAGCTAGTGGTCGACAACGATGCCAAGTATGCCAAAGTCGGCCTGCTCGAACGTTTAGTGGAACCGGAACGCCAAATCCTGTTCCGCGTTCCCTGGGTAGACGACAACGGCAATGTGCACGTCAACCGGGCTTACCGTGTGCAATTCAACAGTGCCATCGGCCCTTACAAGGGTGGGCTGCGCTTTCATCCGTCGGTCAACTTGAGCATCATCAAGTTTCTGGGCTTCGAGCAGATTTTCAAAAACGGCTTGACCGGCCTGCCGATTGGTGGCGGCAAGGGTGGCAGTGATTTTGACCCCAAAGGCAAATCCGACCGTGAAGTGATGGCCTTCTGCCAGAGCTTCATGACCGAACTCGCCCGCCACATCGGCGCAGATACCGACGTACCCGCCGGTGACATTGGTGTAGGAGGCCGTGAAATCGGCTTCATGTATGGTCAGTACAAACGCATCAAAAATATCTACGAAGGCGTGTTGACCGGCAAGGGACTTACCTACGGCGGCTCCCTGGTACGTACCGAGGCAACCGGCTATGGCCTGCTCTATTTCGTGGAAGAAATGCTCAAAGATCACGGCCTGTCCATAAAGGGAAAAACCGTGCTGATTTCCGGTTCTGGCAACGTATCCATTTACGCGGCGGAAAAGGCGATTCAACTGGGCAGCAAGGTGGTTACCTTGAGCGATTCCAACGGATGGGTTTTCGACAAGGACGGTATCGACCTCGCTATTGCGAAGGAGATCAAGGAAGTCAAACGCAACCGTATCAGCGATTATCTCAACTACCGCCCCAACGCCGAATACCACGAAGGCAAAGGCCTGTGGCAGGTGAAAGCCGACATCGCGCTACCCTGCGCCACTCAGAACGAGTTGAATCTGGACGATGCCAAGGCGCTGGTGGAAAACGGCGTGTTTGCAGTGGGCGAGGGCGCCAACATGCCCACTACACTGGAAGCTACCGAGTATCTGATCAAGAACAAGGTCTTCTTCTGCCCCGGCAAAGCGGCCAACGCGGGCGGCGTGGCAACATCTGCCCTGGAGATGAGTCAGAATTCCGAGCGCCAGTCCTGGAGCTTTGAGAATGTAGATGCCCGCCTGAAAGGCATCATGGAAAACATTTATCACAGCGCTGCCAATGCGGCCAAGGAATACGGCTGCCCCGACAATTATGTAGTGGGCTCCAACATCGCCGGCTTCCTGAAGGTGGCTAACGCCATGATGGCGCAAGGTATCGTGTAAAAACCTGTACCCCCTCGCCCGCTTGCAGCGAGGGGAGGGGCTTATTAATCAATGCTTTACCGCATCCTGCCGTAACGCTGCCGTAATTATAACGCACAATATACCCAATTAGCAAACTATTATTTTTGGCTCAAAACCCGTTAAAACCGCACAACAGTGCGGAAACCACGTACCCATCCTACCCGTATAGCATGCAGAAAAACACAATACCGGCAACATCCATAAGGCATAACATGGGGGATGCGGTTTGTACTTAGGAAGCGCACGTAAAATTTGCGGGAGGCTCCGCCCCCCGACCCCCT
>WREK01000033.1 GCA_009779355.1 Betaproteobacteria bacterium | reverse complement strand
TATAAATCCGGTTCCGAATGGACAGCGCCTACGGCGAGTTCCGCCGGATGTGAAGCCTGTGGAGAGGAAGGCTCTGGCTCCGGTCGAAAGACCGGAACGAAACCGGCCTCGACGAAGCAGGAAGTCAGCAGCAGATTTGCTCAGAAACGAGTAGGTTTGTATAGGTATGACGGAACGGTTTTGAGCCGGTAACTCCGGCTGACGAAAACCGGTTCAGCCACCCCCCGGCGCTGGTTGATGAGAACGGTTAGCAGAAAGCAAAAGTTGCACGCTAAATTGAGGAAACGGGAAATTTCCGGGGGAATTTCCCGGCGGTTTTCTTCTTCCACGCGCACGAGGCAGCGTAGCGCCTTCTTGGCGGTGGAGCGGGCTTGGTGCAGTTCGGGCACGGGGGCGAGGCCGCGCGGGAGAACAAAGTTTTTCAGGCGGTCTGGCTCCAGTGATTCGATTTCCTGGCAAAAGTGACCGTAGCGCGCATGGAGCCAGCCGAGATCGTCTTCGGTGACGGCAAGTTTGCCCCGGATGGAACCGTTTGCGTGCAGGGCGAGCGCCTGGAGACGATCCAGGTCGGGTAAAAGGTCGGCCAGCGTAGCGTCCGTTTCGGTGGCGGAGAGTGCCATGCCGAGTTGGGCAGAGAGTTCATCGGTCAGGACTTCGTAATCGGTCAGCCAGCCGGGGTCATTGATGAAGCTATAGCAGCAGCAGAGTTTGGAACGATCCTTTTCGGGTTTCATTATCTTGGTCAAGTGGGCAGGATGATGGGAGGCGAGTGGGCCAGGTCGACGTGGATGGGGACGCTGAAAGCATCTGACAGGGCCGCTTCGGTCAGGACGGCTTCAGGCGGGCCGAAGGCGTGGATGCGGCCTTGTTTGAGCAGGCAGAAGCGGTCGCAGTAGCGGGCGGCCAGCGCAAGGTCATGGATGGCGAGGATGACGCCACGCCCCTCGCTGGTGTGCTGGCGCAGGATGTCCATGATTTTGGCCTGGTAGTAGAGGTCGAGGTTGGCAACGGGTTCGTCGGCGAGAATGACGCGCGGCGTGCTTGCCAGCACCCGCGCAAGCCAGACCCGTGCCTGTTCGCCGCCGGAAAGTTGGTTGATGTGCGCCATGCCTTCGACCCCGGTCTCCCGCATGGCTTGCCGGATAATCTCAACGTCACGGTCATGCCAGGGCAGCCGCCCCAGCGCAACGATTTCTTCGACGGCGAGCGCCCATGCGCTGTCGCAGAATTGCGGCAGGTAACCGATTTGCCGCGCCCGGTCGGTAGGGGTGAAGGCTGTGAGGGGCGTATCGTTGAGAAAGACATCCCCCCTGGTAGGGAGCAATCCGGCCAGGCTTTGCAGCAGGGAAGATTTTCCCGCGCCGTTCGGGCCGATGACGGCGAGCATTTCGCCCGGTTCCATCTTGAAAGAGACGGAGTCGAGGCGGTTTTCCAATGTCAGGTTTCGCGCTTCGATCAAAGCCATTCTCTACGCATCTTCCAGATGAGCCGGATGAAAAAGGGCGTGCCGATGAAGGCGGTGAAGACGCCCAGACGGATTCCGCGGCCCGGAGGCATGAGGCGGACGGCAATGTCTGCAAGCAGCACGAGCATTGCGCCAATGGCGGCGGCAGGCCACAGCAGGCGGTCAGGGCGGTTTTGCGCCAGCGGCCTGGCCAGATGGGGGGCGATAAGGCCGACGAAGCCGATATTCCCGGCGGTTGCCACGGCAGCCCCGACCAGGATTGCCGCCCCGAGAACGATGATGCGTCCGCCTCGCCAGACGTTCAACCCCAGGCTGGTGGCGACCTGTTCGCCGAGGGAAAGGGCGGCCAGCAGCGGGCGCTGCTGCCAGATGAGCGCACTGCCGATAACGAGGGCAGGCAGGAGAAAAACGAGGTGCGGCATGCCGCGTTCCGAGACGGAACCAAGCAGCCAGAAAACGAGTTCCTGCATGGCAAAGGGGTTGGGGGCGAAGTTGAGCACGGCGGCAAGCGCTGCGCCGGAGAGGGAGGCAATGGCAAGGCCCGCGAGCAGCAATAGCGCAGGCCGGCCCGGTCCGGCAAGCCAGAGGGTGAGGAGCAGCGTCAGTCCCGCCCCGATCAGCCCAGCCAGCAGCGGGGCAAAGACGCCTAAACCCGGCAGGAGTGCGTAGTAGAAGACGAAGGCGGCTCCCAGGGCAGCGCCCTGGCTTGCGCCGGTCAGGCTCGGGTCGGCCAGCGGGTTGCGCAGTAACCCTTGCAGGGCTGCGCCGGACAGCCCCAGGGCCGCGCCTACGGAGAGGGCAAGCAGGGTGCGCGGCAGGCGGATTTCCCCCATGACGAGGGCAGGGATGCCCGGCTGGCCGGTGATCCAGCCGATCAGCCCGTCCAATACGGGAACCGGTGCGGAGCCGATGGACAGCGACAGGAAGAAAACCGCCACCAGCCCCGGCAGGAGCAGGGCGGGCGTACGCGGGATTTTCTTCATGATTGCCGGGAACTTCATGGCGTGTGCGCCCCGTGTTCTTCACGCGCAAGGCGTTCGAGTTCCCGTATGAGGCCCACGCTCCAGGGGCCTGGGCATTGCCAGCGCCAGTAATCGGTTTTGAGGCGTTGCGGCGGGGGGGTGAGCGCCTGCCATAGATTGTGCTCGGCAAAGGAATTTGCCAATGCCGCGCCGGAGGGGGCTGCCCAGAGCACGGCTTCCGGTGGGTCACGGGCAATCTGTTCGAGGTCGAGCCGGATAATGCGGCCACTCTCGGTCAGGTAGTTGCGCCAGCCGGAATGGGTCACGATGGCATCCTCAAAGGTATCGCGCCCGGATCCGATGGCGTTCGCGCCAAGCAGCAGCAGGCGTTTTTTGCCGGGCGCCCGCGCGGGCGGCAGATCCCCGGCACGTTCCATCGGCAACCCTGCATAGGCGAGGAATTGGCGCTCATAGTCGCGCATTTCTTCGAGCGTATTGGCCAGCGGCAGGACTCCGACCCGGAAACCCAGGCGGCGCAATTGTTCGCGCAGGCCGATGGCGGAGTATTCCCCGGTCAGGATGATGTCGGGTTTGTAAGACGCGATGCTCTCCAGGCTGCCGTCATGGGAGGGCCAGGAGCCTTTCATCCAGGGGGCGGGGTGGAAAGGCTGCGAGAGGCGCTGCATCGGGGACAGTGCCGCGATGCGCCCCCGTTCAACGTGCAAGGCCAGCATCCAGTCCGTGCATAGGTCCAGCGAGATGATGCGCTGAGGCGCCGGGGCCTGGGAAAAGGCCACCGGTGCTGTGAGAAAGGCAAGGAGGGCAATGAAACTTTTTGCTTTCATCTTTGCCGAACAATTCCTGAGCGTTCTGGCATCGCGGGTGCGGGTTTCAAACCCGCCCAAAACATAGCCTGACACATGGTCTGCAAGCCGACGAACGGACATGGACGTGTTTGAAACCCGCGCCTACGATGTCCGGATGGAATAAATCAGCGTTTCCCTTAGAAGTCATAACGCAAGCCGACGTAGAAGTTTCGTCCCTGTTCAGGATAGTTCCAGTACATCTCGTTTGCATTGTCGAACAGATTGTTGATTTCCATGCGCAAGGTCAGGTTGCCATATCGCCCGCCGAAGTCGACAAGCCCCTTTTCCAGGCTCCAGTTGACGACTGTGCCACTCGGACGCGCGAAATATTCGCCATACGGCACGGGTACTGTCTCGCTCCAATCCTGTGTAAGCGTCTTGCCGTAATAGTTGGCGTTGAGTCGGCTCTTGATTTTCAATTCCGGATGCGCGTAATCAATGCCATAGCTCATCATCCATTTCGGTGTATTGGGTAAGGTATTGTTTTTCGCTCCCTGGTAAGTGATTAATACCGACTCATCTTTGTTTTTGCGCGTTGTCAGCCAGGTCAAGCTGGCGTATGGCGTCAGGCTGTAATTCTGCTTGAACGCCTTGCCAACATTCCAGCGCGCAGATCCTTCGAACCCGGCGATCTCCGCTTTTTTCAAGTTCTGGAACTGATAATCCCAGTTCGAAGGATCATTGGGATCAACGCGTTGGCTAATGATCCTGTTTTTCCAGTCAGAGTGAAAATAGGTCAGGCTGGCATTGGTATTGTTCCAGTCGATGTCGGCGCCGAACTCCCAGGTTTTGCTTTGTTCTGGCTTGAGTAATGGATTGCTTATGTAGTACGAACCACTGCCGCCGACTTGCTGCGGCGACGGCACCCTGAAACCTTCGGCGTAGTTGGCGCGCAGTTTCAGCCAGTCGAGCGGCAGGTAGCTGACGCCCATCGACCCGCCCGTATGGCTATCCTTCTGCGTACGCATCACGGCACTCGAATTTCTGTATCTGTCGTGGCGCAGGCCAGCCGAGAAAATCAGCTGCTCATTGAGAAGGCGGAGCTTGCCGGTCAAGTAGGCGCCTGTATCTTGCATCGACATCTCTGGGGCATCGCCGCTCCACTCACTGTACCCGGATAGGTCGTATTTATACCGGTCAACCCCACCGGACAGTGTGAACAGCGAGGTGTGATAGTTCAACTGTGCATTGAATACTTTGTTGTCGATGGTGTCTTTATTGGTGGTGAGTCCCGTCACTGGATTGGTTTGCTTGTTGTTGTCCTTTCCAAAAGAGTAATTGACCATCCAGTCCAGGTTTTTGTTGTCAGTTGATCCGGTATAGGAAAACGCAGTGTTTGTATTGCGGTTATGGAAATCAGAGTATGGCCTGTCGGGCGTATTTTCACTGTAAGGGCGGATGCCATCGGCTACTACCGGCCAGTACAACGTGTTTACTAGTTTCGACTTGATTTCGCCTTGGTTGTGATTGATTCCGATGCGATGATTTTTATAGAAGGTATAGCCGATATCCAGGTTGTAATCCAGATCTTTGTCAACCCCCGTATGGTACCAACGCCGCCCGCCTTTGGTTGTCACGTCGTCACGGCTGGAATGCGTGCCACCGAAAGCGAAATCAAAACCGTTCGCTTCACCGCCAAAAGCAATTGTCTGGCGTTTCAGCGAATCGCTGCCGATACCGATTTCAACCGACGCGAACGGCTTGGTGGCATCGCCTCGCCTGGTGATGATGTTGATGACGCCGCCCATCGCGGAAGAGCCGTATTGAACCGCCGAGGGGCCACGAATGATTTCGACACGTTCGACGTTTGACAAGCCCGCAAGCGCCAGATTGCTTATGCCGACCCGGCGGCCGTTTAGCAGAACGAGCACCTGGTTTTCAAGCTCGTTACCCATCGACAGGCGGCCCATGCCACGCATCTGAACATAGCTGGCGCCGCCGGTCGTCGCGACATGAAAACCATGCTGAACCATCAGTTCGGCAACTGAAGCCGCAGTTGAGGCTTTGATGTCTTCCGAGGTGATGATCGTAACGTTGCTGCTGACTTCGCGTTTGCTTTCCTGCATACGGTTTGCGGTAACCACCACTTCGCCGAGGGTTTCGGGCGATTTACCGAGGGTTTCGGGCGATTCAGATGATACTTGGGCAAAAGAGGGCAGGGGGGAAAGTAGAAAACCGACGGCGAACAAGCATAAGCGCGGATATTTGCGTGTTGGCATGGCAATCTCCATTCGGCGCGCGTCCCCGCAGGCCGAAATCATAGTGATGAAAAGGGAGATACCGTGAGGGGCTGACACGACGCCCCGGCCATGAGAACCAGCGCACCGCAACCCCGCGGCACTTCCATCGGTTCGCGCCGGGCCGGTATCCGGGCTTGCAAGTCTTGATTCGCCGCCTTCCCAGGCAAAAACGCCCAGTGGCATGAAGGCGAACCCTCACTCGCTTACCGTTGCGGGGGCAGCAGCGGCATTGCGTCCAAGGGGACGCGCACCGCTTTCCCGTTTAACCGCTGGCTGGAAGTCCAGCGGCACCAGATGCGAAAATTTTGTCCCGGCCTGCTATTCCAAGAACCCGACAAGCCGAAACGGCGTGTAGCTTACACGGGTCAAAAGACAGGGTCAAATTATTGGGATTGGGGGGAAGCAGATGGCTGGAGGAACGGGGCGCATGGTTTTGCGCGCATCAACTCTTCTTTATCAGCCGCCACATTGCCGCTGCCTGGGTTACACCGATGATGACGGGTATGGCCAGGACGGATGCCATGATCATGGACAGGACGAACATCGTGTATGTGTCGCTCAAGATGTCGATCTTGGGGGCATCCACAGCATTCTCCTCACCGGAACATGAGTTACTGATTCTACACGAATCGTTCATTCTCATTATGATACGGATCAGGAGCAGTACATTATTACAACGAACAGACACCCTTTTCCGGCGTAGTTATCTACGCCGGAAAAGGGGCACAAACGATCCACATTCAGAAACGCGGAAAGACCTATCCGCGTAACTAGCTGCTTGGTGGTTAATTGGCAGCGGGAGCAGGTTCCGTTTCTTCAGCAGGAGCAGCCGGTTCTTCAGCAGGAACGGCCGGTTCTTCAGCGGCCGGTTCTTCAACCGGCATTGGCACTTCTTCCACTGGAGCCGGAGCCTGTTCAGCGGGGGCTTCGCTTGTTTCGTCCGCAAGAGGAGCAGGAGGAGCTTCTTTCTGTCCATCACACGCAGTAACTGCAAAGGCCAGAAGAGTCGCAATGAAGAGAGGAAATTTCATCTTGTTTTCCTTATGTTGTGAAGAAGGTAGATCGTAGTATGAACCACGAACTTGTTAATCCTAACACGCATAGTGCGAGATATGCATCTATCTAACTATAAAGATACTCAACATGTGATGACAAAGACTCAAAAAAGGTATCACAAGAGGTATCACAATAGTTAAAAAGACCATAATTTGTATTATGTAAACTTTAAATCGTGTGAATGTGTATGCGCAAAGATGGCAATCGATGCTACCCCCAGTGTTACCCTCGCTATATTGGTGTAGGTAGTTCTGCCAATGCCCCGTCCGGCCCGCCCAGTCGATCGTTTGCGCGCCGAATCAATGTAAAAAAATTACTTCCGTGCACGTGGGTGCGCAGAGTCATAGATTTGGGCAAGGTGTTGAAAATCGAGATGGGTGTAGACCTGCGTGGATCGAATGCTGGCGTGGCCGAGCAGTTCTTGCACTGCACGCAGGTCGCCGGAAGTTTGCAGCAGATGGCTGGCAAAGCTGTGGCGGAACATGTGCGGGTGGACGTGCACGCCCAGCCCGCTTGCCAGTACCCATCGCCGCAACCGGCCCCGGATTGCGCCTGCGCTCATGCGCTGACCGCTGCGGGTGATGAAAAGCGCGCGTTCATTCCCGGCAGTTGCCAGTGACGCCCGCACGCCCATCCATGCCCGTAATGCCAGCAGCGCGGGTTCGCCAACGGGAACCGTGCGCATGCGGTCGCGCTTGCCATGTACCGTTACCATGCTTTCCGCAAAATCTATCCAGCCGTTGCGGCTGCCGCTGTCCAGGTCGAGCCCGACCAATTCCCCAAGGCGTAGCCCCGAGGAATAGAACAGTTCGAACATGGCGCGGTCACGGATTTCTAGCGCCGACTCCGCTTTTGAACCTGCATCGAGCAGCGCCTTGGCCTGATCCTGCGATAGGGCCTTGGGCAGCATGGCCGGTGATTTTGGCGGACGGATGCTTTCAGCGGGGTTGTCGCGTGCGCCACGGTTGCGGATCAGCCAGCGATAAAGGCCGCGCCAGACGGAAAGCGCCCGTGCAATCGAGCGTCCGGAAAGCCCTTGCCCGTGGAGGCGGGCAACGAAGCGACGGATGTCGATGGCCTCCAGTGTCTGCGGTGCGCGTTCGCCAGCCAGTTCGGCCAGACGCAGCAGGTCGCGCCGGTAGCTTTCCAGGGTCAAGGACGCTGCCCGGCGATGCGTCGCCAGCCAGACCAAGTAATCCTCGGCCCATGACGGAAGCGGCGTATCCACGGTCATAGCGGTTCTGTCAGCAAGGCCGCTGCGGCCAGCGCGCCGATACGTTCGAGGTACAACGTGCCCATTTCGCTGTAGAAACGTTCGGGTTCTTCGCTGCCAAGCGCAAGCACCCCCCCTACCCGATTCTCCCGCCACAGCGGTATCACGGCTATCGAACGGATGTGCGAAGACATTTCGCCAAACCAGTTCAGGGCTTCGATATTGGTCGGTGTGCCACAATAGGGCCGGGACATTCCATCGGCGAACTTGCGCACACCTTTGCCTACTGGTTGGAATTCCTCCCCTGCCCTTCCTGCCGGAGCATTCCAGATGCGCAATGCTACATGTGGCACGGCGAAATCGTCCAAAATGTTGGCGAAAAGTGTGCGACGCCTGCCATCGTAGCCCTCCGCCACGAGAAACGAGGTGGCGAGGCGATGCACTTTTTCTTCGATCACGTCATTTTGTTCGCCAAACCGGATCAGTTCGGCAAGTTTCTGTTCAAGTTGCTGGATTTTACCGCGCAAGTTGTGCAGTTGCCGTTCGGTCAGAGAAATTGTGTGCCCGTGCCTGGGGTGCGTCACGGTGAGCACGCCGAGCAAATCATTGTGTTTGCTCAGGAAATCGGGATGCGCCCGCAAATACTGCACAATATCTTCATCAGTCATCGAATTGGTTTCCACCATTCAGTAAAAATATGCCTGCCCATCAGGCCGCGTTTTGAAGCGGCGATGAACCCAGTAATACTGTTCCGGCATGGTACGTACCACGCTTTCGATCCAGTCATTCATTCGGATGGTATCGGCTTGAACATCGGCAGTCGGGAAATTTTCCCACGCTTCGCCGATTTTCAGCACATAACCTGCGCCGCCCGGTAGCATCCGTGTCACACAGGGCAATACCCGCGCCCCGGTCAAACGCGCTAGCCGGGAAAGCCCCGTGATGGTAGCGGCTTCTACCCCGAAAAAGGGCACGAACACCGCATCTCGTTTTCCATAGTCCATATCGGGCAGATAGTAGAACGGGCGGCCGGATTTCATTGCCTTCACAACACCGCGTACGCCGTCCTGCCTTGAGAGCAGTATCTGGTCGCCGAAGCGTTTGCGTCCTCGATACAGCCGGTCGTTGAGTACAGGGTTTCTTTTTTGATGCGAATACATGCTAACGGAATCGAAAGACATCGCCACACGCGCCCCCCCCGCATCGAGTCCGATAAAATGCGGCGCAAGCAGGATCACCGGTGTGCCCGTCTGCACGAGTGCGTGCAGATGTTCTTCTCCCTCGAAACGGATGATCCGGCGCAACCGTTCGGGCGAAGCCCACCACAGGAGGCCGCGTTCGAGGATGCTGCGCCCGAGCGCCTGGAAATGGCGCAGCAGCAATCGTCTGCGCGCAGATACGTCGAGTTCGGGAAAGCACAGGGCGAGATTGGTGCGCGCAATCCGCTTGCGCGGCAACACGGAAAAGTAACTCAGGATTCCCAGAAAATGCCCAGCCCGCGACAACACAGACAGCGGGAGCCAGTGGAACAACCAGATGATGAAAATCGCCAAGCGCGTCACGTTCACAGTTCCTTTGTTTCGGGCGCAGGCACATCGCGCGGCTGCTTGTAGCGGTTATAGGCCCATAGGTATTGCTCCGGGCGTTGCCGTATCAGGCGTTCGATTTCGCGGTTCATCGCTGCACAACGCATGGCAAGGCCGCCTTCACAAGGCTGTGCCGGCAATGAATAATGCACTGCGTAACCCTGTCCGCGCGGCAGACGCTCAACCCAGACGTAGATGGTTCGCACGCCCTCAACTTCGGCCAGCCGTGCGCCCAAAGTCATCGTCCAGGCCGGGCGGCCAAAGAAATCCGCCCATACCCCCTCCCCTGCCTGGGGCGTCTGGTCGGGCAGGATGCCTACCATGTCATGCATGCGGAGTGCCTTGAGTAGTTGTCTGACCCCGGCCAGATCGGCGGCGGCGGTCTTTACCAAACCGCGTATGCGTCCGGCTTGCATCAAGGGTTCGAGCGCACGGAAACGGGGCGGACGGAAAAGTACGGTAAGCGGTGCCCCTCCAGCATGGGCGCAGTAGTGGGCCGCCAGTTCAAAACAGCCTAAGTGCGGGGTTACGAACAGGATGCCAGCCCCATCGAGACGGGCTGTTTCGACAAGTTCCAGGCCATAGACTGCCTTTACCTGCGCCAATACCGTGTTGAGCGGGCGTAACCATATCCAGCATATTTCCAGTGCCTGCCGCCCCGTTTCGGCAATCGCCCGATGTAGCAGCTTACGCGAAGGTTCTCCCATGGCCTGCGTCAGATTGGCGCGCAGGCGGCGGCGGTAAGTGGGAGAGCACAGGTAGACAAGCCATCCGCCCACGCCGCCAAGGCGGTACAGGCATGACAGCGGTAAACGGGCGAACAGGCGAAATAGAAAATCAACCAGCATGTTTCAATCCACGCCCGTGCCCGGGCGACAAAAGCGCTTGAAAGAGGTTACGCCTCTCCCAAGCGGAATTATCCCCCTAAAGGGGGAGGTTTCTAACCGTGGTTTGTTTTTGATGAAAATATTCCACGTCGAACAATCCGATAACGGTGTACCTTAAATAAATGATTTGACCACAAAAAAAGTGAAGCATATAGTTACGGCCAGCCGCTGAGTTAATTCTCGACAACTTGCAGGGCGGCCCCGCTTCAACAAGCGGACTAGAAATTCTGCTAAAGCGTCAAGCTGCTCATCCAGATCCCCGGAGCCGGCCAGGACGCCGTAACTCGCGGGGATTTTTGTTTCTGGAGCGGTTCATGCCAAAAGAATTTCTCTTCACTTCGGAATCGGTTTCCGAAGGCCATCCCGACAAGGTCGCCGACCAGATTTCCGATGGTGTACTCGACGCCATCCTCGCCAGCGACCCGCACGGGCGCGTGGCCTGCGAAACGCTGGTCTCAACCGGGCTGGTGGTGATTTCGGGCGAAATCACCACCAAGGCTCATGTCAATTACCGTGAAATTGCCCGGGATGTCGTGCGCCGCATCGGGTATGACGATTCTGCGATAGGTTTTGACTACAAAAGCTGCGCGGTGCTGGCGGCAGTCAACAACCAGTCTCCGGATATCGCCCAAGGGGTCAACGAAGGCGAAGGCATCGACCTCGACCAGGGCGCGGGCGACCAAGGGCTGATGTTCGGTTTTGCCACGCGCGAGACACCGAGCCTGATGCCGCTGCCGATCCACTATGCTCACCGCATCATGCAGCGTCAGTCCGAACTGCGTAAAGATGGGCGGTTGCCCTGGTTGCGCCCGGACGCCAAGAGCCAACTCACGGTCAAATACGTTGACGGCAAGCCGGTGGCCATCGAGACTGTTGTGGTCTCCACTCAGCACGCTCCCGACATTGCTTACGAACAGTTGCGGGAAGCGGTGATCGAGGAAATCGTCAAACCCGTTCTGCCCAAGGAACTCATTCAGGGTGAAGTGAAATACTTCATCAACCCGACGGGCCGTTTCGTTGTCGGCGGCCCGCAGGGCGACTGCGGCCTCACCGGGCGCAAGATCATCGTCGACACCTACGGCGGCGCAGCTCCCCACGGAGGCGGGGCATTCTCGGGCAAGGATCCTTCCAAGGTCGACCGTTCGGGCGCCTACGCCGGGCGTTACGTTGCCAAGAACATCGTCGCGGCGGGGCTTGCCGATAAGTGCGAAGTGCAGGTTGCTTACGCCATTGGGGTCGCCAAGCCTGTGAGCCTGATGGTCAACACCTTCGGCACGGGCAAAATCAGCGATGAAAGAATCGTCGAACTCGTCCGCGCCCATTTCGACCTGCGCCCCAAAGCCATCATCCAGACGCTCAGCCTGCTACGTCCCATCTATTCCAAGACTGCCACTTTTGGGCATTTTGGCCGCGATGAGCCGGAATTCACCTGGGAGCACACCGACAAAGCCGCCGTACTGGCCGCCGAGGCCGGTCTTTGAACGTACCCTGCCCTGTTTAATAACACTGAGGACTCCGACATGACCACACAACACGATTACGTCATTGCCGACCCTGGCCTTGCCGATTGGGGGCGCAAGGAAATCGCCATTGCCGAAACCGAAATGCCGGGTTTGATGGCTATTCGCGAAGAATTCGCCGGGAGCCAGCCGCTCAAGGGCGCACGTATCACCGGCTCGCTGCACATGACCATCCAGACGGCAGTGCTGATCGAAACGCTCATCGCCCTGGGGGCCGAAGTGCGCTGGGCATCCTGCAACATTTTCTCCACCCAGGATCACGCTGCTGCCGCCATCGCCGGGCGCGGCATCCCCGTCTTCGCCGTCAAGGGGGAAAGCCTGGCAGAGTACTGGGACTACACCCACCGCATTTTCGAGTGGCCCGATGGCGGTTACTCCAACATGATCCTGGACGACGGCGGGGATGCCACCCTGTTGCTGCACCTGGGCGTGAAAGCGGAAAAAGACGCTTCCGTGCTTTCGGCGCCGACCTGCGAAGAAGAAATAGCCCTCTTCGCAGCCATTCAGTCGAAGCTGAAAACCGACCCTGCCTGGTACTCCACGCGCATTGCCCACATTCGGGGCGTGACCGAGGAGACTACCACCGGCGTGCACCGCCTCTACCAGATGCACGCACGGGGCGAACTCCGCTTCCCTGCCATCAACGTCAACGACTCGGTGACGAAATCCAAGTTCGACAATCTTTACGGTTGTCGCGAGTCGCTCGTCGACGGCATCAAGCGCGCCACCGACACGATGATTGCGGGCAAGATTGCCGTCGTGCTCGGCTACGGCGATGTCGGCAAGGGCTGCGCCCAATCGCTCAAAGGGCTTGGTGCGACGGTCTGGGTGACCGAAATCGACCCCATCTGCGCCTTGCAAGCCTCAATGGAAGGCTACCGTGTGGTTAACATGGACGAAGCCGCCAGCCAGGGCGACATCTTTGTCACCGCCACCGGCAACGTGTGCGTCATCACCCACGCCCACATGCAGGCAATGAAGGTGAACAGCATCGTCTGCAACATCGGCCACTTCGACTCCGAGATCGACGTGGCGGGCCTCAAGCAATACCAGTGGGAAAACATCAAGCCGCAGGTCGACCACATCATCTTCCCGGACGGCAAGCGCATCATCCTGCTTGCCGAGGGGCGGCTCGTAAACCTCGGCTGTGCTACCGGGCATCCGAGCTTCGTAATGAGCAATTCCTTTGCCAACCAGACGCTGGCGCAGATCGAGTTGTTCACCAGAACAGCGCAATACCCGATCAACGTCTACACCTTGCCCAAGAAACTGGATGAAATGGTCGCCCGCCTACATCTGAAAAAGATCGGCGCACACCTCACCACGCTCAGGCCGGAACAAGCGGCGTACATCGACGTGCCGGTCGAGGGGCCGTACAAGGCGGAGCATTATCGGTATTGAGCGTAGCGCCCTCTCCGGCAATCTCAACGTGTGCCCCCTCACGGGCCGACGGCATCAAAGTGCCCAAATGGAAATACCCTATAGGTTTTCACAGGCAAACCGGAAGGAGCACATCATGAAGATTACGCCAGTTGGGCGAACAGCTCGTTGAACGGTGCCCGGTAACGTTCGCTCAAGTAGCGGTTGGCCGAGGCCATGTCGGCAATGCCTGCAATAGCCAGTTCTTTGGGCAGCCGCCCTTGGTGGGTGGCGAAGGCCCTCTCCGAGCGCCCCCGTGCTTCAGGCGAGTAAGCCGGGATCATCTCGATGCCCAGTTGCCCAAGCGCACGGCCAAACTGCGTCGGGTTGCCCTTGTCGACCTTGCCGCCCGCCTGCGGGGTGCTCCAGTAATGGCTGCCGCGGTCGCTGTAGAACGAACAGGGCAGGCCCTGGGTGCGGATCACTTCCCGGATGCCGGCAAAGCTGCTGGCCGTGCCTTCCTCTTCGACAAAGCGCATGTCGTAGTGCTCGCTGGTGGCGTCGTCCATCGTCACGATCAAGTCCCAGCGCTGCCCGCGCACCCATTCGTGCCGGGAGCCGTCCTGGTGGATCATCATCCCGGGCAGGGGCATGCGCTCGCGCTTTTTGCGGTGCGCCCCCTTCTTGCGCCCTTTGTCGGCCAGCCCAGCAGCCTGGAGGTGTTTCTTGACCCAACTGTAGCTGCGACAGCCACCATCGCGACGATACCAGTCATGAAAGTGGCGCATGTTCCAGCCCAAGTGCCGCTGCCGGTACTGCTCCTGCATTGCCATGACCTCATCGAGCGGCGCAACGCGGTGGCTGGCCTGCGTCAGCCGACGATCCAGCAGACCCTCCAGGCCCTGCGATTCATAGCGTTCCAGGTAGCGCCTGAACGTGCGCTCGCACACCCCCAATAGCCGCGCAGCCTCCTCTTGCGTGAGCCGCCCTGTATTCCAGCCTCCGTAGGCTTCCTCGAACCTCATCTTCCGGGTCTCCTGTAACAGTTCTGTCCGCCTCATCTTTCACCTCCTCAAGGTGAATATGACGACCGGACACTTCTCGTGCTACAAAACCGGACAAATTAAAAACTCGCGACATTCTCGAAAATAGTTCTTGAAATTCTATTCTTGATTGCATACCATCTCAATGAGTTTCGATAAGAAAGGATGCCCATGCGACCATCCGTTATGCTCGACATGAAGCGAAGTGCAGTGCGCGAAATGGTAAGCCGCTTTCGCACGGCGAATCCGCGCGTCTTCGGTTCAGTGCTGCATGGCACCGACCTTGATGGCAGCGACCTTGATCTGTTGGTCGATGCGTTGCCTGGTGCGACGCTATTTGATCTAGGCGGCCTGCAAGACGAATTGAAATCACTGCTCGGTGTTGACGTTGATTTGTTGACGCCCGGCGATCTGCCGCCGAGGTTCCGGGCCAAGGTGCTCGCAGAGGCGCAGCCGGTATGAGCGAGAACCACCGACTACCCGATTACCTTGATGACATACGGCAGGCCGCAACTGATGCGTGCAGTTTCGTGGAAGGGCTGGCCAAGGACGACTTTCTGGCCGACAAGCGCACACAGCAGGCTGTCATCATGAGCCTCATCATCGGTGAGGCTGTCACGAAGGTGATGGACGGTTACGCCGAGTTTGTCCAGACGCACACACAAGTGCCGTGGCGCAACATGCGCGGCATGCGCAACCGCATTGCCCATGGCTATTTCGACACCAACCTTGATGTGGTGTGGGATACCGTGCAGACGGCGCTGCCGGAACTGCTCAAGCAACTGCCCGCTGTGCGCCAAGATGCCGAATAACAGGAACAAGGCCAACCATGTTGATCGGCTATGCACGTGTCTCGACGCAGGATCAGAACCTGGACCTGCAACGCGAGGCTCTGACTAAGGCGGGATGCCAAAGGATCTTCGAGGATAAGGTGAGCGGCACTCGGGCAGACAGGCCCGGCTTGACCAAAACGCTCGAAATGCTGCGCGAGGGTGACACTCTGATCGTCTGGAAACTTGACCGATTTGGCCGGTCGGTCAAGCAACTGGTCTATCTGGTCGGCGATCTGCACAAGCAAGGCGTCCAGTTTAGGAGCCTTACCGACTCCATCGATACCGGCACACCGTCTGGCCGGTTCTTCTTCCACGTCATGGCGAGTCTCGCTGAGATGGAGCGCGAGTTAATCGTCGAACGCACCCGCGCCGGACTGGAAGTCGCCAAGCAACTCGGCCGCAAGGGTGGCCGCAAGCCCAAAATGACCGTCAGCAAGATTGAGTCGGCCAAGAAGCTGCTGACCAGCGGTGTACCGCCAAAGGACGTTGCTAAAAACCTCGGCGTCTCCATTCCTACGCTCTATCGCTGGGTGCCAGCTTCAACGCACGCTTAGCGTACGATTATTTCCGTTTCGTGAGCAGACCCCTATTACGAGAAGCGAAGCGACGAAGCAATCCAGAAAAAAGGTTGTGCAGAGTTTCCACAAGTTAATGGTGTAAATCCCAATAAAAAAAACCGCTGCCAGCCGCAATAAGCCAGCAGCGGTTTTGTCGGGGTAATTCAAGCCTGATCAGTCAAACGGCTTAGGCTGCGGCGTATTGTTTTGTGAAGGCGGCAGAATTGGCAGTTGCAGCTTGGGCTGCTCGCCGGTCAGTGTTTTCAGGAATGCAACGATCGACGCAGTTTCTTCTGGCGTGAACTTCTTGGCGAGTTGCAGGCGGCCCATTATATCCACGGCCTCTTCGAGCGTTTTGGCTGCGCCATCGTGGAAATAGGGGTAGGTCAGCTCAACGTTGCGTAGCGTCGGAACCTTGAAGTTGAAGCGGTCGGCATCTTGTTTGCTGACCTCGGCACGGCCCAAAGCCGGGTTATTGGTTTTGTACGGTTCGAACACACCCATTTTCTGGTACGAATTGCCGCCGACTGCTTCCCCGTTATGGCAGGAAACACAACCACTGTTTTTGAATAATTCGTAGCCTTTTAGCTCTTCGGCGGTAATGGCTTTTTTGCTGCCTTTCAGCCATTGGTCGAAGCGCGAATTGGGGGTTTTCAGCGTTTTTTCAAACTCGGCAATCGCATCGGTAACCAACTGGATATCCAGTTCCTTGTTGCCGTAAACCTTCTCGAACTCCGCACGGTATTGTGGGATCGAATTCAACACCTCAAGAGCCAGATCATGCGAAAAAGCCATTTCCTTTGGATTGGCAATCGGCCCGCCAGCCTGTTCCTGAAGATCCTTGGCACGGCCATCCCAGAATTGAACGAAGTTCAGGCTGGAATTTAAAACCGTGGGTGAATTGATCGGTCCCTGCTGCCAACGGTCACCAATCGATGTCGGCAGGTTGTCCGACCCGCCCATGCTCAGGTTGTGGCAGGAGTTACAGGAAATGAACCCCGATTTGGACAGACGGGGATCGAAAAATAGTTTTTTGCCAAGTTCGACCTTGGCCGGGTTGGTGATCTTGACCGGAACGATCGGCTGGATTGGTTCATCTTTACCTTGTGCAGCAGCACAGGCCGCGCCTACAACAGCCACAACTACAACGGAGATGTTTATGAGATTGCGAATAGTTTGCGAAGTCTGCTTCGGGACTGATGGTGTTTTCACGGGAAAACCTCCTGTCAATGGTAACTCCAAGGTTGCCGTTTGATGGGCAACTCCAAGGCTGCTTCTTTAACTTCCAAGGCAGCTTCTTCAACTTCAAGGCTGCTTCTTTCATAATGGCAGCCTCAAGGATTCTTGTGTTATGTGCTTTGACTATTATCCTATAAAGGGCATAGTAATATCAATTATTTTTGTTGTTTTCCCTGCCCCATGGCAAGCCAAGAGACGCAGTCTGGTCACCATAGTGTTTTATAGCAGTTTTTGATTTAATTATGTATATATAATATTTAGCAAGCGTGGATGGATAGCGCGCAGGCAAAACCCATCATTTACATCAATATTGGGATGGGTTTCGCTACGCTCTACCCATCCTACGCTTGCTACCGCGCATATTGTAGCAGGGCGATTACACCTGGTTGCCGTATACCATATAGGTTAGGGTGAGCGAAGCGAATGAAATGAACGCCTCCCCCCGCAAGGGTTGGCATTTTCGTTGGCCGTACCAGAGGAACTACAGGGGTCATGTACCCGCTTTACCCACCCCCCCGTCTTGCTGCGCAAGCCGCC
>WREK01000032.1 GCA_009779355.1 Betaproteobacteria bacterium | reverse complement strand
TTCGCGTGTTACAACCTGACCCGGATGGCGACGATCTTTGGCTGGCGATTGAATGCGGCATAGGGCGAAATCCGCCCGCTGGCTGCCGAAAGGCAGCAAAAATCCCGGTAAGGGGCCAAAAAAACCACCTGAAACGGGTTCCCAGGTTTCTCCAGGGGTTTGTCGAATCCAATCCGTCGCCGTCAGAGACCAGTTACCGAAGGTGCCGGGGAATTTTTGAGCATCCTGCTAAAGGCTTTACAAGAAAAAACGGGGCAAACCGGGACAAAATGGGATGAAACGGTATAAAACGTCGCCAAGCTGCACGGTCAATGTCGACGCATAGGTTCCGCAATGAAAACCTGGCTCTGGCGTTACGCATGGCATCCATTTGATAATGACATCGCGTTCTCACGTGTGCTGGATGGTGCGCTTCGCATATGAGCCAGGTTGACGCAAAATGAAAGGCTATCAAGCGTTTTTCAGGGCATTGCGCAAGCGTATGAAAACAAGATGACAAAAAAAGACTATTCCGAAGACCTGCTGATTCAGGCACCGACCACCGAGTTTCTGGAACAGAAGCTTGGTTGGCGCAACGTGTTCGCGCAGGACGAAGAAGACTTTGGATCCGATAGCCTCCTGGGCCGAAAGGACGACACCGAAGCAGCGCGGGTGCGAGAGGTGCTGGCTGCGTTGAAACGCCTGAATCCTGGCCTGCCGAAGGATGCCTGCCAACAGGCTCTGGCGCAAGTGACGCAGGACGACATCACCAAAAGCCTGATCGCCAAGAACAAGGACAACTACAAGTTGCTGCGCGACGGCGTACCGGCGAAGTATCGCGACGACGTGCGGAGCCGCATGGTGGACAAGCGCCTGCGCCTGATCGACTTCAACAAGCCTGAGAAAAACAGTTACCTCGCCGTGCGCGAACTGTGGGTACGCGGGCGGCTATGGCTGCGGCGGCCCGATGTGGTTGGCTTCGTCAACGGCCTGCCGCTGGTGTTCATCGAACTCAAGCGTTTCGAGGTGCACATTGACAGCGCCTACAAGAAAAACTTCCAGGATTATCTGGCCACTATCCCGCACCTGTTCCACTGGAATGCGCTGGTCGTTATTTCCAACGGTCACGATGCACAGTACGGCTCGATCACCTCGACGAAAGAGCATTTCTACCGCTGGAAACGGCTGGACGAGGACGACCCGGAGTCCAACAAGGACAAACCACTGCTGCCTATCCTGCTCGAAGGCATGCTGGATAAGCAGCGCCTGTTGAACATCGTGGAAAACTTCATCCTCTACGATTGCAGCGAAGACCCAGTCAACAAAATCGTGCCCCGCAACCACCAATACCTGGGCGTAAACCGAGTCATCGCACGGCTAACTTCGGACGACCCGAAGGTGAAGGCCGAGGTAGACGTCGGGCAACTGGGCGTGTTCTGGCACACGCAGGGTTCGGGCAAGTCGTACTCGATGGTGTTCCTGACTGAAAAAATTCACCGCAAGTACTCGGCGAAGTGGTCGTTCGTGCTCATCACCGACCGCACGGAACTGGATGAGCAGATCGCCTCCACCTACACCAACTGCGGGCGCGCCAACAGCAAGACCGATCAGGCCAAAAATAGCGCTGCCCTGCGCGCCATGCTGCGCGAGCAGAACCGCCGCTATGTGTTCGGCTTGATCCAGAAATACCGCGAACAGGTAAAGGAAGCCTATTCCGAACGCGAGGACATCATTGTCATCAGCGACGAGGCGCACCGTAGTCAGTACGGACGGCTGGCGTTGAACATGCGCAGGGGGCTGCCGCATGCCAAATTTCTGGGCTTTACCGGAACGCCCTTGATTGAGGCGGCGGAAAAGCAACTCACGCGCCAAGTGTTCGGCGACTATGTGTCCATCTACGACTTCCAGCGCGCTGTGGCCGATGGCGCGACGCTACCGCTGTTTTATGAAAACGCGGGCGAAAAGCTGAGAATCACCGACCCCAAGGTGAGCGAGCGCATCAACCAATACATCGAGGCCGCGCGGCAGGCCGCGACCCTGAACGACCCGCGGACGGACGAGAAGGAAGACAAGCTCTACCGCGACTTGGCGCGCGATTATCCCATCTTGACCGCGCCCACCCGGCTGGAGTTGGTGGCACAGGATTTCGTTCTGCATTTCCACCAGCGCTGGCATGTGGCGGAACCTGGTGGCGGCAAGGCGTTGTTGGTGTGCCTCGACAAGATTACCTGCGTGAAGATGTACGACTTAATCGTAGCCAAGTGGCAGGAGAAAACCGCGCAGCTTGAACAGGACGTGCAGACGGAAGGAGCGGTGTTTGATCACATCTACAGGTCGGGCCTGAACGATGGGGTGCGGGTGTATCACTGATGGTCGTCATGACGCCCACGCAGGCGCACATCCAATTAGGGGAAATAGAAATCGCCGTGACCTTCAAGGCGATCAAGAACATTCGTCTCGCGGTTCATCCCCCGGATGGGCACGTCACTCTGGCCGCCCCCTTTAATGCCCGCCTCGAAGCGGTTCGCGCCTTTGCCATTTCCAAACTCGGCTGGATTCGCCGCCACCAGGAGCGGTTCGCGGAGCAGGCACGGGAAACCCCCCAGTTCATCACCAGGGAGAGCCACCACGTCTGGGGCAAACGCTACTTGCTCAATGTTGTCGAACGCGACCGGCCTGCTTCGGTCATGATCGACCACCGGCAGGTCACTCTCTGCGTGCGTCCTGGCACCGACATGGTAAAACGCGATGCCATCTTCCAGGCCTGGCAACGCTCGCTCTTGCGCGAAGTCGTCCCGCCGATGATCGCCTGCTGGGAGGTTCGCCTGGGTGTCCAGGTGAAAGGCTATTTTTTACAACGGATGAAGACCAAATGGGGGAGTTGCAATGTTCGGCACGGTCGCATCCGGCTCAACACAGAACTGGTGAAAAAACCCAAAGATTTGCTCGAATACGTCATCGTCCATGAAATGGTTCACCTGCTGGAACCCTCACACAATGCGCGTTTCAAGAGCCTCCTGGATCAACATTACCCCCATTGGCGGCAAGCAAGGGCAGAACTCAATGCGCTGCCCTTGGCAAGCTGATGACATATCGGTCAGGGTAAAAACTGGATCTGCTCCTGGAACCGCAGAGCGAGTGCATCCCGTTATCATAGTTGGCAGCAAGCGTAGCCCGGAGTGAATCGTAGGGCGGATAAGGCCGAAGGCCGCCATCCGCCGGGTGTAACCCTCTGACGCGAAGCGTCACAATTTCTCATTTCATATTGCGATGCTCTTGCATCGGACGGTACGACCGTCGGAGGGCGCCGCTGCGCGGCTTGTCCGACCCGCGCCACTATTTGATATGCATACCAACGGTCGGAGTGGTTGCACAAACCACAATATGCGTAAATCATAGGATGGGGTGAGCAGAGCGAACCCAAGCGTTAGGAGGCAAAAGGCGGAGCGTTGCCTGTTGGGCTTCGCTTCGCGCGCCAAAACCTATATGGGATATGATAAACTGGCGCAATCGCCCTGGTTCATGCTCGGATAGGTTTCGATAATCCCAACCTTTATGAAGCAAGAGAGGGCGGATTCTGTGCGCTTTGCGGACAGAACCGCGCCCCGTAGAAAACAGTTCTGTTCACACGGGACTCGTGTTCAGTTTTCTTCGTGGCTTCGTCCGCTATGCAGTCCAAGTTGCCGGAGCTTGCGGTAAAGATGGGTGCGTTCAAGGCCGGTTTTTTGTGCCAGCCTGGTGATGTTGCCCCGCTCCAGCCGCAGGTGGTGTTCAAAATACATGCGCTCAAATGTTTCACGCGCTTCGCGTAAGGGCAACTCGAACGAAACCGGGTAGGTCGCCGAAGCATCCGGGACGTGCAGGCCATTTTCAGGCAGGTTGATTTCTTCTTCTGTCGATGCCTGTGCCAGATTGCGGATTGTGGCGTACAACTCGCCGTAGCCGCCAGGCCAGTCGCGCCGGCGCAATTGGGATAGAGCTGTGGGGGAAAAACGGCGTAGCGGCACTTCCTTGATATCGACGAGGTGGCGCAGGATACGGCAAGCCAGTTCAGGCAAATCGCCGCGAATGTCGGCAAGTGTGGGCACGCCCAACATCACATGGGAGAAAAGGCGTTCAACCAGGGCTGTGTCCCATCCGGCGGCCAACAGTTCTTCACGGTTCGAGCCGCAGGCAACGAGCAGCCGGAGATCATATCGCTCAAGGCGTTCGACAATGGAGAGCAGGTTCTTTTGCTGGGAACGCGACAATCGTTCCAGAGCAGAGAGATAAAGCTGCCCTCCCTGGAAGGTGTTCAATCGCGTAGGATCGTATGCATTGTCGAGCGTGCCGAGGTCAAGCCAGGGCATGCCGGGTGTCTGCAGGCTGCGGGCGGCGAGTTCGGCCAGGTGGCCCGGCCCGGTTTGGAGCAGAATCAGGCGCGATTGCCCGGCGGCTTGCCGCAGGCAGCGATACAATTCGCGCAAAGGCATGGAATCCGGGAAGGCCGCCAGGGTAAGCGCCGTGGGTATAGGTATGGTTGGTTGGCGTTGCAGGCCACGCTTGACTGCGGAAAGGAGCTTTTGTAGGGCAATGGGTTTTTCAAGATAGTCGATTGCGCCGATGCGGGTTGCTTCTACAGCGGTGTCGATCGTGCCATGACCGGACATCATTACGACCGGCATGGTCAATTGCCCGGCTGCCGCCCATTCCTTGAGCAAAGTGATGCCATCTGTGTCCGGCATCCAGATGTCAAGCAGAACCATGTCCGGACAGGATGCATTGCGTATTGCCCGTGCTCTGGCAGCATCTTCAGCCAAAATGACATCATGCCCTTCATCGCGAAGTATCTCGGAGAGTAATTCACGAATTCCAATTTCGTCATCAACGATAAGTATTTTTGCCATTTTCAGTACTAACCATTCATCATAACGGTACGCAAACGAATGCGTAACCCTGCACCACTACCATCACGATTGGCGATTTTTATATCACCACCGTGTTCAGTGACAATTTTCTTTATCATGGCCAAACCCAATCCCGTTCCTTTGGCCTTGGTCGTAAAGTAAGGTTCAAATGCACGCGCCAGCACTTCAGGCGGAAAACCCGGCCCGTTGTCCTGGCATGACAACAGTACCCGATCACCTTCTCCGCGTGCTGCCAGCACGATTTCGGCATCGTCTTGATCCGTTAAAGCATCCAGCGCATTCTGTAACATATTGTGAACGATCTGGCGAATCTGTGAAGCATCCCCCATTACTTTCGGTAAATCAATAGGTATTTGCAATGCGATTTTCGCAGGTGTGCTTTCGTAAAGAACAAGGACTTCGCGTATGAGTTCACCAAGATCGAGTGGAGCAAGTATTGGCATGGGCAAACGCGCGTAATCGCGGAAAGCGTTGATCAGGTTTTTGACGGCTTCCACCTGGTTGACGATGGTCTGGGTTGAGCGTTCAAGCATCTGCTGATTTGCGTCATTGAGGCTGGGAGAAAGCTTGAGGGCCAACCGTTCGGCAGAAAGCTGGATCGGGGTCAGCGGGTTCTTGATTTCATGTGCGAGCCGCCGGGCAACTTCGGCCCAGGCTGCCGTGCGTTGTGCCTCGATCAGCCGGGTAATGTCATCGAACACAACCACCAGCCCTCCCCCGGTGGTTTCAGGCAGGCGCGAACCGTGTATCAGCAAGGTCATCGAAGGGCTGTCGGGGCGTGGAATTTCCAGTTCGGTTTGCCAGTCGCTTTCGTGGGTGGAAAAACCTTCCAGCAGCGCATCGCGCATCACCGTATGCCGTGGCCAGTCGGCAAGCGAGATGTTCTCGAAACTGCCGAGTTCGTCGTCAAGAATGTCGTACGCGCCCTGGTTTGCGGCGCGGAGCCCGCCTTCTGGGCTGAAAACCAGGACTCCGGCCGATAGGTGTGTCAGTACGCTTTCGAGATAGGCGCGGGCAGATTCGACTTCGATCCGGCTGTTCTCGGCTTGCGCGCGCGCTTCTTCAAGCTGGCGGGTCATCTGATTGAAGGAGTGGGTCAGTATCCCCAACTCGTCCCGGGCAGGCAAGGCCCGACGCGGGCTGAAGTCGCCCTGGGCAACGGCTTCGGTACCTTCGGCAAGGATACGTAGCGGTGCGGCAAGCCGTCGGGCAAGAATAAAAGCGACTGCAATAGCGGCGAACAGCGCCACCAGCAAGGTCAGGGTCAGGGTCAATGTATAGATGCGCTTCAAATTGGTGCGCGCCAGGGTCAGTTGCTGGTAATCGCGGTAGGCTTCCTGCACGGCCCCGGCGTGTTGGCTGAAGGGTTCCGGGACGGGTTGGGTCAATTGCAGCAGGCGGGATGCCTTGGCCAGCCCACGCCCTTCGAGTGGGATCAGGACGCGGATGACCATCCGCTCGCCGGGGACGCCCTCGATCAGGCTCAGTCCGCGTTCCTGGAAAGCACGGCGCAATTCATCAAGCTGAGGGGTATCCGGAAGCAGGCGGGCGGGATCACCGTCAGCCGCGCTTAACAGTATCTGGCCATTCGCGCCAAAAATGGTGACGCTGCCGACCCCGGGCCATTCGCGCAGGCGACTGATTTGGGCCACCGAAATACTAGGCTGATTTTCAATCTCCAGAGCGATGGCGGCTGCTTTGTCCTTGAGTTGCTCGACGAGATAGTCGAGCGCGTTCTGACCGAGAGCAAGTCCGCCTTCAAGGGCAGAATCAACCCGC
Organism: Betaproteobacteria bacterium; assembly: GCA_009779355.1. GTDB lineage: Bacteria > Pseudomonadota > Gammaproteobacteria > Burkholderiales > Rhodocyclaceae > WRNU01. The sequence goes on along the minus strand of WREK01000032.1, from coordinate 11,058 downwards.
ACGTCAAACCAGGATTCGATACTGCGCACGACAAACTGAAGCGACACCGCATATACCACCAGGCCAGGCAGGAGCGCCATAAAAGCGAACATCATAACCATCCGGTACTTGAGCCGCGAACCGAAGCGATGGGCACGGTATTCGCGCCACAGGCGGATAAGCTGATAGAGGACGGTTGCTGCCAGCGTTACCGTGACTATTCCGTTGAATGCAAGCAGGAAAGGGTATGAACCGCTGAACAGACCGGTGTTAGCGCTGGCCGAGGCCAGGAGATAAATCGAAATAGCCGTCAGGATTGCGATAATACCGACTGCGACGTTTTTCATTCTTCTGTAACCACCTCTTCCTGGATCGTTTCTTCTTCCCCCTCTTCTTCTGGTGGCGTTGCTTCTTCAGGTTCCGCCATCTCGGACGTGAATGACCATTTTTTCCTGCCCGTACCGAAGTCCCATTTGCCATTGGTCAGGGCAGAGAGTTGAAAAGGCTTGGGAAGCAGGGCGGTATTATGGAAGAAACGTAAAGTCACTTCATATTTGTCGTTTGGGTTAAACGTACCGGGAGGGGCTATATGTAAATTGCGGATCCGCTCCATGGTATGCACGGCATCGTCCAGTGAGTCGAAATTTCTGTGCAGGCTTCCGATATTGAGCCGATAGCTGCGGGTTATCGCGTGGTAGGCAAGGCGGTATTCGAGTCGGCGATGGACGATCAGTTTGTCGAACCAGTACCAGCGCGGGCGTTCAATTCGCAGTTCGGTAACGAAGTGCAATGCCACGCCGTGTGCCAGGGCATCGATCAATATCTGGCTGAGATCGAAACTGAAATTTGCATTGAGCGCATATCCTTCTTCGGATAAGTCGATCTTGGCATGAGTGATACTGGCATCATCAGCCCTCGCAAGAACCGACGCGAGCGCCAGGAACGCGACAAATAACAGCAGATGGCGCAAAGACTTAAGCATGCCTGTTTTTTTTGCGCAGGCAGGCGTAGTAAAAGCCGTCATGGTCTGTCGTCGGCAGCAAAGGATGTATTCGGCAAGTTTGCGGCATGAAAAGCTCAGCATCCGGGTGGCGTACAAGAAAATGTTCGATCTGACGGTGGTTTTCGTCGTCAAAAATCGAACATGTAACGTAGAGTATTGTGCCACCATAGGCCAGAGTCTGCCAAAGCGTATTGATGATGTTGGCCTGTTGTGCAACAAACTTGCCAATGTCGCTATCACGTCGTAACCATTTGATGTCGGGATGTCGCCGCACGACTCCGGAAGCCGAACACGGCACATCGGCAAGGATACGGTCAAATGGCCGCCCGTCCCACCAAGTATCCAACGCACGGCAGTCGGCAACTATTATATTGGCGGGCAATCCAAGGCGGGCAAAATTTTCGTGCATCCGTTCAGCCCGCATGGGGTCGAGTTCCAATGCAGTGAGTTCAATATCGGCGAGTTCCAGCAGGTGTGCGCCTTTGCCACCGGGAGCAGCACAAGCATCAAGCACCCGATCACCATTACATGGGCATAACCAGGGGGCGGCCCATTGCGCGCCGGCATCCTGCACTGAAACTCTGCCCTCGGTAAAACCCGGCAACTTCGATATAGGCAATGGATACTCCAGGAGCAAGGCATCGTTTTCGAGTCTCTTCGCATCAATACCTGCATCAGCCAGTTCAGACAGATAGCTCTCGACGGAGGTACGGCGGCGATTGACCCGTAAGCTCATCGGCGGATGTAAATTGCCTGACGCGAGAATCGATTCCCAATCGTTCCCGTATTCGCGCTGGATACGCGCGATCCACCATGCGGGGTAAGCGTGAAGGGCCGTAATGTCCTCATCACGCCATACCGCAAAGTTGGTTTGTTGGCGCAAGACATTACGCAATACACCGTTGACGACCCCCTTGAGTCCTGCTACCAGATGGGCAGCGGCATCTACTGCCTGATTCACTAAGGTATGTGCCTGCTCCGGACGTTGTTCGAGGCGATAAACTGCAACCAACAATAAGGCGTGAACGGATACGGGAAGCGGTTTACCAAGGAAGTGGCGGAGCGTGGCATCGCCGCGACCATAATCACGTAGCGAACTCCAGGCCAAGTCGCGAACCGCCCCGCGCATACTTTCGCTCCAATCGGGGTTTGCACGCACCACACGCTCGTAGCATTCGGTAAGGCTCGTGCCTTCGAGCACAGCCGCAACCAATTTTGCCGCATGAAACAAAGCGTGGCCAAGGCTATCCGGTTTTAGCGGAGCCAGTCCAGTCTTACGGCGCCCGGCCTTTTTCATCGTAAAATTAATTTCGGTTTGAAGCCCCGCCCTTCAGGACGGGAAGGTGAGCCCCGGCCTGAAGGGCGGTTTTGAATAGTTGCTGGCTCCTCCGGATACTCAAACAATCGGGATGTTTCACGTGAAACATCTCAATGTTGGGACACAGCTTTGTTTTCCCGTTCACTTGCCGATTGACTGTCGCGTAATTTCGGTATGCTGCGCTTGGATGGCATCATCCATGTCGCGGATTTCCTTTTGCATCTCTTCAAGGCGGGTAAGCGTTACCTGGTAGTCTTTTTTATTCCTATCGACCTGAATCATGCCGTCCTTGATTTCTACTGTACCCTTGTTGAGAATGATGTAGTCCAGCCAGTCCAGGTTTTTGTTCAACATCGCTTTAATTGCGACAATCAGGTCTTTAAGGCTCTTGGCTGGGATGCGTATATGTTTTTCAACTGCCTGGCCGTACACTTCCTTCACATTGGGAGGTTGGTTCAACGCGGCAAGTTTCGATTCAACCGCGGCATACTCCGTGTCAAGAGATGTTCCGATCAACTGAAGGGCATCCCGATATTTGATGATGGCGTCTTTGCGTCCCTCAACGCTTGTTTCGGGTTTCATAGCATCCTGGTACTCTCGTTGCAGTTTCTCCAATGGCTTGGTTACTTTGCTAAGGATGGTTTTGTTGTAATCGACGATGACATTATAGTGTGCCGCGTAATCGCCGAATTTTTTGTGCATATCCGGGGGAATAAGGAAGCCGCTGTTGCGCGGAATCACTTCCTTTTGCAGGAAGCTGATAAAAGCATGCTGTTGCTGCAATTCTCTACTACACCCGGCAAGCAGCATAGCAAAGCCGAGCATGCACAAAATAAAGACGGAGCGAAAATGCTTGTTCATCAAAAACAAACCACGGTTAGAAACCTCCCCCTTTAGGGGGATAATCTCGCTTGGGAGAGGCGTAACCTCTTTCAAGCGCTTTTGTCGCCTGGGCACGGGCGTGGATTGAAACATAAGAAGAATACCTTTTGAGCCGCCTACATTCTCTCGACCAGAAATTCCTCAATGCAATTGAAGATAAGCTTTCAGTTCTATAAAAGCTTGTCTCGATCCAGTCATCCATACATGACGAACATCACATTCAGGCATGTACCAGCGATTCGGTTGAACTGAAATTTACCATATGAAACCGCCGGAGATGGACTCGCGGCGGCTTTGGTGGAGATCAAATCTTTGAATCGTTGGTGGCCTTGGCAGTTTTTTTACCGCCTTTCGCGCCGCGTTCGGCCATTCGCGTGATCTGCCACTGTTGGGCAATAGACAGGAGGTTGTTGACTACCCAGTACAGCACCAGCCCGGAGGGGAACCACAGGAACATGAACGTAAAGATGATTGGCATTGCCATCATGATTTTGGCTTGCATGGGGTCAGGCGGAGCGGGGTTCAGTTTGAATTGAACCAGCATGGACCCCCCCATGATGAGTGGCAGGATGAGATAAGGGTCGGGGGCAGACAAATCCTGTATCCAGCCAAGCCACGGTGCTTGCCGCATTTCAACGCTGCCCAGCAGTACCCAGTAGAGGGCGATGAACACCGGGATTTGTACGAGAATGGGCAGGCAGCCGCCAAGTGGGTTGATTTTCTCGGTGCGGTAGAGATTCATCATCTCCTGCTGCATCTTGGCCTTGTCGTCGCCGTATAGCTCTTTCATTCGCTGTAGACGGGGCGCGAGTAAACGCATCTTGGCCATCGACTTGTAACTTGCTGCCGAAAGCGGGAAAAAGATCGCTTTGATGATGACCGTCACGAGAATGATGGCCCATCCCCAGTTGCCGGTGAGCGAATGCAGCCACGAGAGCAGCCAGAAGAGCGGAGCGGCAATGACCGTCAGGATGCCGTAATCGACTACCAGCTTGAGGCCGGGTGCAATCTCCCCTAGTTTGTTCTGGTCTTGTGGCCCGACGTACAAACGAGCTTCGATCTGTCCTGTTGCACCAGCCTCGATTGTGACCGGCGCAAGGACTGTGCCCGCCGTGTAGTGGCCGTTGCTCGTTTTCTTGGCGCGATATTCGCGGGCAACCCCTTCCGGTGGCAGCCAGGCACTGACAAAGTAATGCTGGACAATCGCGACCCAACCATTATCGGCATTGGCGGTGAACTTGGCCTTGTTATCGTCGATGTCACCGAAGGAGACCTTCTGGAACTTGTCTTCGTCGGTATAGAAGGAGGGGCCGGTGAATGTCTGTATACCTCTGGAGAACCCGCCAAAGAGCGTTTTCAAGAACCCTCCCTCAGATTTTTCTTTTTCGATAGGCTTGCCGTCACGCAGGAACTGGAAGTAGGCCTGTGTAACCAGCGGGTCGGTACTTTCATTGCTAATTTCATAGGCAACGTCGACCAGATAGCTGCCCCGGGTGAAGGTCATTATCTTGGTCACAGATATACCATTGGCGGCGGGAGCCTTTAATCTTAGTACCAGCTTGTCCTGCCCATCGGCAAGCTTCTGATTGGCGTCCGGCAATTCGAACAAAGAGCGGTGATTGGGCAGGTTTGCGCCAAGCAGGCCGGATTCGGCTTCAAATATGTGTACAGCACCGTCATCGAAAATGACATAAGTATTTCCCGAGTTCTCGGAAGAGTAGTGCTTCAAGAGTTCGAGACGGACGATGTTACCGCCCTCGGCGGAAATTTCCGCACGTATCACGTCTGTTTCTACCTTGACCCGTGCCGCTGTGGACAGTGGCGTGGTTTGCGCCGGTGGGGTAACGGTCTGGGCGGGAGCCGGTACCGGTACCGAATCATCGGTAGCCGGGGGTTCGACCGTGGAAATAGTGGAAGGCGTGGCGGCATGCGGCGTTGCAGCAGTGGGCCGGTTGTACTCGATCCAGTTTGACCACAGCATCACGAGTGACAGGATAAAAATGACGAGCGGAATGAGGCGGCGTTGTTCCATTGGAGAAAATGTCTTGCTGACGGCTAGAATGAAAAAGTGCGGCTTAAGGCGCACAAAGGCGGTAATGATAACCTCGAACGGCATGCCGCGTCCCAATAAAACGCGGAGGCAGCCCGAGTTCAGGCGAAGGCAGTAGCGTACTCCCGGTTACCGGGAAGACGTCCCAATAACTGTCTGAGATCCATATTAAGTTCTGCGCGGGTGGCAGTTTCTGTTGGCGCATGCAGGCGGATGACCAGATCGCAGGATGGCAGGTTTTGACGCTGCTGCCGGAAAACCTCGCGCGCGATGCGTTTGACCAAGTTGCGTTTGTTGGCGCGTTTGGCCAGTTTCTTGGCCACCGTCACGCCCAGGCGGGCGGTATCCAGTTCATTGGGGCGATAGTAGAGCGTATAGAACCGGCCACGCAACGCGCGCCGAAAAGCAAAAACGGATGAAAAGTCATCCGTTTTCAGCAATCGGAAGGCACGGCAGAAACCCTGTCCGGACGGCTCTGCAACCATGCCCTCAAACGGCGAGGCGATGCCGCCCCTTGGCACGGCGTGCACGGATGACCGCACGACCGCCACGAGTCTTCATGCGGACACGAAAGCCGTGCGTGCGCTTGCGGCGAACAACAGAAGGTTGATAAGTGCGTTTCATTTTTCTTGCTCGACATTAGAAAGGCTAATTTTTCATTAGACCAATTGGGGCTTTGTTTGTCAAGGTACTTTCCGTGCTCCAGGAATGGCGATCCCGGTCGCGGCCCAGTCGGTACACCGCTACGCTGGCGAGAAAATTCGGGTCGGCGTCGATTATCCTGCCCTCGTCGAATGCCAACCGCTTGTGGATGGCGATACCGGCTTGTGCGCACAGAGCCTCGAAATCATCGATCGTGAAGAAGCGGACGTTCGGCGTGTCGAACCACTGGTACGGCAGGCTCTCTGAAACCGGCATGCGGCCATTGAGGATGCTCTGGCGATGCTGCCAGTAACCGAAGTTCGGAAAACTCACCACCGCCCCGCGCCCTACCCGCAGCATCTCCGCAAGGATGCCCTGCGTATTGTGCATGGCCTGGAGCGATAAGCTCATGATGACATGATCGAAGAAACCATCGTCGAAGCCGGTCAGGCCACGATCCATGTCTGCCTGGATCACGCTGATGCCGTTCCTGACGCAGGCAAGAATCTTTTCCGGGTCGTTTTCCACCCCATAGCCACGCACTTGCCGCGTCTCGATCAGGTGACGCAGCAGTCCCCCGTCTCCGCAGCCGAGGTCGAGCACTTTCTCGCCGTGCTCGATCCATTGTGCGATGACGTCGTAGTCGTAACGGTAGGCGGCCATCTTTCACACCTCGATGCGGTCGAACCACGCCGCGAGCACGGCATGGTATTGCGGGTCGTCGAGCAGGAAGGAGTCGTGTCCGGCTGCACTGTCGATTTCGGCGTAAGTGACATCGCGGCCGTTGTGCGCCAGCGCGTAGACGATTTCGCGCGAACGATCCGGGGAGAAGCGCCAGTCCGTCGTAAACGCCACAACCAGGAAACCTGCCCGTGCCGCCGCCAGCGCCGCCGTCAGGTTGTCGCCGTACGCAAAGGCGGGATCGTAATAATCGAGCGCCCTGGTCGTCAGCAGATACGTGTTGGCGTCGAACTGCCGCGAAAACCTGTTTCCCTGATGGCGCAGATAAGACTCGATTTCAAATTCCGCGTCGTAGCTGTACGCCGCCTTGCCGTGGTGCAGGTTGCGACCGAATTTTTCGCCCATCGCGTCATCGGAGAGATATGTGATATGCCCCACCATTCGCGCAAGCCGCAAGCCGCGCTCCGGCAACGTGTTGAACGCGTAAAAATGCCCGTCGTGAAAATCGGGATCGGTCAGAATGGCTTGGCGCGCTACCTCGTTGAACGCAATATTCTGTGCGCTGAGTTTAGCGGCAGAGGCGATAACCGCCGCGTGACGTATGCGTTCCGGGTATCGTAAAGACCACGAGAGCGCTTGCATCCCCCCCAGGCTGCCACCGATTACCGCCGCGAAACTCCCGATGCCAAGGCTGTCCGCAAGCCGGGCTTGGGCATCCACCCAATCTTCGACCGTGATGAAAGGAAAATCCGCGCCCCAGGGGCGCCCCGATGCGGGATTGGCCGAACGCGGCCCGGTCGAACCGTGACAACCTCCCAGGTTATTGACCCCGATCACGAAGAACTTTCGGGTATCAAGCGGTTTGCCGGGGCCAACCAGATTGTTCCACCAACCGGAATCTTTTTCCTCATTGGCATAACGGCCCGCCACATGATGCGAGCCAGACAGCGCGTGACACACCAGCACGGCGTTGCTATGCGCGGCGTTGAGTGTGCCGTAAGTTTCAAAAACGAGTTCGTAACCGTCCAGATGAGCGCCGCACCGCAACGGCAGCACTTCTTCGAAGCGGGCCGTTTGCGGCGCGACGATGCCGACGGACTGGCAGGCGGATTGCGATTCGGTCATATGTGTCTGTATAGAACGAAAACCCTGGTCGCGCAGGAGTGTACCGGAACTTCTTCCAGCACGCTCATTATGCGCGGGCGCCTATTCTGCCTGTCTCAAAAAACAACCGGACGCCCGAAGGCGCCCGGCCGGGTTCATGACTACGAACTGCGTTGCACCAGCTTTAATTTACATTCACTTTCCGGCGACGAGCGATTGTGCCGACGATACTGAGACCCGCCAGCAGCATGGCCCAGGTTTCGGGTTCGGGGACTGGGAGATTGTAGGCAATGGCAGCATTGTAAATTGTGTAGGTAATGTCAGGTCTGCTGGAGAAATAACCATCACAACCCCACTCAATAGTGAATGTGTTGCTCCAAGTGTTGAGTTCAGCGGAAATGAGCGTAGATGATGCGAGAACTTCGGCCAGCGTCTGTTTGCTTCCTGGTCCATCGACATATGACTGCTTAAAATCAAAAATACCTACGCCCGAATTATTCCATGTAGTGGTTGAATCGAAAGCATACGGACTCTTGTTATCCAGTCGTATCGTGAGAATATGGTGAGTATAAAGGTAGTTTCCTTCCATATACCATGGTTCGCTTTTGATTGTCACAAATGGTGAACCGGAAGGGTTGATTCTGTTATCGGTAAACTCAAAAAAATGGGTACCCATATGTACTACTGGATCCCAGCCTTCCTCCCATTGTCTGGAAGGTTCTGCGATAATAGTCTGAGTAGTTTGAGCAAATGCTGGAACACTACCCACAATAGCGATAAGCGAAACGGCGGCGACTGCTTTTCCAAATTTCAACATGACAACTCTCCTTGCGAGAAAAAACGATGCCTCCGTAGAAACAACATCGTAAAAACCAGTACGATTCGACAGCAAGCAATTTTAATGCCAGCTTTATTTGTGCATACTCATTATTTATGACGCCTATACAGCCGCATGACGGGTGCCGGGTGCCTATCTTTTTGATAACAGAACTGTTTTTCATTGATCCGGTACGCAATCGGGTATGGTTGCAGCGCTTGGATGAAAGGTTGGCTGCAAAACAGTTTCTGTCGGAAGCCAGTTACTGACATGATGAGTCAAGCTATTGAAATGCAAGATGTTTTTTGCGGCGAGTGCGATGACAGTCAGCTTTTTTTACATTTTTTTCGGACGAGAACTTTGGCCCACGTCTGACGTGCGTAGGTAATATCCGCAATATTCCATGGTGTACGGATGCTGCATATGCGGGATGTCTGAAATTTTTACTTGAACAGGTGTCGGTTTTTTTTACACTTCGAGGCCGCATGAACATCCGAGGTCTTTGTCCCGGCGAATGGATACTATAATCCGGGGTGGTCATTCGCCTGGAACACTCTGCTCGTGGATGACGTTCTGCCACTATAGTTTCTGCAACGTGGTTGCTTTGTGTTCGTTTAATGTCGCGAATTGGCAGGAGCCACTATCCGTTACATTCGCCCAAAACTTGATTCCTGAGACTGTTTATGCTCGACATTTCCCTGATACGTAATGATCCCCAGGCCGTTCGTGCCGCACTTCTAAAGCGCCTTGATGAGGTCGATCTGGAATCCATCATTAAACTCGACGAGGCTCGTCGCGCATGCATCGAAAGCACAGACAACCTGAAGGCCGAACGTAACCGGCTATCCAGGGAGATCGGCCTGCTCAAGCAGCAAGGCGGCGATGCAAGCGAGAAACAGGCCCGGATCAGCGATATCCGCGAGGAACTTGCCGCTCTGGAGGCAAAATTTGCTTCGGTTAGCGCTGAATTCCAGGAGCGCATGGCGGAACTGCCCAATCTTCCCGCCGATATCGTGCCATCTGGCGGCAAAGAGGCGAACCAGGTGGTCAAGGTCTGGGGCGAGAAACCCAATCTCGGCAACGACCCGCTCGACCATGTTGAACTCTGCAAGCGACTTCGCCTGGTTGACTTCGAACGCGGCACAAAGCTCAGCGGCTCCGGCTTTTGGATCTATACCGGCGCTGGTGCGGCGCTGGAATGGGCGCTCATCAACTATTTCTGTCAGACGCATTATCGGGACGGCTACAATTTCCTATTACCACCGCACATGTTGATGCCGGAATGCGGTTACGCGGCTGGCCAATTCCCCAAGTTCGCGGACGATGTGTTCCACATCTCTAGCAAAAGTAGCGATCGCGGCCTGTTCCTGCTGCCTACTTCGGAGACTGCGATCCTGAACTTTTTCCGCGATGAGATCATTGAGTACGGCCAACTGCCGTATAAAGCATTTGCCTATACCCCGTGCTATCGCCGCGAACCAGGCGGCTATCGCTCCGAGGAGCGGGGCACGGTGCGTGGTCATCAGTTCAACAAAGTGGAAATGTTCCAGTTTTGTACCGAAGATCAGTGGGAAGAGGCGCTCGCCGAATTGGTACGCAAGACCGAAACCCTGGTCGAGGGGCTTGGGCTGCATTACCGTACCTCGCTGCTCGCTGCCAGAGATGCCAGTGCGTCGATGCGGTTGACCTACGACGTTGAAGTCTGGCTGCCAAGTATCGGCATATACAAAGAGGTGTCCTCGGCATCCTATGCTGGCGATTACCAGGCGCGCCGCGCAAAAATCCGCTATCGCCCAAAAGACGGCGGCAAGCCGCGGCTAGTGCATACGCTGAATTCTTCAGGGCTGGCGACCAGTCGTGTACTGCCGGCACTGCTGGAGCAATGCCAGCAGCCAGACGGCTTGATCCGTGTGCCGGAACCGCTACGCCCCTGGCTGGGATGCGATGTTATCGGCCCATAAGGCGCCCTGAGCGATGCATCCCGATAATCAGCGCATTTCGAACAGTTCCTGGTGGAAATGCTTTGCTTCGAAGCCACGCGATATCAGCCCTTGCCGCAAGGCTTGGCCGAAACCCGAGGGGCCGCAGAACCATAGCGAGGCGTCTTTCCATTCCGGCACTTCGGCGCAGAGGCTTTCGGCATCCAACCGGCGGTCACGCCCATCGACGATCACGCGCAGGGCCACACCGGCTTTTCTGGCGAGTTGTTCCAGGTTTTCGACGAAAGCGTTGTCGGGATTCATGACGCAATAAAACAGGCTCACTGCGCCTTTTGCCGGGCCGTGATGGATGAGTTCTTCCAGTCTCGCCAGGAAAGGCGTAATGCCGATGCCGCCTGCTACCCAGGTTTGCCGGGGATTGCCGCCCTCGAAGCAAAAGCACCCATAAGGCCCTTCGACCTTCGCGCAGTCTCCCACCTTCAGCGTCTCGGGCAGGCGTGCGGTATGGTCGCCAAGGCCCTTCACATGGAAGCGCAGTAGCCCATCGTTTTTCCAGGCCGAGGAAATCGTAAACGGGTGCGCCTCTTCTCCGTTGTGGCCGTAAAAGCTGACGAACGCGAATTGCCCTGCGTCATGTCCTTC
>WREK01000031.1 GCA_009779355.1 Betaproteobacteria bacterium | reverse complement strand
GAATTTCTTCGAAAGAATCAATGTAATCGCTGCTGTCAGCGTTGTTTTGCCGTGGTCCACGTGACCAATCGTGCCTACGTTCACGTGCGGCTTTGTACGTTCAAATTTTGACTTGGCCATATCGACACCCTCTAACAAGAACCAAAAGAACCAGAAACCAGAAAACGCGAGTCGGCGCACAATGCGCCGCCACCCCCACGACAAGAACAACTGGTGCCCATGACGTGGATTGAACACGTGGCCTCTCCCTTACCAAGGGAGTGCTCTACCACTGAGCTACATGGGCAACGCAAAACCTGCAACCACTGGAGCGGGTGAAGGGAATCGAACCCTCGTCATAAGCTTGGAAGGCTTCTGCTCTACCATTGAGCTACACCCGCCCACGCCCAGCGCCCCTTAGTTACCCAAGCCGCCCCACCTATGCCTGGTGGAGGGGGAAGGATTCGAACCTTCGAAGGCTGTGCCGCCGGATTTACAGTCCGGACCCGTTGACCGCTTGGGTAACCCCTCCAAACGCGAAGCCTCGCATTATGGCCGGAAAAAAGGGGGCTGTCAAATCGTTTATCTTTCAATTGGCTACTGTAGTTGCCTCCCGCTTCGCCAGCCACAAACACCCGCCCTCTGCCTTGTCTGCAATCTCCGCCAACACCGCATCGTGCGCGGCCAGTTCTTCGTCCGATGCGGGGAGGACTTTCAATGGTTGGCGTTCCGCGTCCAGGGCAAGGCTTGTGCCGGAATGGGATCCCGGCCCCTCTTCCAACGCCATCACCAGGCTTTCCTGCCCGCGCGTCATCGCCAGATAGACTTCGGCAAGCAGTTCTGCATCGAGCAGGGCACCGTGCAGGGTACGGTGGGCGTTGCTGATCCCGAAGCGTTCGCACAGGGCGTCGAGCGAGGCTTTTTTGCCAGGGTTCTGTTCGCGCGCCAACGCCAGGGTATCGATGACGTTGGCGCTCTCCAGTTCCCTGATGGCGGGCCGCCCGGCCAATTTCAATTCATTGGCGAGAAAGCCGATGTCGAATGGGGCATTGTGAATCACCAACTCCGCGTCGCGCACGAATTCCTCAAACTCCTGCGCGATTGCGGCGAATACGTTCTTATCGGCCAGAAAATCGTTATCAATGCCATGCACCGCTTGCGCTTCGGCGGAAATGGCGCATTGCGGGTTGATGTAGGTGTGGTAACGCCGCCCGGTAAGCATGCGGTTGCACAGTTCGACGCAACCGATTTCAATGACGCGGTCACCGTTTTTCCAGTCGAGTCCGGTGGTCTCGGTATCGAGGACGACTTGTCTCATCAAAAACAAACCACGGTTAGAAACCTCCCTCTTTAGGGGGATAATCTCGCTTGGGAGAGGCGTAACCTCTTTCAAGCGCTTTTGTCGCCCGGGCACGGGCGTGGATTGAAATGTTCAGGTTCAGGGCGGGCAAGGCGGGCGGCTTCGACGCCGCGGCGGGCCAGGGCATCGGCACGTTCATTGCCGGGATGCCCGGCGTGCCCCTTGACCCAGCGCCATTCGATGGTGTGATGCGCGGCGATTTCGTCGAGCATGCGCCAGAGATCGGCGTTTTTTACGGGTTCCTTGCCTGACGTCAGCCAACCGCGCGCTTTCCAGCCGTGTATCCACTCGGAGATGCCTTTCTGCACGTATTGGCTGTCGGTATGCACCTTCACCGCCATCCCCTTGCGCTTGAGCTGTTCGAGGGCGCGGATGACGGCGATGATTTCCATGCGGTTGTTGGTGGTTTGCGGCTCCCCTCCCCAGATTTCCTTTTCGTGCGGGCCGCTTTTCAAGATTGCGCCCCAACCACCGGGGCCGGGATTGCCGCTGCATGCGCCGTCGGTATAAATGTCTATGACTTCCATGTTTCCCTGTTGATCAAAAACAACCCACGGTTAGAAACCTCCCCCTTTAGGGGGATAATCTCGCTTGGGAGAGGCGTAACCTCTTTCAAGCGCTTTTGTCGCCCGGGCACGGGCGTGGATTGAAACATCTTGTCCGGTAAGCTGCCGGATCCTCACTGCTTGCGCGCCACGGCGGAAAGGTTCCTGGCGCGCGCGCTTTTCTCGCGCCAGTTCGGCTGGATCAGGCGCGCGCCATGAACGCGCTTGATTCCGTGCAGGATCCATACCGCCCCACACACAGGCCAGCAACGTCGGCCAACATGGTCGAGCCATTTCCAGCGTCCCAGCCACTCTGGAGATTCTACCGGCGGCATGTAGCAGCCGAACTGGCTGGACTTTACCTCAAAGCCGAGCACAGTCAGCCAATCGCGCACCCTGGCCGCAGAAAGATAGCGCCCGCACCACGGCCACTGGCCTTGCGTGAAACGGCGGAAACCCCACAGGCTATACGGGTTGAAGCCACAGATTACGACACTGCCTTCAGCCACCAGTACACGTCCGGCTTCGCGCAGGAGTTGATGCGGGGTTGCGGAAAATTCGAGTTCATGGGCAAGCACTACCAGGTCGAGGCTGGCGCCTGCAAACGGCAGCGCCTCTGCGTCGCACACCACCGTGAGGCGGGCATTTGCGCCAGTCTTGCCGTTTTGCGCCACTCTGGCAATACAGACATGCAGCGGCATGCGGCTGGCCCGCAGCAGGTCGGCCTCTGCAAACCCGACCTGGAGCGCGTTGTAACCGAAAATATCGGCAAGCATGGCATCGAGCCGCGCCTGCTCCCAGGCGAGCAGATATTCGCCGAGCGGCGTTCGCAACCATGACGGTACGGCAGGATGAAAATCAGTTTCAACATTCACGGCAATAACAGGATAATGTTGGTTCTTCCCTTCCAGCAACTATTCAGAACCGGCTTGTCCGCCCTGAAGGGTGGAGTTTCAAACCGAAACCGGTTTTACGATGATAACGGGTATGCGACATCATTCCGTTTCCGTCCAAACGCATCTGCTTTTCCAGTCCGCCATGCTCACTTTCAAAGTCACCCCGCTGCCCTTCGCCCACGATAACTACATCTGGCTCATCGACAATGGCCGCCACGCGGCACTGGTCGATCCAGGTGAGGCCATGCCAGCGCTCGTAGCGCTGAAGAAAAACAGCCTCACCCCCGCCGCCATTGTGCTGACCCATCACCACGGCGACCACACCGGCGGCGTCAGGGAGATTGTCGCCCATTATCCGGATACCCCGGTATACGGCCCCGCCAAAGACAATATTGCCAGCGTTGATCATCCGGTGGGAGACGGCGACAAAATATTCATCGACCCTCTGGGGCTTGAATTGCAGCTCATTGGCGTGGCAGCCCATACGCGCGGCCATGTCGCCTATCTCGGCCACGGCATGCTGTTTTGCGGCGATGCGCTTTTTTCGGCAGGCTGCGGACGCATCTTCGAAGGCACGCCGTCCGACCTCGAACTCGCGCTCAATCGCCTGGCACGGCTCAACGATGCAACAAAGGTGTATTGCGCCCATGAATACACGCTTGCCAATCTCGCCTTTGCCCGCGCGGCCGAACCGGAAAACGCCGCGCGCGACCGTTATGCTGCACATTGTGAGGCCCTGCGCAGACAGGATGAACCGACGCTGCCAAGTACGATTGCCATTGAACGTGCAATCAACCCGTTCCTGCGTACCGACGTAGAAAACGTCATCGATTCGGTAACTGCCCATTGCGGCATACGTCCGGCCAACATGCTGGCCTGTCTGGCCGCGTTACGTGCCTGGAAAGACGTGTTTCAGGGATGTTTCAATCCACGCCCGTGCCCGGGCGACAAAAGCGCTTGAAAGAGGTTACGCCTCTCCCAAGCGAGATTATCCCCCTAACAGGATGCTCAAAAAGCCTGAAGCACTGGAGAAACCTATGCCTACAAGGCCAAAAATGACCGAAAACTCCCTTGTAAAGCTGCTTTTCGGACTGATTTTGACCCGTTTTGTGGACTCTGGCATCTGAAAAAATAGTTTTTGAACACCCTGCTAAGGAACCCCTGCATAACCCCAACACTGAATTGCTTCGCTTCGCTTGCAATGACGGTATTGGTTGAATCCATTGACTTTCCTGCTCAGTCATTGCGAGGATCAAAGCGACGAAGCAATCCAGAAAAAGGGTTGTGCAGAGTTTCCCTAAAGGGGGAGGTTTCTAACCGTGGTTTGTTTTTGATGAGTTCATTCTCGTTTCGTAGCCAGCCGCCTGTTGAATCCCACACCGGGGCCGACCACCCGGATGACGCCCTTGACCTGTTTGACCTGGTTTCGCCCGGATTCTTTGGCGCGGTAAAGGGCATCGTCGGCTGCCTTGATCAGCGCGGGAATGCCCGCTTCGCTGTCTTTGGGCGGAATGATGCTGGCCACGCCGATACTGATGGTGACAACCGGGGAGACCGTGGAAAAAGCATGGTCGACACCCAATGCGGCAATACCCGCGCGCATGTCCTCAGCGACCGCCAGCGCCCCTTCGGGGTCGGTTTCGGGCAGGATCACGGCGAATTCCTCGCCACCGTAACGCGCCACCAAATCGTCCTGACGCCGCGTCCTTTCCTGTAGCGTTTGAGCCACAACCTTGAGGCATTCGTCGCCCATCTGATGGCCGTAATGGTCGTTGAACAGTTTGAAAAGATCGACATCGGCTACCAACAGCGAAAGCGGCAAGGTCGAACGTGAACAGCGCCGCCACTCACGCAACAGGGTTCCGTCGAAACGCCTGCGGTTGGCAATGCCGGTCAAGCTGTCAATCGCGGACAGGCGTTGCAACTGGTCGTTGGCTTTCCGAAGCTTGTCCTGGGTCTTGCGTAGCGAGTCGCGCATCTGCGCCATCCGGCGCATGGCGTTGATCTTGGCCTTGAGCACAACTTCGGAGACCGGCTTGATCAGGTAATCGTCACCGCCGGCATCGATCGCGCATTGCAGATCGTTTTCATCGGCGCGGGCCGTCAGGAAGATGATGGGCGTCCACCAGCCGTGGTACTTCTCGAAACGACGGATGCAGCGTGCGACTTCAAAACCATCGATTCCCGGCATGATGATGTCGAGCAATACTATATCCGGTCGTTCCCGCCTGAATACTTCCAGTCCTTCCTCACCCGTCTTCGCATGCATGGCTGATAATCCCATATTAGTCAGCCAATTGCATACCACGGTCGCGCTGGTGATGGTGTCTTCGATAATCAGGACTTTTATGGACATGGTTGTGGAAATCGAGACAGCTCTGGTTTCAGATCAGCGCCCTGCCAAGATAAACGGGTTGCGAATTTTTTTACCATTCGACTCTGCGCAAGCTTGATCGCCATGATGCAGACAATAGCCCTAAGATCAGGCTGTCGCCAAGTGACAGCGCACGGCATGCCCGTGACCGAATTCCCGCGCAACCGGAAATATTGTGCGGCAAGTGTCATCGGCGCGTGTGCAGCGCGGGTGGAAATGACACCCCGCTGGCGGCGATAACGGTGACGGCGGCTCCGCCACTACGCCGGGTTTTTCTTTCACCGCGCCTGTGCCTGCCCCAGCATCGACACGGGGTACGGCAGCCAGGAGCATCCGGGTATAGGGATGAGCAGGCGCTTCCAGCACCCGCGCCGCCGGGCCTTGCTCAACGATGCGGCCCAGATACATCACTGCCACTTCATCGGCCATATAGCGCACGACCGCCAAGTTATGCGTAATGAACAGGTAGGCCAATCCCCGCTCCCGTTGCAGCTCACACATCAGATTGAGTAACTGCGCCTGCACAGAAACATCGAGCGCGCTCGTGGGTTCGTCACAGACGATGACCCTGGGGGAAACCGCCAGCGCGCGCGCAATGGCGATTCGCTGGCGCTGCCCGCCGGAAAATTCGTGCGGATAGCGCCAGCGCATTTCCGGCAGCAGGCCGACCCGCTTGAGTAGTTCATCCACAACATGCTGCCGCTCCTGCGCGCAGCCGCCAACGTTCAAGCTCACCATGCCTTCTTCGAGAATGTCGCCGATGCAAAACCTCGGGTTGAGCGATGCGAACGGATCCTGGAATACCATCTGCACCGCGCGCCGCATGCCGCGCACTGCCGCACGGTCGTGGAAGCGCAGTGGCGCACCGTCGAACGTCATCTCCCCTTGTGTCGGTGGCATCAGTTGCAGGATGGCTCGTCCGACTGTCGTTTTTCCGCAACCGGACTCACCCACCAGCGCAAGCGTTCGCCCCGCCTCCAGGCACAGGCTGACACCGTCCACGGCCCGCACCCATCCCACCGTGCGCTGCAACAGCCCTTTTTTCACCGGGAAATGTACGGCCAGCCTGCTGACTTCGAGCACCGGCAAACGCGAAGCAGGGGTGGAAGAGATCGTTGTATCCGCCGTCCCGCCAGCAATCTGCTTTCGCAGGGGCGCCTCGTCACCGTCCCCATAGAGATGGCAGCGCACGCTACGCCCCTTCACCACGCGCCAATTGGGCGTATCGCTCCGGCAGCGTTCAAACACGCGCGGGCAGCGGGACGCGAAACGGCAACCCGTAAAACCCTGGTCGAGCAAAGGCACGCCCCCTGGCAGGGCATCGAGCATCCTGCCGCGTGCCGAGCTGTCCGGCAGGGCGGCAAAGAGCCGTTGCGCGTAAGGATGCAGCGGCGCGGCGAAAAAATCTTCCCGTGACCCCGTTTCGATCAATTCCCCAGCATAGAGCAGGCCGACGCGATGCGCCATGCGCGCCACCACACCAAGATCATGCGTAATCAGCAACATCGCCATGCCGCGTTCGGCCTGGAGGCGGGCGAGCAAATCCAGCACCTGCGCCTGGATGGTGACATCGAGCGCCGTCGTGGGTTCGTCGGCAATCAGCAGTTCGGGTTCGCCGGCCAGCGCCATCGCAATCATCACCCGCTGCTTCATTCCACCCGAAAATTGGAATGGATAGTCATCGAGCCGCTCCTGCGCAGCGGGAATACCCACTTCTTCGAGCAGGCGGCGCGTCTCGATCCTGGCCGTTTCACCCCTGAGGCTGCGATGCAGCGCCAGGACTTCGCCAATCTGCGCCCCTATCGTCATCACCGGGTTGAGGCTGGTTGCAGGTTCCTGAAAGATCATGCCGATCCGACCGCCGCGTACCCGTCGCATGTGCGATTCGGGCAAGGCCAACAATTCTTCGCCACTCAGGCTGACCCGCCCGCCGGCAATCGTTGCCGCTTCGGGCAACAGGCGCGCAATGGCAAGCGCTGCCATCGATTTGCCGCAACCCGATTCACCGAGCAGCGCAAACGTCTCCCCCGCTTCGATTGATAGCCCGACGCCCTCGACCGGGCGCACGGTGCGTTGCGCGCCGTGTATCGTTACCGTAAGTCCCTCGACTTCGAGCAGACGTGCCTCCACGCGTGCTGAATCACTCATGGCTCGGCCCGCTTCCCTATCCGCCCGGATCGGCTTTCAGGCCAGATCGTCAGGTTCTAGCAAGCGTTCGAGTGCAGTGATGCGGTCTTTAAGGGCAAGTTTGCGTTTTTTCATTCGTCGGACAAGCAATTCATCTCTGTTGGATGTGTCGTCCAAGCGTGCGATGGCCTCATCCAGATCATGGTGTTCATCATGCAGGCGGACAAGACGCTCTCGCAGGGTTGCCGCCGTATCAAATATATCGTCGTTCATTTATGACCTCTGCCGCATCAACGGACATTTCTCCTGAACGCTATGGTATGTGTCTGTAGCCGGGAAAACAATCGCAACCTTGTAAAGAAGCGTTTATGATTGCCCGAGAACATGTGTCAAGCTTTGATTCTCGCCCATAATGAGCGGCGGATGAAGCAAAACAGGTAGCAATGATAGCCCGAATGCCCCTGGATGCCCCCTTCAACCGTTGTGAAATCTCCGGCCGGAAAACCGGGGCAATACAGCGTTTTCTCCTGTTCTCTATGAAACAGACCATGAACAAAGTTTTCCTCAAGGAAACCGGGAACGACAACGATGAAGAATCGCTCCCGCCCTCACTACGATTGCCCCCGAACAGTAAGAACTACATGACGCCGCGCGGCTATCAGACTCTGCGCGTCGAGCTTGACGCGCTTTTACGCGTCGAGCGCCCAAAAATCGTGGAAACCGTGGCCTGGGCCGCCAGTAACGGCGACCGTTCGGAAAATGGCGATTACATCTACGGCAAAAAACGCCTGCGCGAAATCGACCGCCGTGTTCGTTTTTTGACGAAACGCATTGATGAGGCCGAAATTATCGACCCGAGTGCGCGTCAAAAAAGCGACCAGATTTTTTTCGGCGCAACGGTGACGATCCGTGATACAAACGATGGCGATGCTGCCGGGCAGATCTGGCAGATCGTCGGTATAGACGAAGCTGATGCTTCCGCCGGCAGGATCAGTTGGATTTCACCGCTCGCCCGCGCGCTGCTCAAAGCGTACGAAGGCGACGTGGTGCGTTTCATGAGTCCGTCGGGCTTGCGGGAAGTAGAAATCGTGGCCGTGCGTTACGAGTAACGAGTAGTTGCTGATAACGGGGGATAAACTGATTGCACATTTCGCCCTGGAGTTGAGGATCGGACTGTGCTGTGTTCAAACATTTACTAAAGGATGAACATTCCGCCATGCAAAACGAAATCGTTAAAAATTGTGTCGTTACGCTTGATTACACAGTGACAGATCCCGACGGAGCTGTGATCGATAATGGCAGCCGGCCTCTTGTCTATTTGCATGGCGGCTATGACGGCATTTTCCCTAAACTGGAAGAAGCCCTGCACGGCAAGAAAGTCGGCGAAAAACTCAGAATCAAGTTGCTGCCGGAGGAAGCCTTCGGCGATTACGACGATAAACTGGTAGCAGTCGAAGATGCCGAGATGTTCCCGGAGGATGCCGCAGTCGGCATGGCTTTCGAGCGTGTCAGTGATGCCGGTGAGATTCTTTATCGGATCACGGATATCGCCGATGGCAAGATTGTGGTCGATGGCAATCATCCGCTTGCCGGCATAGCGCTGATTTTCGATATGATCGTGGCCGCAGTGCGCGCCGCAACAGAAGAAGAACTCGCCCATGGTCACATTCACGGTGAAGATCCAGATGAAGATGACGAGCTTTACGAACATGGCGAGCATCTCATTCACTGACACCGGACAAGCTATCGGGCATACTGTTTGAGCTACCCTGGTCTCCTGGCCGAGGATTCCCCGTGTTTCCCGCCAAAAACAACGCTATCCGGGAGGAATACCCTTCCCAACCGGCGCAATGCGCTAGAATTACCGTCCGTGTCTATCCTGGATGCTGCCGCCCGCTTTCGATATGAATCTCCCTTCTCCTTCGTCCGCTCGCCGCCGCGGCATATACATCCTGCCCAATCTCCTTACGACCGCGGCACTTTTCTGCGGCTACTTCGCCATCGTTCAGGCGATGAATCAGAATTTCGAAACGGCGGCTATCGCTATTTTTGTGGCAATGCTGTTTGATGGCCTTGACGGTCGCGTCGCGCGGTTGACTGGTACGCAGAGCGAGTTCGGCGTTCAATACGATTCCCTTTCCGACATGGTGAGCTTCGGGGTTGCGCCTGCGCTGTTGGCCTATGAATGGGCACTCATGAGCCTGGGCAAACTTGGCTGGATCGTTTCCTTCATTTACTGCTCCGGCACAGCGCTGCGGTTGGCCCGTTTTAATACAAACGTGGGCATCGTCGACAAGCGTTTTTTTCAGGGCTTGCCCAGCCCTGCGGCTGCAGCGCTGATTGCCGGGATGGTGTGGGTCAGTATCGACAACGGTCTCTCTCCCAATGAGGATACCTGGCTGAAATCCGTGGCCTGCCTGTTCACATTCGTCAGCGGCATTTCGATGGTCAGCAATTTTCCGTTCTGGAGCGGCAAGAACATCAACCTGCGCAAGAGCGTGCCTTTCATCTCCGTTATCGCGCTGGCGCTGGCGTTCTCCCTTGGCGCGCTGTATCCGCCGGGCGTTTTCTTCGTGTTGTTCGTCTGCTATGCCCTCTCCGGTTACGTGCTCTACTTCTGGCGCTGGCGCAAGCGCAGGATGGCCGCCGCAGCAATTGCGGCACAGGCAGCCGGATCGGTGCCGTCCTCACAGGAAGTGGAGACCGATCTCCTTGATGTTCCCCTCCAACCCCCCTCTTCCAGGAAAAGCGCACCTGCTGAACCCGCCGACGAGAACGGGGATGAAGAAGATGAGGATGGGGATGGGGATGAGGACGAGGACGAGGATGGGGATGATGATGGGGACGAGGACGAGGATGGGGACGAGGAAAATGCTTCTGACGGCCCGCCCCCAAATCCGCTCAACGAATAACGAAACGCCCCGCTTCGTGGGCTAGCTTTTCCGCTTCTGTCTTCAGGTCAACCGCATGTTGTGACACATCGTGGGTGACGCGATCGGTTTCTTCGGTCGTTCGCGCCGAGGTGGTTATCTGCTGCGTTATTGCCTGCGCTGCCGTAGCCTGTCGCCGCGTTATATCGGCGATGGAAGTGACTGCGTCGGCGATGTTGTGGGTAATGTTTTCGATTTCTTCCAGGGCGCTACCTGCGGTATCGGAAAATTCCGTGCTTTTCCGGGTTTCATCGACGACTTCGCTAATCGAAGCCTGAACGGCGACAACGCCGGATGTGACGTGGCTGAGGATTTCGTCGATTTCGTTGGCCGAACGCGCTGACTGTTCGGCAAGCTTACGCACTTCGTCCGCAACAACCGCGAAACCGCGCCCAGTTTCGCCGGCACGTGCGGCTTCGATTGCAGCATTGAGCGCAAGAAGATTAGTTTGTCCGGCAATTGCGCCGATCGTGGCAACCACTTCTTCGATCTTGTGTGAATGAGCGCTTAGCGTTTCGACTTCGGTGAGCGAGGATTGCACCCGGTTTTCGATTACCTGAATCGAATCGATCACACCATGTACAACCTGCTTCCCACGCTCGACTTTGGTTACGGCGTCTTCGACACGGCCATGTGCGGTGTCCGCCGCCTCAGCGATGTGGTCGATCGAGGTAGACAGCTCCTCGACGTTACCGCTGATTTCGGAAGAAGACGTGGAAAGGCCCTCGATGCCGACAGACAATTGCTGCATCGACCCGGAAACATCGGAGGCCGAATTAGCAACCTTGTCTGCCGAATTGCGTATGGTGCTGACCAGGGTCTTGATTGCGCCCTGCGTTTCATTGACACACTTGGCCAGGATGTCGATTTCGTTGCGCGAATCGTCGCAGGCTTCCACATGGTAGGCCAGGTTCCCTTGTCCCATCTGAACCAACCCCTGTACGACGCGGTCAAGCGGGCGTAGTTGCGCACGAATAAGCAGCGCCAGGCATATAACAAGAAGCACAACCGTACTTGCGAGGCCGATCAGGAACAGGTGGCGGATCTTGTCAAACGGGGCGGTGAACTCTTCTTCCGAGACAGAAGCAACGATGATCCAATTGAGCGCCGGAATTTCGTCGAATAACGCGATTTTCTGATGCGACCTTCCATTCGGATCGACCCAGGCATAAGAAAGGAAACCATTCTTCTTTTCTATAATCGTGCCGATAATCGATCGCGATATTTCGTCGACTGCATCAACCGGTTTGTCCTGCATCGTCGGGTGCATGACGAAACGTGCTTCCTTGTTGTCCCCGGAAGGCTCTTGGATGATATACGGATATCCCGACTTGCCGATGATGATCGAACCCAGCTTTTCCCGTAACAGGTCGATGCTGCTGCTGATATCAATACGCATAGAAAGTGCGCCAATTACCCGCCCTTGTGGATCCTTGAGCGGTTTAGCCGCAAGCGTATATACTTTTCCGGAGCGTTGCACGGTGCCGGTATGGGTTTTCCCGTCCAGCAGCGTTTTCACATAGTCATCGGAAGCATGTTCACCGTCACGGTACTGGCCATTACTGCCTTTGAGCAGCGTTGAGGCGCGATACATTTTTCCTCCATCCTGCAACAGGAAAGCAGCATCGTTCATTGGGTGTGTTTTTTTATAGGCGAGCAGATAATCCTGATTGTTTGTCCCGCGGATGTGGTCGCCAAACATCAGTTCCGGTCGCGCCACGCCACCGATATTTACGGTTGTCCCTGTCAGGCGGGGCGGCGGCAATTCTTTTTCGAACCGTTCCAGTGCCTCCAAAGCGGACTGTTTCATGGTTTCCTCGGCATATTCGAGGGTGCGAATGATCAAGTTGGTCTGGGTACTCAATGTGCTCTGGCTTTCCTTGATCGCCACATCATGTGTGTAGGAAGACAGGGCAATGGAGAGTCCTGTTGCAGCAAAAACACAAATCAGAACGACCCCGAGTAAGGTTTGCTGAACCAAAGAGAGACGTCGTATCGCGGATAGCATATGACCTCCAAACGAATGATTTTCAATTACTCGCCCGGCAATATTTTCTGTCGATGACTATCTCGTTTCGCGCCATCATTTCACGGCTTGCCATTTATTTATTTGTGCTACATCTGCCATGTAGCGTTATTTGGCGCGCAGTGGCCGCAACCAATATAGATGGAAGAACAACAATTTTGTTATTGCACCTGACTTTCGTAGCCCCAGACGATGGGCCAATCGTAGGGCGGCAGATGGGGCAGGTCGTCCTGGGCGTAAGCAAGGATGCGAAAATCGCGTAACCCCACGCGATTGATGCGGCGGACGCACGGAGCAGGATGAGGTTTCCCGTTGACATCGAGGAACGACCAGACTTCACGCGGAGTGCGCGTTCCGGCATGCACGAAGTCGCGGGCGCGGCGGCTGACGATAGCCATTTCGCCGTTGGACAGGCGCACGATGCTACCCGGCGGGAACAGGCCAAGCCGTCCCATCAAGAGGCGCACCAGACTGGTGTCAAGCAAATCGAGGTCAGCCCTGAAAATATGCTCGGTCAATCCGGGCAGGTTGCGCGCACGGGACATGCTCCAATGCAGGGGTCCGCGTCCCCGGCGCACGCGTTGACGGGCAGCGAAAATGTCGACCAGCCGTAACATCCGCGCTTCCAGGATGATATTGCTCCTTGAAAGTCCATTGGGATAGCCGCTGCCGTTCAGGTTCTCATGATGTTGCAGCACCGCACGCGACCAGGTTTCGGGAGCGCCTATGTCAAGCAGGATTTCGGCTGCCTGATTCGGATGCTTCATAACAAGCGGCTGGAACGAACGGGGCAATATCCCCGCAAATTCCGCCATTTTGTCGTGCAACGCCATGCTTCCCAGGTTCATCGTCAGTGCCGAACCGATCAGGTCGATAACTTCATGGCGGGTAAATGCGTGTGCGACCCCTAATTCGGCAACGAACAGCGCTGCCAGAATTGCCTGACATGCGCTTGGCGTGCCGGGGCTGGCCACGCGCATGAAACCGATACAGGCATCGGGATCGAATTGCCAGTTTGAATAAACAGATTTAGCGAGACCCTCACATGCTTCGACGTCGAAACTGCCATTTACGCTCAGTTCCGCATCGGCCACGGAGAGTTTCTTGCTGACAACGGCCAACGCATGCAAAGGATCGTCGGTCAGGATTGCCGTAGCCTGTTGGGCATTGCAGAACAAGCGGCGGTTGTACAATTTTTTATGGATGTTTTCACTGATCAGCGCACCTTCGCACAGCAACAGGTTCCCGTTCCCATCAAAGAAATCACAGGGAGCAACGATGCCGATATGCATAGGAGACAACATGACTGCCCGCAGGACGAATGTGGTCGGTTCAGACATCAACGGCCTCGCTTCAAGGAAACACTGATTTATTCCATCCAGGCATCGTAGGTGCGGGTTTCAAACACGTCCATGTCCGTTCGTCGGCTTGCAGACCATGTATCAGGCTATGTTTTGGGCGGGTTTGAAACCCGCACCTACGATGCCAGAACGCTCAGGAATTGTTCAGCGCTCCCTTAAATTACCTGTTCAACCCCCGATCCTTCATCCCCGCTTTTCTCAGGGTACCGCACCGAGATCGACACGCAAACGATATAGAAGCTGTCCCGAATCGCGGTATTTGCGTTCGAACGGCGTCAGGGGACGCATAGCCTCGAACGTTTCCCACGCCACCGGGTAACCGTGCGCCAATTCCAGGGCCAGCGCGAACTCGGCCACATAAACCGCCCAGTTGCTACGGCATTCGAGCACGCCGCCGAGGCGAAGAATGAACGGAAACACCGGATGCGCGTGCCAGCGCCGTCCTGAATGACCGATTTTCGGCCAGGGGTTTGGATAAAGAATGTAGTGCTGCGCCAATTGCAAGCCGTCATCAGCAAGCAGGCGCCAAAAATCGACCAGGTTGGCGCGCACGAAGACCATGTTCGCCGGCATCAATGCTTCGGGATACGGTTTCCGCCGTTGCAGGCGCTCTTCCGACTGATCGACACCGATCACCCAATGGTCAGGAAACGCTCGCGCCAGTTCAATCGTGCTGTGCCCCACCCCACAACCGGCATCAAGGATCAAAGATGCACGGCCATCCCATCCGGCCAACGCATGATCACGGGCCGTACGGTTGACATCGGCAACCGGCTTACAGAACGGTTTGGCAAGATGCGTGTGCACCCGCTCCGCCAGATGTTCGTGTATGCCCTGCTGGGCACTTACCGGAATGCGTGAATTGGCATAGCTCACGGTTTCTTCGTTTTCTTGTTGCCAGAAAGCGCCTGTTTTAGGATAATAAGAGGTTTATAGTTAGCCGGACATGTGCCCACAATTTCATGTAGGTTCACGTCGGAGGCCAAGCCAGGATTCAAGTATGAAAGCAGATATTCATCCCAAGTACAAGGAAGTTACCATCACCTGCTCCTGCGGCAATACGTTGGTAACCCGCTCAACGCTCAGCAAGCCCACAATGCATGTCGAAGTGTGCTCTTCCTGCCACCCGTTCTATACCGGCAAGCAGAAGATCGTCGACACCGCGGGCCGCGTCGAACGTTTCCGCCAGAAGTACGGCAACCTCGCACTTGCACGCCCGGCCAAATAAGGCTCACAAACGGCGTCCGTAAAATATGTGTTGAGGAGTGCCCGCCGGGCAGTGCCGCACGCATCGGTTATCGTGCCCATCGACATTTACCCCATCGTGCCGGACGATGTTCCCGCCATTGCCCGCCTTGCCAGGGCGACATGGCGCGATGCCTATATTGAGATCATTTCACCCGAGCAAATCGAATACATGTTGGCGCAGCGCTATGACCACGAGCGCCTGCGCATCGATACCCAGGATCCACAGAAATGGCTGCACCAGGCTTGCCTGGACGGTGCACTCGCCGGATTCGCCGCCTGCGAAATTTACAAGGGTGAATTCAAACTCGACAAGCTCTATGTCCACCCGGACATGCAGCGCAAAGGCATTGGCGCGGCATTGGTCGGCCATGCCGCCTCGCTTGCCCATGAACAAGGCTTCCCCTCCATAATCCTGGCCGTCAACAAAAAGAACGGACAGGCCATCCACGCCTACATGCGCTATGGTTTCCATGTACGCGACAAAACCATTACCGACATCGGAAATGGTTTTATGATGGATGATTATATTATGGAAAAACTGCTCTGAAAGCGCACATCAGGGCGTTTTCGATTTAAATTTTTGCATCTGTTGCCGTCATCCCTTTGCCCCTGCACGTTGGGGTTTGCTTCGCGCACCCCAACCTATAACTCCGCTTCCCCATAAGCGTGCGAGCGAACCAACCTCCCGTAGGAGCGAATAATTATTCGCCCCTACAACGGTCAACCCAACTTTCCGAAGTCATCTCACTACACGTGGTAATAGCCTTATAAAGTAAATACAACTTTTAACTCCACCTTTTTGTTTTTTAATATTTATTAATATATAAAAAGAAATCTATGTATACAACCAGCACCTTTCTGTGGACAAACCTTACCCCCATTGTTTTCATGCTGTTTTTGAGCCTTGAAAACCTGTTGATAAGCGTCCTTGACCGGTGTGTGGGAAATGTCAGTCTTTTTTACACTTCGGCGGAAAAAACCTGTTATCCACATCGTTTCTTCCGTCCGTTCACTGAGTTATACAGATGTTTCAATCCACGCCCGTGCCCGGGCGACAAAAGCGCTTGAAAGAGGTTACGCCTCTCCCAAGCGAGATTATCCCCCAAAAGGGGAGGTTTCTAACCGTGGGTTGTTTTTGATGAAGCCCATGCCTGCCGTTCAACCTGGATGGGAAATTTTTTGCCGGGTCGTCGATAACTACGGGGATGCGGGTGTGTGCTGGCGGCTTGCGCGTGCGCTGGCGGCTGAATATGGGGTCAACGTCCGGCTTTGGGTCGATGACTGGAAAGCCCTCTTCAAACTATGTCCTCTGGCAACCCGTGATGGGGTGCGGGTTGCCGGGGTCGAGTTGCGGCGCTGGACGGATCCCTTCCCGGTGGAAGGGCCTGCCGATGTGGTGATTGAAGCGTTCGGCTGTAACCTGCCGGAAGGGTACGTAATGGCGGCAAAGGAAAGGCCGCCGATATGGATCAATCTCGAATACCTGTCCGCAGAGGGCTGGGTGGCTGGGTGTCACAAACTGTCCTCGCCGCATCCTGAATTGCCGCTTGTGAAAACCTTTATTTTTCCGGGATTTACGGAAGGTACAGGCGGTTTAATTTTGGAGAGAGGGCTTCTGGATCGGCGCGACCGGCTATTGAGAACACAGAGCCGTGCCGATTGGCTGCGCTCATTCCTGAAAGGGCCGCTTCGTGAAGATGCCCTGGTGGTGTCACTTTTCGGCTATGAGCCTTTTGGGCTTGCAGAGTTACTGCACCGTTGGGAAAAAGAAGGGCGCCCCGTACTGCTATTGGTGCCCGAAGGGCGCTCGCTGGCCAAGGTAGAAGCAGCGCTTGGGGCAAACTTGCCGGTCGGTGAGGAGATGCAACGTGGTGCGTTACATGTCGCTTCTTTGCCGTTTACGGATCAGGACGGCTATGACGCGCTGTTGTGGCATTGTGACCTCAACCTGGTGCGAGGCGAAGATTCTTTTGCGCGCGCGCAATGGGCGGCGCGGCCTTTCGTATGGAACATCTACCCACAAAAGGACGACGCGCACTTCGTCAAGCTCGATGCCTTTCTTGCGCTGTATTGCGCCGGTTTGCAGGAAGCCGCCGCCGATGCGCTCACCGCGTTCTGGCGGGCTTGGAACGGGCGTGGAGACACGGCAAAGTACTGGCCTGCCTTTGCACGCGCCTTGCCTGAGCTGGAAAGCCACGCACAGAGTTGGTGTGCCACTCTGGCCACACGGGAAAACCTTGTCACAACACTTTGGCAGTTTGTCGACAAACTAGGATAAAATCCCGCCTCTTTAAATTTTTCTATTAAAATTTTGACGAATTGGGCAACCGGTTCGGTCAAGGACACGCAGCATGAAAACCGCACAAGAACTTCGCTCTGGTAACGTCATCATGGTTGGCAATGACCCGCTGATCGTGCAGAAAACCGAATACAACAAATCCGGCCGCAATGCTGCTGTCGTGAAAATGAAACTCAAGAACCTGCTCACCGGCACACCGACGGAATCGGTGTACAAAGCCGACGACAAGTTCGAGATCGTCGTCCTCGACCGTAAGGAAGTGAGCTACTCCTACTTTGCCGATCCGATGTACGTGTTCATGGATGCCGAATACAACCAGTACGAGGTCGAAACGGAAAATATGACCGATGCCCTCAAGTACCTCGAAGACGGGCTGACCTGCGAAGTAGTGTTCTACAACGGCAAGGCCATTTCGGTAGAACTGCCCAATAGCGTCGTGCGCGAAGTCACTTATACCGAACCGGCGGTCAAGGGCGACACTTCCGGCAAAGTCATGAAACCGGCGCGGATCAGCACCGGCTTTGAATTGCAGGTTCCCGCCTTCGTCGAAATCGGCGACAAAATCGAAATCGACACCCGCACCGACGAGTATCGCAACCGCGTGAAGTAAGTCTGGGTTAAGCTGGACAGACCCGTGTTCTCCGGGAGCCGAAAGGCTCCTGTTTGGCCCGCCATGTCCGACGACACCCCCCGCGCCACCCACATCTGCATCCACGGCGCGTGCCAGAACAACCTGCGCAACCTGTCGCTGGACTTACCCCTGAACCGCCTTCTGGTCGTTACCGGCGTGTCCGGTTCCGGGAAATCCTCGCTGGTGTTCGATACCCTCTATGCCGAGGGGCAGCGGCGGTATGTCGAAACCTTTTCCCCCTACGCGCGGCAGTTCCTGGAGCGCATGGACAAACCCCGCGTTGGGCGCATCGAAGGCGTGCCGCCTGCCATTGCCATCGACCAGTCTGGGCAGGTGCGTACCTCGCGTTCCACCGTGGGAACGATGACCGAGCTGGCCGACTACTTCAAGCTGCTCTATGCCCGCGCCGCTCATTTGCATTGTCGGGGTTGCGGCAGGCCGGTATGGCGTGATACCCCGGTAAGCATCGCCGCTAGCCTTGCCGGGCGCGCGGCAGGCGACCCCCGGCTGGCAATCTGCTTTCCCATGACCATACCCGGAAATTTCACCGCAGAAGAGGTGACCGCGCTGCTTGCCGCCCAGGGCTACACCCGCGTCCACGCGCGCGGGACGGGTTCGGATGGGGACGTGCTGCAAGTGGTGCAGGATCGTTTCCGGCTGGCTGCCGCCGATCCGGGCCGCGTTGCCGAGGCACTGGAAGCCGCCCTGCAACATGGTCAAGGCCGCCTCACGGTCTTTGCCGGGGAGGGCGACAGTGGCGAGGTGTGGCGCTATTCCACCGGGTTACACTGTGCCGAATGCAACATCGGCTACAGTGACCCGACACCGGGCCTTTTCTCGTTCAACTCTCCCATCGGCGCGTGTGAAACCTGCCGTGGCTTCGGACGGGTGATCGGGGTGGATTTCAGCCTTGTCGTGCCCGATGAATCCAAAACGCTGGCCGAAGGCGCGGTCAAACCCTGGCAGACGCAAAGCTTCCGCGAGTGCCAGGACGACATGATGCGCATGGCGCCAAAATACGGCATCAAAACCGACGCGCCATTCCGCGACCTGCTGCCCGAACACCGCCGCTGGGTACTCGAAGGCGACGAGAAATGGAAAAACTGGGCTTCTTCCTGGCCAAGCCGCTGGTATGGGGTACGGCATTTTTTCGACTGGCTGGAAAGCAAGTCCTACAAGATGCACATCCGCGTGCTGCTGTCGCGCTACCGCAGTTACACCGAATGCCCTGCCTGCCACGGCGCACGCCTCAAACCAGATGCCCTGTTGTGGCGGTTGCCGCTGGACGGCACGGACGGACTGGCAATTCACGAACTGATGGCATTGCCGGTATCGAAACTGCGCGAACGGTTCTCCGGGCTGGCGCTGCCCGCGCTATCCGATGAGGCCGGCTCGCTGGTGCTTGATGAAATCCGCTGCCGGCTCGATTACCTCGCCGATGTCGGCCTCGGCTACCTGACCCTGGATCGTCAGTCGCGCACGCTCTCCGGCGGCGAAGTCCAGCGGATCAACCTTACCGGCGCGTTG
>WREK01000030.1 GCA_009779355.1 Betaproteobacteria bacterium | reverse complement strand
GCTCCTGACCCTGACATCAAGGATGCCCTGCTTGCCTTCGGGGCGCTCGCGGGCAAGCGATGGGTTGATGAAACTCACTTCAGCGTAGTCTTCAGGGGGCAGGTCGAGCACGGCTTGCAGGAAAGCGACCAGAGACCCGGTGTCCCGTTCGTCCCCGAAAATCCTCTTGAACATCGCGTCGTTGCTGGCGTAGTAGAAAGGTTTTGCTGTCATTGGTTATGAATATTCTTTAAGAATAATCTATTGTACTACATAATCTCAGGATCTGGACGATTCTGGGCTAAAAAATTTTCGCCCCTGCAAATTCAACAGGCATTTGCAATTACTACAAAATCTGCCACCGACAACCGTTCGCCGCGTAGGCATGGGTCGAAGCCGAGCGCTTTGAGGTTGGTTTCATCGAGAAAGTCCCGCAGGGTATTCCTCAGGGTCTTGCGCCGTTGCGCGAAGGCTGCGGCGACGATGCGGGCAAACCGTGTTTCATCGTGTATCGCATGCGTCCCGGCAGGCAGCGGGGTCATGCGCACGATGCTCGATGTTACCTTGGGGGCGGGGCAAAACGCGCCGGGGGGCACATCGAACAGCCGTTCCATCTGGAAACGGTATTGCAGCATGACCGACAGGCGCCCGTATTCGGCAGTGCCTGGAACTGCCACCATGCGCATCACGACTTCCTTTTGCAGCATGAAATGCCCATCACGAAGCCGGGACGCAAAACCGCCAAGATGAAAAAGCAGAGGGGTCGAGATGTTGTAGGGCAAATTGCCCACCACACGCAACGAAGGTTTTTTTCCCACACACAGCGCGCCAAAATCAAATTTCAATGCATCGCCTTCGTGGATCGTCAAGCATCCAGGATCATAGTGTTCCCGCAGGTGAGCGATGAGGTCACGGTCGATTTCGATCACGTGCAAATGCCCAAGGCGCTCACACAAAGGCCAGGTCAACGCGCCGAGGCCGGGGCCGATTTCGACGATATTCTCACCCGGCCGGGGCTGGATGGCCTCGACGATGCGGGAAACGATACCGGGAGCGGTAAGGAAGTTCTGCCCGAAGCGGCGGCGGGCGATGTGTCCGCCCGCGCGCGCACCGGAATTCATGCCCGCCGCCGCCGGGCTTTCACCATGCCGACGGCCAGTTCGACCGCCGCGAACAGGCTGCCGGGGTCAGCTTTCCCAGAACCGGCCAGATCGAACGCAGTACCGTGGTCGACCGAAGTGCGGATGATGGGCAAGCCCAGCGTGACGTTAACTCCGCTGCCAAAGCTGGCGTGTTTGAGCACCGGCAAACCCTGGTCGTGGTACATCGCCAGCACTGCATCGGCTTCCCGTAGCTTATGCGGCGTAAACAGGGTATCGGCAGGCAATGGCCCGACGAGGTTCATGCCCTTTGCGCGTAAGCGTTCGAGCACCGGGATGATGATGTCGATCTCTTCATGTCCGATATGCCCGCCCTCTCCCGCATGGGGGTTGAAACCGGCTATCAGGATGCGCGGCTTGGGGAGGCCGAAACCGGTAACGAGGCCTTGATGGAGAATTTCGAGTGTGCGCGTGAGCCGATCCTGGGTCAATACCTTCGGAACATCGGCCAGGGGCAGGTGCGTAGTGGCCAGCGCCACGCGCATGCCGCCGCCGACCAGCATCATTACGACCTGCGGTGTTTGTGTTTTGGCAGCGAGGTATTCGGTATGGCCAGAAAAAGGCACTCCAGCATCGCAAATCACGCCTTTATGCACCGGCGCCGTCACCATGGCATCGAACAGGCCCTGCGCACAGCCTTCCGATGCGCGGTCGAGGATACCCAGCACGTAGGCGGCGTTTTCAGGGTTGGGCTTGCCGGCAAGCGCCGGACAGGCGAGCGGGCAATGGAGCACGTCGAATACCCCGGCTTCGGGGCTCATTCCCGGCTGCCAAGGGCGCACCACCAGGGCGCGGCCCGCGCGTTCCAGCCGCTCCTCGATCAGTTCGGCATCACCGATCACCACCAGGTGCACCGGCCATTTGCTTTCGGGCAGCCGTGCGCACAATTCGGGTCCCACTCCGGAAGGTTCCCCGCTCGTTATCGCCAACACAGGCAGGGACGGTTCGTCGACGTCATTCATTCGCTTCTTCCAGTTTGTATTCGATATAAGCCTCGTCGCGCAATTGGCGCAACCAGTCTTCATAGGCTTCTTCGGCCTTGCGATTTCGCAGGATGGATCGTGCCATGTTGCGGCGAAACTCTTCGCCCATATTCTGCTTTCTGCGTTCGAGTACCTGGATGAGATGCCAGCCAAAAGGCGAGCGTATCGGCACACTGACCTGATTTGGCGCAAGCTCGTTCATGGGTTTTTCAAACTCTGGCACGGTATCGCCCGGATTCAGCCAGCCGAGGTCGCCACCGCGCGCAGCGGAAAGGTCAGCCGAACTGGCCTTGGCCAATTCGGCAAAATCAGCACCATTGATAATGCGTTCACGCAGGGCATTGAGCCGTGCCTGGGCTTCGATATCGGAAAGCAGTTCGGATGTCTTGAGCAGGATATGACGTGCATGGGTCTGTTCGACCGTTTGCGCGGCAACGTTGTTTTCCCGTTTTTCCAGCAGTTTGATGACGTGTAGCCCCGCAGAGCTTTGCAGTGGTGGAGAGGTTTCTCCAGGCTTGAGGTTAGCCACAACATCAGCGTAAAAACCGGGCAGGCGTTCACGGTCGAGCCAGCCAAGTTCCCCTCCCCTGACGTTGTCGGGCGCATCCGAACTGTCCGCTGCAATCTTGGCAAAATTTTCACCCGCACGCAGACGCGATAGTACTTTGTCCGCACGTGTCTGAAGGACTTTCATTTTTTGTTCATCCAAATTCTCTGGGATGCGCAACAGGATGTGGGCCACACGATATTCCGTACCAGAAAGGGCTTCAGGGTGGTTTCTGATGAAATTGGCAACTTCGGCATCACTGACGGCCACCTTATTGTCCACTTCGATTTCGCGCAGACGGTTGAGCGTCACTTCAGTACGCACTTCTTCACGAAATCTGTCCCATGTAATACCGTCGCTCTTAACGGCATCACGCAACTGATCGAGAGTGAAACGATTGTTGCTGGCGATGAGATTGACCGCGCGATCAAGCACGTCATCGTTGACCAGAATCGAGGCATTACGCGCCAGTTGCAATTGCACGCGTTCCATGACGAGTTGTTCAAGGATTTGCCGTTCGAGCATTTCCATGGGCGGCATTTGTTCCCCTTTTCCCTGTTTTTGCAGGTTCTGACGGACACGAGCCACGCGGTCGCGTAGTTGCGACGAAGTTATGGACTCAGAGTTGACAATGGCAACAATGCGGTCAACTTCGGTTACAGCAGCCTGCGCCATTGCGGAACAGGCTAAAACGACGCTGAAAAATGCTTTGAAGAAGAATCGGTTCATATCCATCCAAGAAAAGTTTTGGAATATCGTTTTCGCCCTTCATCCAGGCTCATACGCCTCAATCCTTGTACAGATCGCCACTTGGTTCGTTGATCCTGCCATAGCCAGGCACGCTGCGTCTGATGAGGTTGACCACGTTTCCTCCAGGGCCAATGCTCGTAAAGTCGTTGAGTTCGAGTTGCAGGAAATAGGCATTGTTAGATGTTCTCGTGCGGGTTCTGTAGCGATGCGCCCCCATGCGCAAAACCCAGCAACCCCCATTGTATTCAAGCCCGCCGATAGCTTCCGTCATTTTTGCATCTTCGAGCGAGTAGGTCAGACGGGTGACCCCATACCACCTGCCTAACAAGGGCCATTGCCCGGAAACGTCCACGTCACGCAGGATATTGCGCGCATAACGATAACCGAGATTGAACGCACGAGTATGCCCCGGGTTGTAGCGCAGAATCGCGGTATAGCGTTCAGTCCGGCTGTCACGCGGGTTGTATTGCCACAGTGAATCGAACGAGCCGTACCTGCCTATCCGCGTACCGAACCCGGCAAGCACGTCGGTGCGCTTGTTTGTGCGAGGAGCCTCTATTTCATGCAATTGACCAGATTCGTCATGGTAGTTGAGGGTGACACGCTGTTCCTGGAAGTAATAACGCTGCCCCAGTATCACCCGCATGTTTTCAATGCCTGTAACAGGATCGATCAGGCGCGAAGTGACGGCAGTGGTTAACTGGTTGGCGTCGGCGATGCGATCCCCACCAGTATAAAGGTTCTCGCTGAAAAGCTGCGCAAGGCCGAAGTCATAGTGGCTGGTGTCAAACAGCGGGATGTCATCCTGTCGCCGATACTGGGTATTGAGGTAATAAACCCTCGGTTCAAGGGTCTGGACGTAATCGTGTCCAAACAAACGGGTATCGCGTTCGAAGTTCAGCCCGGAATCGATTGAGAAAATCGGCACGTAGCGGTTAATCGAATCGCGCATTTCCGACACGTGCCGTTCCCGGTCGACGTTGTAACGGGTGTAATGCAGCCCTATCTTTGGCGTGAGATAGAAACCGGGCCATTGCAGGGGTAGTGACACCTGTGGATAGGCCATGAAACGCGACGCGTCGGGGCGGTTATCTTCAGGGTGGATGAAACGTACGAATTCGCTCTTCCAGGCAAAATCCAGTCCGGATGTCCCTACGAATCCGCTGAACTCGCCGGGACGGGTCGCGTTGAAAGCGATTTGCGGCAGACGGCGGTACGGTGTGCTAATCGGACTGGCAGCATCTGGAGAGAGCGTCTGGTAACTCTGGGCCAGCGCCGAAAGATTCCACCAGGCGCTTCCAACGTACATCAGCCGCCCTTCGCGTAGCAGATTGACCTTGGACGACATGGAAATCCGCGTGCTCAAATCCTCGAAATACTGATCGTCCGACACCATGTTCAGATCGATCGAGCCATACAGCCTGGGGGTCAGCCACTGGATATGCTGCAGGGAACCGAGCGTACGTCCTTCACCGGTGAGGGTGTCGCGTACCATGTGTTCGGCCCTGGCCGTTCCGTGATAGGTCGCACCCATGTAGCGCGCCTCAGCCCCAAGCTGCATCCCGCGTCGGCTCATGTAGCGCGGAATCAGTGTGAGATCGTAATTGGGCGCAATGTTCCAGTAATAGGGAACGGTGAAACCAAACCCCGTCCTGGTCGAGGATTCCATCGCAGGCGGCAGGAGTCCTGAATGGCGCTGCCCGACCAGCGGAAATTCCGCCCAGGGCAGCCAGAATATCGGTACGTTCTTGAACACCAGCGTACTACCCCGGACAGTGCCGATTTCGCGGTCGTAATCGAGTTTGAGTTCTCTCGCCTTGATATACCAGTCAGGCTTGGAACCTGAACAAGTTGACCACGTCGCGTTCGTACCGCTGTATTGATTCTCGCCTTCAATCCGAAGCAAATCCGCCCTGCCGCCACCCGATACCTTTCTTGGCGACATACCCCCTTCACTCGGTGTGCGAATGCGGGTCATCACGTATTCCGGTTCGACGAACTCGCCAGTACGTGCCCCTACGACCAGGGAAGCCGAAGAACCTGACATTTTGAACCTGCCATCGGCTTGGCTCAGGCAGACATTACCTTCGGCCTGGGCTTCGTCGATTGACTCACGGTAAACCAGGCGATCGGCAGTCAATATGAGCGCATCGCGCTGCAATTCAACATCGCCTTCGGCCACCATATCGATTGCATGCGTGCCATAGACACGCAGTGCAGAAATACGGGTCTCACCCTGCGGGGCTGGGGCATCCGGCTCCGACGGCCCAGGTTTGGGTTCGACTGCCGCCGGCAAAGCATTTTGCATCGGCTCAACACGGTTCACGCTCGTAGCGGCATTGTCCGTTGTAGAGACTTTCTCATGCTTGCCGGGCATATCGGCAGCCACAGCCCGGCTCACGCCGTCATGACCATCCGTTGGCTGCGACGATTTTCCCGGAGGCTCGAAAACCGTACCCGGAGAAGCATTCTGCATCGACTCTGAGATCAATGTACCCGACATACACCACAACAACAGTGGAATAAGCCGGATACGTGTTTTCAGTCCCCCAATCTGCAAAATGATCCTCACTAAAACAAAATTCGGAGCCGTGACCGACCGCCTGATAGAATTGCCAAATTTTACACGATTACACGAACAACCATCGCGGAGTATTCGTTTTGCCCCGAATCAATCAACTCAGACAGTGGCTGGGACAAACGCTGCCAGACGTTTGCCACGACCTTACTTCTGCCTCGGCTGATGCCAGTTTTCGACAATATTTCCGGGTCGCCTTTCCCGAAAGCAACTCACCTTCTCTCGCGAAAGGGCGCGCCAGCCTGATCGTCATGGATGCCCCGCCCGAGCAGGAAGATTGCCGTCCGTGGCTCGCTATCGCCCGCCTGTTCGGCGCAGCAGGCGTTCACGTTCCCGAAATCCTGGCAGAAGACCCGGAACAGGGTTTTTTGCTCATGTCCGATCTCGGTAACGACACCTACCTTGGCCGACTGAGCGCGCCCGACTGTACGCCGCACGCGAGCGCGCATCTGTACGCCGACGCCATCGGTGCGCTGCTCGCCATCCAAGCTGCGAGCCGGCCAGGCGTGCTACCGGAGTATTCCGACGAATTGCTGCGGCGCGAACTGATGTTATTTCCGGATTGGTATATTGCCCGCCACAAAGGCATCACACTCGACGATGAAAACAAGAACGCACTAATGGATGTCTTCGATAAAATCATCGCGATGAACCTCGCCGAACCGAAAGTATTCGTTCACCGCGACTACCACTCGCGTAACCTGATGGTCATTCCTGAGGAAGAAGGCGCGAACCCCGGGATCATCGACTTCCAGGACGCGGTCTACGGCCCTCTCACTTACGACCTGGTTTCGCTTTTCAAGGATGCCTATATCGAGTGGGAAGAAGATTTCACGCTCGACCTGCTCGCGCGTTACTGGGAAATGGCGCGCAAGTCGGGGCTGCCCGTGCGGGCCGATTTCGCCGATTTTTACCGTGATTACGAATGGATGGGCGTACAGCGCCACCTAAAAATTGTCGGCATTTTCGCCCGGCTCTGCCACCGTGATGGCAAGGAAGGCTATCTCTCCAGCCTGCCCCTGTTAATGCGCTACCTACGCAAAGTGTGCGAACGCTATCGTAACCTCCATCCTCTACTCAAACTGCTCGACAAGCTCGACCCCGTTCCAACCGAACACTTTTTCTCTTTCTAACCACGACAACAAGCCGCCATCATGCTCGAATTTTTCGGCATACCAGATGCCTGGATCGCTTTTAGCCTCGCGTTAGCCCTTTTTTTCGTCCTTACGTTTGAATTCATCAACGGCTTTCACGACACGGCCAACGCCGTCGCCACGGTGATCTACACCCGGGCCATGTCGCCCTACCGCGCCGTGATACTTTCGGGCATCTTCAATTTTCTCGGCGTGCTGCTCGGCGGCGTGGGCGTTGCCTACGCCATCGTGCATCTGCTGCCCGTTGAACTTCTCATCAACGTCAACACCGGACGCGGGACAGCGATGGTGTTTTCGCTCCTGGCTGCCGCCATCGCCTGGAATTTCGGCACCTGGTATTTCGGCATTCCTGCCTCCAGTTCCCATACGCTCATCGGCTCCATTCTGGGCGTTGGCATGACCAATGCCCTGCTCAACGAATTTCCCGTCGCGCAAGGCATCAACTGGCAAAAAGCCATCGATATCGTGATGTCGTTGATTTTTTCGCCGCTGGCGGGATTCTTCATCGGCGGGTTCATTCTGCTATGCCTCAAACGCTGGCGTCCGGGCGCAAAAATGCACTCCGCCCCGGAAACCCGCACCGAAGGCGGCAAAGTCAAGAAACCCCCGTTCTGGAACCGACTCGTGCTCGTGCTCTCTGCCATGGCAGTCAGTTTTGTGCACGGATCCAACGACGGCCAGAAAGGCATTGGTCTCATCATGCTGGTGTTGATCGGTTTCGTGCCCGCGCAGTATGTTGTCAACATGAATGCCACCCCATACCAGGTCGAGCGTACGCGCGATGCTGCCATGCATATGCAACGGACTTACGAACGCCATCAAACCCGCCTGGACGAAATTCTCAAGCCCAAACCTCCCCTCCTCAAAGAAACCTCTTCTTCCACGCCACAACTTTATCGCTGCGAAACCGCGCACACCACGGAAACCATCCAAAGCCTGCTGCAAAACCTGAAAGGCATCAAAAACCTTAGCGAACTGGATGCCGAGCGGCGTGTACAGGTTCGGCGCGAGTTGCTCTGCCTCGACGACATGGCTCGTCAGGTCGGCAAATTCAGCGGAATCGAAAGAGCAGAAAAAGACGATCTCAACCGGCTGCGAAAAGACCTCACTGCCGCCACCGAATATGCTCCGATCTGGGTCATCGTTGCCGTCGCGCTGGCGCTCGGGCTTGGCACTATCGTGGGCTGGAGGCGCGTGGTCATCACCGTAGGCGAACGTATCGGCAAGCAGGGCATGACCTACGCGCAAGGCATGAGCGCCCAGATCACCGCCGCCCTGGCCATCGGGGTCGCCAACCTTTACCACCTGCCGGTCTCGACGACCCATGTCCTTTCTTCCGGCGTAGCGGGTACGATGGTCGCCAACCGCAGCGGCCTGCACAGTGCAACCGTCCGTTCCATCCTCATCGCCTGGGTACTTACTTTCCCCGTATCAATGATGCTGTCGGCAATCTTCTTCTGGCTGGCGGCACAGGTGATACCGATATGAAATGAAAGCGATGATTCTCGCTGCAGGCCGGGGCGAGCGCATGCGCCCGCTCACTGACCATTGCCCCAAGCCGCTGCTCGCCGTGGGCGGCAAACCACTGATCGTCCGGCATATCGAACGTCTGGCGACCGCCGGGATTGCCCATTTTGTTATCAACCACGCCCACCTCGGCCATATGCTCGAAGCGGCGCTCGGCGACGGAAGCACCCTTGGCGTGCACATCCACTGGTCGCCCGAACCGCCGGGCGCATTGGAGACTGCGGGCGGCATTCGTCAGGCCATCCAGTTTCTCGGGGAAAAGTCTTTTATCGTCGTCAATGGCGATATTTTTTGCGAAGCGGATTTTGCGCCGCTGATCCAGATTGCCGCACGCCTTTCCCCGGAAGGGGATCTTGCCCATCTTTTTTTGATCGACAACCCCGCTCACCACCCCCAAGGCGATTTCGCGCTCGATGGTGGGCGCGTGCGTGCAAATGGGGAAACATGCCTCACCTTCTCAGGCATCGCCGCCTACCACCCTACCCTTTTCGCCTCGCTCGAAGCAGGCAAACCCGCCCCTCTCGCCCCGTTGCTCCGCTCCGCAATGAACATGGGCCGTGTCAGCGGCGAACACTACCGTGGCCGGTGGGTCGATGTCGGCACACCCGAACGCCTCGCGCAACTGGATGCCAGCCTGCGCAGCCACGCTTGAACCTGGGCGCTGGAACGCGCCGTATACATACACGGGCGAATCCGGCGCTAACCAGTGTCGCTTCTGAACAATACGGGTTCAGGTTTCACACTGCTCTACGATTTCCACGGTTCCCCGCTCTCCGTCCATGCGGATGCGCATTCCGCTACGCAGATGCTGGGTAAGGCCAGCGATTCCTACGATGGTGGGGACGCCCATTTCACGGGCGACAATGGCAGAATGGCTAAGTAGCCCGCCGCGTTCCACAAGAAGGCCGCTGATGGAGGGATAAAGGGGTATCCAACCAGGATCGGTACGATGGGTTACAAGGATTTCCCCCTGCAACCGCATATCGTCGCCGGGTTGCAGGACAACTTTGACGATCCCTTCCACTTTGCCGGCGCTGCAACCTTTTCCCTGCAGGCAACCGTCCTGGATGTCTGTTTCGCAGGGAGCCTGAGTGCGGTTGTTCCAGTAAACAGGACCCCGCGTCATGAAACGAGGATCGGGTTCCTGGGTTTGGTAGCGCAGATATTCGTCTTGCCGCAAATTGACCAGCCTTTTCAAATCCTGGATGCTATTCGTGCCTTCCAAAGCCCCTTTCAATTCGTCAAGGGTCAGGTAGAACACATCGCGGTCTTGTTCCAGAACGCCCCGGTTAGCCAAGTCTGTACCCATGTTCCAAAACATACGGCGGACTATGCCATACACGCGGGTTCGGCAAAAACGGGTATTTTCGCGGTTGCGCACGGCCTTTCGCGCATGGTGCATGCTGAACTGGAACACGAGCCGTTTGATACCGTGGAGATTTTGCCGCATGCGTTTTTCGGCATTGCCGCGGATTGTGTGTTGGTGCGCTTCGATGGTCTCCAGGTCGGTGCGTCCGTTGCGCAGCAGGTTGGCAAGAAATATAAAGAGAGGCGCGGAATCCTGGTGCAAATCCTTTTGCTCCAGTTTCATTTCCGACATACAACGAAATCCGTATTTATAAATATACTGATTCACATGTTCCAGGAATTCGCCGTAGGCGGATTGCCTCAAGGTTTCCATGGCGCGTTCCGGAGCAGTCTCCAGTACAAGTTTCTCCAGCCCAGGCGTGGCATGAACCAAACAGGCCATGCGGATGAGTTCGCGCGTTGGTTCTGCGGATTCCAGATTGCCGTCACCGGCCATCAGGTCATTGGGGAATGTTTCTCCGAGGTGTTCGAGCCATGTTGATGCCAGTTTACGAAAAATGCCGAAGTGCACCATGCAAAGATAATCATTGATGATTGGCGCCTTCCATTGCCAAAGCATCACCCGTTCCAGTTCATAATAATGCTGCAAGATTTCTTCCGCAGGCATATCCTGGAAATCCATATTGTTCCATAACGCATAATTTCTGTGGAAATACGCGAGAAAACGATCTACAACAGTCTGGATGCGAAAATGGTAGCCCAGAAAACGTAAACCAGTCACTATACGGTTGAATTTTCCGCGCAAACTCTGGTGAAATGCTGGTGGGCGGATACGCTCCGCAATTTCATTTTCCAGGCTGTGTGCGGTACCCATCATGGTTTCCATGAACGCACGGTTATGTTTATAGCCTGGCAGGATACTGGTCAATTTATACCAGTTGAGTAAATTGTAATAGACACGCCCGTTGATGAGGCCGAGCATATTGCATAGCCAGGGATCCATGGCACGGATATCCTTGTACCGCACTCCCATCACTTCACAGAACTGCACATACACATAGTGGTACATATAGCGTGCGAATGTGAAGGTCAGGGGGAGTGTTAAGCCGCCATAGCTCTCCACAATGTTAGAGTTGTCCCAAATGTGCAGGCGACCACGGGAAGAAACGACTTCGGTCGTGACAGGCCGTGCCTGTAAAAGCCAGATTTTGCCTTGAGGATCTGCGGCCCATTCGATGTCCATAGGCTTTTGATAGATGGCATCGATTTGGCAGGCAAGAGACCAGAGCACCTGTACCTGTTGCGGGTGCAATATGGCGGGTTCTTCTTTGTCAGGGGCTTTTTCCTGGTGCAACACGCTGCCGGAAGCGGGATCCAACTCCCAGATATCAGGATCAAGGGCGCCGGAGACATAGCCTTCTCCCAGGCCAGGAACGGCATGCAGCAAGTAACGTTCCGCATTTTTCAGAACAGGGTCGCAGGTAAAAAGCACGCCGCTGGACGATGCCTGGACCATTTCCTGGATGATGACGCACAGCGAGGTCTTTTGAGGTGCAAGTCCCGCCTGGCGACGGTATTCGAAAGAGCGGTCGGTATAGGCCGAAGCCCAGCAACGGAGAATCGCATCGCGCAGTTCGTTTTCTCCAACCACGTTCAAATATGTATTGAATTGCCCGGCAAAGGAATGCCGCGCCGAATCTTCCTCTATGCCGCTGCTGCGCACGGAAACGGCATCAGCCGCAAGGCGCGCGCGCAGTTTGCGGATCCACTCCAATAACTCAGGAGGGAAAGGCTGGGCAAGGAACAGCGTTTCTATCTGTTTTTCCACGCTTGTGCCGTTCATGCCCTGAGCGATGAGCGCATCCAGTTGTGCGGCACAAGCCCCAGAGTTTAGAAAGTCCGTAAATGCCGCTGGCTCCAACGCAACCCAGGCAGGCACAGGCAACCCTTTACGTTCCATATGCCAAAGGTGCCATGTCTTTCCGCCACCATAGAGTCGTACGAAATTTTCCGAGGTTTTGTGGTCAATAAACAGCATATAGAATACCCACGCAGAGAATAAACAAAATACTGGCACCGCTTATGGAACGATAGATTTTTGCGGCAGCCGTGGTGTTCATCAAGATATAGGCAATTCCTGCAATGAACAGAACAATGAGAACCACGCTCCCAAGCAGCCATTGAAAGCTGTAGAAAGGATAGGCGCAACCCATCGCTCCCAGACCCAGCAAACCCTGGGACATATTCAGAATTACCGCGCCACTGTGCCCCCAGATTGTAGAATAACTGTCTATGCCGGGTTGCTCTTCGGTTTTAGCAAATGTTTTGCGTCCAAATTCAAAAACATTGAAAATACCAAAGCAGCCGATGGCAAAAACCCAGTTGCGGGTTTCCAATTGCCAGGGGAAACGCTCCAGCAACCATACGCTGCACAAGGCGGAAAGCAGAACCATCACCACGGTATGGCTTACTGCGTAAGTGGTAAGATGCCGACGGAGAAATTTTCCGATAAAAAATTCCCTGTACATAAGAAAAGAGTAACCCTGCGCAGGCAGCAGCATCACCAGGGCAATAGGATTGGCGATGCCGGTGAGCGCAAGTTCAAAGCAGAACAGTATGAGAATCGCCCTCTGCAAATCACGGACTCCCAGGACTCCCCGGGGCAGTGGACGAGATGGATTTTTTTCGCAGTCCACCGCGTAGTCCTTGATTTCATCAAACAAGCGCATGCGAAAAAAGAATGAAAGCAGGACGAAAAAAAGCGTGACCCATGACCAAGCCCAAGTTGCAGAAAACCCGGCCAGAGCAACATGCGCCAAAAGCAGCGCCAGAATTAATAGCAAATGGTTATGCAAAGGGAAACGTTCGCGCTGGAAAATACGCCAGTTACTCAGCATGGTTTTTATCCTGCCGCAAGAGCATTTCCCGGAGTTCATGGTATTGCACCTTGGAATGGTGCCGTGCATCCATAAGAATTTTCGGCACAAATACTATGCGGTCGTATAGGATTTCATTCTTAGAAAGAATGCGCTGGACTTCGCTCTGACAAATTTTTTCATCCGGCGCACCAAGCTTTACTTGCAGAACGCACCAGCAAGCCTCGTAATCTCCAGTTTGAGGCATGCCCAAAAACGCTGCCTTTTCCACGAAAGGCAGTTTGCGCAGTACCATTTCGGCGCGCACAGGGTATTGATAGCCGGAAGCGTGCACAATGGCATTATGGACGCGTCCCACCAGCCAAAGGCTGCCAGTGGCATCCAGATAGCCAAGGTCTCCGGTTCGATGCCACACATTGCCATGAGCGTCTATAATTTTCGTGCGTCGCACTGCTTCGGCATCCCGGAAATAGCTACGACAAACGTGCTCTCCGCTAACCACCAGTTCACCCACCTCTCCTGCCTGCACTTCGAGGGGTTCCCAGTCGCAATCTTTCGATAACGATGCTGCAACCGCCTCAATTTTCAGGAATTTTGCCTGCAATCCTGAATCTATGCGCCCTACATTGACTCCTGCGTCTACCCATTCCGGGTCGCTTGCCGAACGAGAAGGAAACGCCAGCACTTCTTTGGCTGAAATGTGCGCAATAGGCTCAACTTCCGTAGAACCATATAAAACAAAAATTTCCGCATCAGGCGCGACATCCTGCATTGCCTGAAGTTCATCACGGGAAACCGGGGCGCCGCCAGTCACCAGGCGCCGTATATGCGCCAAGGTAATGCCCCGCTGTTTACAATGCATTCCAATCTCACGGAAAAGCCATGGCGACAACGTGGCGCAAGTAACAAATTCAGTTTGGAACTGATCCAGAAGCGTTTCTGCGTCCGATTCCGCAGGCTGGGCCAAGTTGATGGCCGGAAGTACCGTGCGCACACCCGATGCAATGTTGTTAAGGGAAAAAATTGGAAACACCGGGAGATCAGCATCGTGCACCGTGTAGGAAAGATGGCGGTTGAGCGCGTAGTGCTGAGCCGCCAGAAAACGGTGGGTACGGTCTGCCCCTTTGGGGCGGCCAGAGCTTCCTGTAGTAAAAGTAATGAGTGCGGAATCTTCCTGGGCAACGGGTTCGGTCTCGCGCTCCTCCAGGGTCTGCATCAGGGACTCCAGCCGCACGGCGCCGGGAACATCTGCTCCATATGCAATGCGTACAGGCAGATCACGAAGAATTTCTGTTTGCTCCATCAGCGCAAAAGCCTGGGAAAAGCTGATTACCCCTTTGGGAAGCACGATCTCCGCGCTTACCCCCAGCTCATTGCGGCGCGCCCAGCCATCCAAAAACACGGGAACTGCACCCAGATGCTCCAGGGCGAACATGGCTATATATAACGGAGGGGCCATAGGCAAAAACACTAAAAGGCGATCCTCCTTGCGAACGCCCAGATTTTCCAGTCCCTTGGCTGTTTTGCGGATTAAAGTCCAAAGCGTGGCGGCATCCATATGGTCGTGCCGTTGGGTTTCAGGGTTCATCCAACTGAGCAGAATGCGATGCGAATCCTGATTTGCCAAATCGCGCAGGAACTC
This sequence comes from Betaproteobacteria bacterium, assembly GCA_009779355.1. Classification (GTDB taxonomy): domain Bacteria; phylum Pseudomonadota; class Gammaproteobacteria; order Burkholderiales; family Rhodocyclaceae; genus WRNU01. Next base: position 4,961 of record WREK01000030.1, on the reverse strand, counting down.
CGTAACATTGTTACGGACATCGCAACCAGGGGCATAACCAATCCTGAAATCTTCCTTTACCCGATATGTCATAATTTCCATCCCTCCCGGCGCCATGCCTTGAACTCTGCGTATTTTGGCGTTTTATACCAACAGCTGGGGGCATCGGACTTGGGCAAAGCTGGAGGAAGAGTTTCGCTTTCTCGTACCTGTTCCAAAAAGAGCCGCACAGCCTGAACTTCGCAACGCGTGGATTGTTGCAAGTAAGTCCAATAATTTTTGCCGCACGCCGTAGCGTCAGCAACCTCGATTCTTGAAAACAAATCACCCCTGTCCACGGCGGAAATCATCTGGTGCAGAGAAAAACCCGCCCGACGCCCTTGAAGCAAAAGGCGCAAATCGCACATTGTCCCACGAGTCTCAGGCAGCAGCCCGTGGTGAACATTAACCGCTCCCAAGCGTGGGATCTGCAATAACTCCGGTTTCAGAATGCAGCGCGTGCGTGCGTGCAAAAGCAGATCGGGCTGCATATTACGAAGCCATTGCAAGCAGGCTACAGAATGAGGGTTTGTGGTACGGTGAAGGGGAATCTGGTATTTTCTTGCAATGTGGATTTTGGGGTCTGCCGTAAGCCAGTTGCCTATGATAGCCGCCCCTAACCGCACCGCCCCTGCGGCAATGAGTTTCAGGCCCTGTGTCAGTACGGACCAATTCCGATTATCGAACACCAATATCCCCGTGATGCGGCAGCCCGGAATATTGAGGCAATCTTCCACCAGTTGGCTATAGTTGCCTGGTGTATATGTGACACGGGAAACCATAAGGACGATATGCACATCAACTCCGCAATTCCAATAAAGGCCAGATAGAAATTAAAAACGTCAGGCAAGACATGATAAGCGTGACGCAAAAGGCAATACGCAGCTTTCCAATGGGAGTCCAACTCGGATAGCGATAGAAAAACCAACTCGCGATACGGTCTGCAAAGAAAATACTTGCCATATAAAAAATAAACAGCACTAACTGGCGCAACTGCTCATAAAAAAGTAGTTGAGGCAAGAACAAAAGCAAAGTCATCCATAGCGTACGCAAGCCCGTATATTGCAACGCAGTCGACGACAAGGAACTCTGCGGGCACGCCTGATTATAAATAAAACCCCAACCGATGGAAAGCATGGCTCCCAGAGTAGTTAAAAAAGGAAACACTTTTATATATTCGTAGTGTGTTGAAAGCAAATTGCCTGCAACAATCCAGATCGCCGCTGCACCCACAGAATAAAACACAGCCCGGATCTGAAACCTCCGTTCCAGATAGTTTTCGTGGATCAAACCACTAAAATTAAAAAGCAGCATTGCCGTCAGCACGGAAATTCCCCAATTCCAGGACTCCGGCAAACGCATCGATGCATACAAAAGAAGCCCGACTCCGGCGATGGCGGATACGTCCAGTTTACGCTTGGGCAACAGCACCAGAAAAGAAATGATCACACTTGCGGCAAGGAAGATTAAATCAGTCAGTACCACGTCCGTGCTTTTGGGAATCATCTTCCATAACAGGTAACAAGTACCGATAGGAATCCAGAAATTGTCAGTGCCCCGTATGGAAATCGCTTCGAAAAGCGTGGCGAGAATGGCTACCCACAAGGCGATCAGCACAACATTGATACGGCTGATGTCGGTTCCCAGCAATAGTATGATATGAACGATCAGATAGCAGGAAAGAAAAAACATGACAGAGCCTTCCAGACTCTTTCGTTCGTCCCCCGCATGATATTGATTTAAGCCATAGAGTCTACCCACTAGAGCAGCTATTGTGTCCGAAGTAGAAAGTACTGCCATGGCGATGAAATAATAAATAGGCTGACCCAAAAACAAGGCAAACAGAAACGTCAGGTATGTTGCCAGAGGAAAGTAAATAGCTCCATAACTCTTTCGTTGCACGGCATGAACGCCTTTGAGAATGCCCAATGCTTTAGTGGCCAGCATAAGCGCAACAGAAAGAACACAAAGCACTAAAACAGACCAGTGACTCGAAAATAGGAAACCAAAACTCAGCGAAACAAAACCTGAACCCAAATGTGTTAGTTTACGCGTATATTCTATTGGGGGTCTACCCAGAATAAACCAGAGTTCCGAACCGGCCATCAGCACAAAAATAGCACCTGCAACCCACGCTATATGCACCCAATCAGATGGAGGGATCATAACGCTTCATCCACATGAAAAGCGGAATAGAAAAAAGCCCGATCCCTGCTAAAAAGCGACTGTGCCAACTGAATTTGTGCTTGAGCACGCTCTGGGGCGCAGACGGACATGGAACGAGGAACGAGCATATTCCAATACGCAAAGCGGCTTGTCGGAGCAGCGCTATCCAGCAGATGATTGCATATCTTACAAAACAGGGTTTCATCCATATACTCAAAAATATCAGATAAATTATAACCACTTACAGCCGCCGGTTCTCCTGCCAGAACGTTTTCGACCGCGCCCAGATGAATGCGCAGGGCAGCGAGATTGGCCTTGACAGCAGCGAAATTTCTGGGTTCCAGGTAGGGAGGCAAAGCAGACACAAAATTTCCCGCAACAATATATTGCAACCATGGATTCTCCGCACCCGGAAGGTTGCGGAGGGCAAGCTCGGTACGTTTTAGAATGCGATCTGAGACAGAACCTCCCACAAAGCGGAAGAATTCGGGATCGCGTCCTAAGGCTCCCATGACTGTGCGGGAAAAGAAAAAACGAAACAATAAACGCCATCGCCTATTATTCCATGTCAAATCATAGAATTGGGTTTGTACCTGAGTTTTATCAAAGGAAATGAGTGTTTTGCATTTGCTTTTTCCATGAATCAGTGGCAGTATCCATTTACGGAAGACTTGAAAATAACGCTCAAATTTACCCGCATGAATTACCCCCTTTCGCACGTCTTGAATCCGTGCATCCCAGAATTTTCTGGAAGGCTGGGGAATCTTGGAACGCAACAAGGCGTAGGTTTTTTCCCGATAATCCGGTTGACCCTCAAAACCAAGAAAAGCCAGAACTTCTTCCCTTTCCAACTCCCGAATAGCGGCGCAACGAATATCAAGGCAGGCGATTTGAGCCGGATTCAAATCAATTGCAAGAACCTCGCAGGGATCCAGCGTGAGCAATGCTAAGGCATTGTCACCCGAGGAACAAATAGACACCATACGTTTGCCTCGAAGCGGAGCAAAAGCTTCCAGAAGCAACGAAGCATCTTCCCAAACATTCGCATAGCGAACCGCATCAAAAGAGGCTCGATTTTGGATGGCTGAAAAATCTATCATAAAATCACCTCAGGGATTCCCTGAACAATTAGTGTGTATTCGATCAGGGATAGCGTCTGGGAAAAGAATGTGTTATGGTGAATCAAGTTCAAAATCTCCTTGTGTGGCGATCGTTAGTGCAAAATCTTCATACCACAACTTGCAGGGATTTTGAACTTATTTTTAGCTGGGCCATTTAAAAATATATTTTTCAGTATCTATTGATACCCGGATCGTCCCGGCTCTTTTGGAGAAAGATTCCATGCCCATCAATAAAGAGAAGCTGCATAGCCTCATAGCGCGTCTTTCCGGGCCGCTAACCCTGGAAAAATTCGGCGAAGAGCTGTCGTCCCGCGCAGGACCGGCCGCCCCCGGCCTCAGGCACGCATCCCCTTTAACCGGCGAACTTCTGGCCCGTAACTGGGACATTTTGCGCCAGCACAGCGCCCTTGGTCAGGCCGAGCAGAATCAACTGGCAGACACAGGCACGCTGGAACAACTGGCGGCGTACTCGAAAAACATAGAGAACTGCGTGGGCACGATCAAGCTGCCGGTGGGCGTGGCGGGACCCCTGCGCGTGAACGGTTTTTTTGCCAAGGGTGACTTCTACGTTCCCCTTGCCACCACGGAAGCCGCGCTGGTCGCTTCCTACCACCGCGGCGCACGACTTATCACTGCCGCAGGGGGATGCACCGCTCTGTTGCACGACGATGCGATCAGCCGTTCACCGGGCTTTATATTCCGCACCCTGACCGAAGCGGGACAGTTTGTGCTTTGGGCAATGGAAAATTTTGAAAAATTCTGTGAAGTTACGACCACTTCCACCCGCTACGGCAAGCTCATGGACATGCGTTTCGCCCTTGAAGGCAACCATGTATACATGAACCTTGATTTTTATACCGGGGAAGCCGCAGGGCAGAACATGGTGACCCTGGCGACCGCCGCGATTGTGAACTGGATTCGCGAGCACACCCCCGTCACGCCCCAGAACGCCTTTGTGGAAGCCAACTTTTCCGGGGACAAAAAGGCTTCTTCCCTTTCCTTCACCACCGTGCGTGGCAAAAAAGTCACCGCCGAAGTATTTCTGCCAAAAACCCTGGTAGGGAAATACCTGCACACCAGCCCTGAAATGATGAGGCGGTACTGGCAGATGGCGGCCATTGGCGGGGTAATGAGCGGCACCATGGGCGTGCAAGGCCATTTCGCCAACGGCCTCGCGGCCCTATATCTTGCCGTCGGGCAGGACGCCGCCTGCATTTCCGAGTCCAGCGTCGGGATCACCCGCCTGGAGGTGACGGACGAAGGAGGGCTATACGCCACCGTTACCTTACCCAACATCATCGTCGGCACGGTGGGCGGGGGCACGAAGCTACCCTCGCAGTCCGCCTGCATGAAGATGCTGAATCTGTCGGGCGAAGGGCAGGCGCATAGCCTGGCGGAGATCTGCGCCTCTGTCTGCCTTGCCGGCGAATTGTCCATCATGGGAGCCATCGCCGCGGATCAATTCGCTGCGGCGCATGAACGCCTGGCCCGTCACAAAGGGAAAAGCTGAACAATTCCTGAGCGTTCTGGCAACGCAGGTGCGGGTTTCAAACCCGCCCAAAACATAGCCTGACACATGGTCTGCAAGCCGACGAACGGACATGGACGTGTTTGAAACCCGCACCTGCGCTGCCCGGACGGAATAAATCAGCGTTT
>WREK01000029.1 GCA_009779355.1 Betaproteobacteria bacterium | reverse complement strand
TAAGGATGGTCTGAATAAGTCGAGCGGTAAGTGTGCGCTGCGGATCGGGATGGGATGCAAGGCGCAAACCACAGCCATAGCCGTCGCTATGGCGAGGATTTGCAACGCCGCAGACCGCCCGACCCCGCAGATGCGCACGGCGCGGCGACTTGTTCAGACCATCCTTAACAGGATGCTCAAAAAGTCTGATGCACTGAAGAAACCTATGTCTACAAGGCCAAAAATGGCCGAAAACTACCTTGTAAAGCTGCTTTTCGGACTTATTTTGACCCGTTTTGTGGACTTTGGCATCTAAAAAATAGTTTTTGAGCATCCTGTTAAAAGTAGAAAATTTCACTTCTGAGGCTGCACCCGTTTTAGTACCATCCACAAGCAAAAAATTTCGGCTTCACGTTTTTTCCTGTAAGCCGCTTTGTCGCAGGAAAGCACTTTATACTAAAAGCATAATGTGCTTTCGCTTATGCGAAAACAGCCGAAACCGCAGTTTCCCTTTCTTTTGTCAGGGTTTTCCCTTGATTTGATCCTGTGGACTGGCGTTTGACCGGAAAAAAGGTATCATGCTGCACTGCATCATTGATAATCCATAGCGCGGATCATGTCTTACGAAACTATCCTCATCCAGGTGGGGCTAGCCGACAAGCCCCGAACAAGCCGTTGGCCGGCTCGACTCGACTTGTTGCAAAGCGCCACAGGCCTTTTTCTCGCGTTTTTCATGTGGCTGCACATGTTTTTTGTCGGCTCCATCCTCTTGGGCGAGTCGACCTTTTGGACGGTCGCAAAATTTTTTGAAGGTTATTTCATCTTTGGCAAAAGCTATCCGTGGCTGGTGTCCTGCGTCGTCGGTTTCGTAGCGTTGGTGTTCGTTGCGCACGCAATCCTGGCGGTACGCAAGTTCCCGATCAACTATCGCCAATGGCGTACCATCCGCGCGCACGCCAAGATGATGCGGCACGAGGACTCCACTTTGTGGGTATGGCAGGTGTACACCGGATTCCTGTTGTTTTTCCTTGCCTCGGCGCATCTTTACCAAATGTTTGTCTGGCCGCAGGATATTGATCCTAACCTTTCATCCGACCGCGTGTGGAGTTATGGGTTGTGGCCGTTTTATCTTGTTATGCTGCTGGCAGTGGAATTGCACGGCTGTATTGGTCTGTACCGGCTGGCGGTCAAGTGGGGTTGGCCGAACGCGCCCCGTGAGATCCTGAGGAAAGTGAAATGGGGGCTGACAGGGTTTTTCCTGTTGTTGGGGCTGGCATCTTTGGCCGCATACATGAAGATCGGTTATGAGCACCGTGCCCATGTGGGCGAACGTTATACGCCGTCCTGGGTTGTGGAGAAGGACGGGGGCGCGCATCGGGATCAGGGAGACGGGCAATGAAAACGGTGATGACCGATGTGCTGGTGATTGGCGGTGGCCTTGCGGGGCTGCGGATTGCCATTGCAGCCCGGCAGCGCGGACACGAGGCCGTGGTGCTCTCACTGGTTCCGCCCAAACGTTCGCACTCGTCTGCCGCCCAGGGCGGCATGCAGGCATCGCTTGCCAATGTCACTAAAGGTACAGGGGACAACGAGGATTTACACTTTGAAGATACGGTGCGCGGCAGCGACTGGGGCGCGGATCAGGTCGTTGCGCGCATGTTCGTCAATACCGCCCCCAAAGCAGTGCGCGAACTCGCGGCCTGGGGCACGCCCTGGAGCCGGGTGCGCGGCGGCAACCACGATGTCATCATCAACGAACAGAAAGTGGTCCTCACCGAGCGCGCGGAGGCGCACGGCCTGGTTGCACAGCGTGATTTCGGTGGAACCAAAAAATGGCGTACCTGCTACGTGTCGGACGGAACCGGGCACGCCATGCTATATACCACCAGCGATCAGGCCATTTGCCACGGTGTTGAGGTGCATGAGCGTACCGAGGCGCTGGCGCTGATCCATGATAGCGATCGCTGTTACGGCGCGGTGGTGCGTAACCTCATCACTGGCGAACTCATCGCCTATCTTGCCAAGGCCACGGCGATTGCCGCTGGTGGCGCGGGGCGGCTCTACCGTGCCACGACCAACGCGGTGATCTGCGAAGGCATGGGGCATGGGCTGGCGCTGGAAACCGGTGTCGCGCCCTTGGGCAATATGGAAGCCGTGCAGTTTCACCCTACGGGCATTTTTCCGGCAGGCATCCTCGTCACCGAAGGCTGCCGGGGGGACGGCGGCCTGTTACGGGACGTGGATGGCGAACGCTTCATGCCGCAATACGAGCCGGAAAAGAAAGAGCTCGCTTCGCGTGATGTCGTTGCCCGCCGCATGGAAGAACATATCCGTAGCGGCAAGGGCGTCCCTTCGCGTTTCGGGCCGCACCTGTGGCTGGATATCACCTTGCTGGGCCGCCTGCACATCGAGCACAACCTGCGCGAAGTGAAAGAAATCTGCCAGTACTTCCTCGGCATCGACCCTACCGAGAAATGGATCCCCGTGCGCCCGACGCAGCATTACACAATGGGTGGCGTACGGACCGACTATACCGGCCAGTCGCCCTGGCTCAAGGGTCTGTTCGCGGCGGGCGAGGCGGCTTGCTGGGACTTGCACGGTTTTAACCGGCTGGGTGGCAATTCCGTGGCAGAAACCGTGGTTGCGGGCATAATCGTTGGTGAATTTATCGCCGATTTCTGCGACAAACCGGAAAATACTGCCCCGTTCCCACTCACGCTCGCGCATGAATTCGTGCAGCGCGAAGAGGCGAAGCTCACGGCAATCCTCGACGGCGGCGGTAAGGAAAACGTATTCAAGCTTTGCTCCGAGATGCAGGATGTCATGACCCACAATGTCGCTATTTTCCGGCAGGGTGATGAACTGCTCGCTGGGGTCGCACGCCTGCAAAGCTTACTGGAGAGGTGCGCCAAAATCGGCGTTTCCGGCAAATCGCGTGCAGCCAATCCCGAACTGGTGATTGCCTACCGCATCCGGCGCATGCTTAAAGTGGCGCTCACCATCGCGCATGGCGCTTACTTGCGTACCGAGAGCCGGGGTGCGCATTTCCGCGAGGATTTTCCCCAGCGGAACGACCAGGAATGGCTTAAACGGACGCTGGCCTTTTGGCCGAATGAAACGGCCAACTTACCGTGTTTTGAATATGAACCGCTCGACATCATGAAGATGGAACTACCGCCGGGTTGGCGTGGTTACGGCGCGAAAGACTATATCGGCCATCCGGACACGGATCGACGCGTACAAGAAATAGAAGCCGTTCGCAGCCAGATGGTAGGGCAGGATCGTTTTGCCGTTCAGGAAGCCCTTATGCCCTATGCCGACAAATTACCCGCCTCGTTCGCTGGCCGTAACGAACGGCTCGATGAACGGTTGGAGGGTGCGCAATGAGTGCCGTTGTCAACAATATCTCCCGGAATGCCAGGAAGAATCGGCTCTTAAACCTCAGCATCCTGCGCTATGATCCGAACGATCCTGCTTCGGTGCCGCGCATGCAGGAATACCGGGTTGAAGAGGCCGAAAGCATGACGCTGTTTATCGCCCTCAACGAAATCCGTGAACATCAGGATCAAACCCTGCAATTCGATTTTGTTTGCCGTGCCGGGATTTGCGGCAGTTGCGCGATGATGGTCAATGGCCGTCCGCAATTGGCTTGCCGCACACTGACCTGTGACCTGCCTGATGAGATAACGCTTGCGCCGCTACCGTTCTTTGAGTTGATCGGGGATCTTTCGGTGAACACCGGCAAATGGATGCGCGGCATGAGCGAGCGCCTGCAAGCCTGGTTGCACGCGCAGAAACGCGAAGTCGACATCTGCCGTATCGAAGAACGGATGGATCCTGACCTCGCCGAGCAAATCTACGAACTCGACCGCTGCATCGAATGCGGCTGTTGCGTTGCCGCATGTGGAACCGCGCAAATGCGCAAGGATTTCGTCGGCGCGGTCGGTATGGGCAAAATCGCGCGTTTCCGGCTCGACCCGCGCGATACCCGCACGGATGACGACTATTTCGAACTGATCGGTGACGATACTGGCGTGTTTGGCTGCATGTCGCTGCTTGCCTGCCACGATGTTTGCCCCAAGCAACTGCCGCTGGAAACGCAAATCGCGTTTTTGCGGCGAAAGATGGCAACACTGGGGTTGGGCGGATAGAAAGCGCGGCCCCTTTCGTGAGCCGGTTTACTTCCAGCACGCGTTGACGTCTCCGCTGGCGCCCTTTTGTCCAGCCTGATTGATGGTGAGAGTCCCGCACGAGGCGGGGTCATTGCTGCTTTGGGCGCCTTGAGGTGCGGCGCTGAGGGTGTAAGCCCGCGCAGCCACACTCGTGAGGCTGAAAGTATAGTGATCTTTCAGGTCGTTATTACACTGTAGGATTGGTAAGGCAGAGCCCGTGTAGGTCATGTTCACGGTGTGGAAGCGTTCCAGCGCCTGCGACAATTCCACCAAGCAGGCTGCCGCCGTCGCCCGACGGGTTTTTATCGTGTACGACTGGTAGTTTGGTATCGCAACGGCGGCCAGGATGGCGATGACCATGACAACGATCATCAACTCCAGCAGTGTGAACCCCTTTTGCGTATTCATGGGCAATCCTCCGTGGCGGCGTTAGTTGCAATTGGGTTGAACCACAGGGGAAGAGGCTCGCGTCTGAAACAATATCCGGCGTTGGGCAGGCGGGCTGTCAGCGGTTGTCAGACAGATGCCCGTCGGGAATGTCCCTGCAAACGATGTGATTGTGCCAACAGGGGCGAAATTAAACCATAAGACCGTGTTTTGGGCGTTTATCAGATCGGAGTAAGCGCCTTCGCGCAATAGTTCTTCATTCCCACTGAGCACATGGTTTCCGTCGGTATCAATGAAAACTCTCCAGACGCGGCCTTCGAGCGACAATGAAACTGTCCGGTTGGTGCGAATGGCTTCGGAACGGGCGAACTGGATGCCCGCAATGAGTTCGTCGGCTGCGCCGCGGACGGCCATGTTGCGGTTCATGTTCTTGAATGAAGGTACTGCGACGGCCGCAAGGATGGCGGCAATTGCGACCACGATGAGCAACTCGGTCAGAGTGAATCCGGCATCTCTCTTCTTGCGGGAAAAACGCGCGGAGAATATTTGTTTCGTGGAAAAAGTCATACCAGCTCTTATGCCCGAATGTACTTTGTCTAGTGTCGTGACGTTCCAGGCTGACGTCAAGAGCGTTTGAAACGGTAGCGTCCATCTGTGACAATCGTGTCCGGAACAAGAAGGAGTTGGGATGCTGAAGCGGGCGAACGTTTTGCCTGTTTTGCTCAGATTGCTCGCCATTGCGCTGGTAGGGAGGGAGGCGCAAGCAACCGAAATTGCCTTGTCGGGTATTGTGGGAGACCGTGCCGTGCTTGTCGTCGATAACGGGCCGCCGCAACTGTTGGCAACAGGGAAAAGTACGCCCGATGGGATACGCCTGCTCTCGATTAAAGATAATGTGGCAGTGGTCGAATTCGAAGGGCGGCGTCAGACCCTGCGCCTGGGGGAACGGGTCGTGCAGCGTGGGGATGCGGGTGATGCGGGCAAGGCGGGCGTGGGTACGCTTACTGGCGCACAGGCCCGGAAGGTACTGGCGCGCGGCGTGGAAATCGTCATCGAGTCGGATGCATCGGGGCACTTCCTGGCCGATGGGGAAATCAATGGGCGCAGTGTTCATTTTATTATCGATACGGGAGCGACGCTCGTCGCCATCGGGTACTCGACCGCACAGGAACTGAGGCTTGACCTGGATGACAGACAGATGGGTTGGGCCCATACTGCTGGCGGGGTGGCTGGTACCTGGCGGGTGACGCTGAAATCGCTGAAAATTGGCGGGCTGCGTTTCGAAAATATTGATGCGGTGGTGATGCAGGCAAACATGCCCAAGGTGTTGCTTGGAATGAATGTTCTCGACCGGATGGAGATGCGGCGCGATGGCAGGCAGATGCGTTTGAGGAAAAAATTGTAGCGAAAGGCGAATGTGAGCGAGGCGCATGAAATCGTAGGCAGACTGCGGCACAAACTGGCGCGGGTCGAACCGAGGCCGGGAGAGCCTGACGTTGCTATCGGGGACTGGCCCGGTGCGGGTGGCACGCAGCCCCGTCCGGCGGCCGTGCTCGTACCACTGGTATTGCACGAACGTCACAGCCCCACCGTGCTCTTTACCCGGCGTACCGATCACCTGTACCACCATCCGGGGCAGATCAGCTTTCCAGGCGGCGGCATGGAAGAGGGCGACTCCTGTGCCGAAGAAACCGCAGTACGCGAGGTGGAAGAAGAAATCGGCCTTGCCCCGGAACGGATCGAACTCATTGGACGCCTGCCGGATTACCTGACCGGGACAGGTTTTTGCGTCACACCCGTCGTGGGGCTACTGCACCCGCCGATTAAGCTGAAACTGGATGGTTTCGAGGTTGCCGAAGCGTTTGAAGTGCCGCTTGCGCATTTTCTCGACCCGGCCAACCACCGGCGGCACAGCGTCCGGATCAACGGTGGCGAGATGCGCCAGTTCCACGCCATGCCCTATGGCAACTACTTCATCTGGGGCGCGACGGCGGGCATGTTGATGATGCTCTACCGGTTGCTTACTGAGTGAATCAGGCTGCATCGCTCCAGTTCAGAGTCGAGGGCGAAACGAAAGCCGGTATGTCGGATCGTTTTTTCTTGCAACGGGATTTATTGGCGGGTTTAGCTGTGTAAATCGCTGGAACGGGTTTTCAGCACTAAAATCCCAGGATGTTCGACGTCATCCTTTTCGAGCCGGAAATACCGCCCAATACCGGCAACGTAATCCGGCTCACCGCCAATGGCGGGGCGCGGCTTCATCTCGTGGCGCCGCTGGGGTTTGATCTCTCCGACCGCCAGTTGCGGCGTGCGGGGCTGGATTACCACGACCTTGCCCATGTGACCGTGCACCCGGACTGGGTTGCGTGCCGGGCGCAGTTCGCCGGGCGGAGGATGTTCGCCTTAAGCACGCGCGGCGGCGAGCGTTATGACCGCGTGGAGTACGCCGAGGGCGACGTGCTGCTCTTCGGATCCGAAACCCGTGGCCTACCGGATGCAGTACTGGCGGAACTGCCGCCTTCACAGCGGCTACGTATCCCAATGCGCCCCGGCAACCGCAGCATCAACCTGTCGAACGCCGTAGCGCTGGTGGTGTACGAGGGCTGGAGGCAGAACGGGTTTGCAGGGTCTGTCCCCGATGCTGTTCATTCACGTTTGTAGGCTGGGGTGCGCGAAGCAAACCCCAGCGTACAGGAGCAAGGGGACGGCGGCAACGCTTGCTGTGATTGGCTGTCGATTGGCCGTTATTCCCGCCAGCGCCAGCCGATATTGCGCTGCTCCACCTCACGCAAGATATCCGCCATAGCTTTTTCGACTTGATCCGGCGCTCCTTCGACACCGAGTTCGAGGTGGACGCGCTCGGTGCTGCGGTGCGAAGGCAAAGAGAAAAGGCGCAGGTCGGGGTAGGCGGTGACTATTCTCTCCATCAGGCCGAGCAACCCGCTTTCGTAAGCGTCGGGGCCGGTGAGCAGCAGCGCGCGCTCGATGCGCGGCGCGGTAACGAATTCGTCGCGGTGAAAAGTGTCGAGCGCCCATTCGATCATCGGCTGCGCCATCTGCGGAAAACCGGGGACGAAATAATGGCGCTTGATATGAAAGCCGGGAATGCGGTTCACCGGGTTCGGGATCAAATCGCAACCTTCGGGAAAGGTGATCAGCAGGCGCCGCTCTGGCGTGATATCGACACCAAGCTCGACGCAGAAACGGGCATACAGTTCAGCTTCGCCCTTGGGATGCGCGATGAGTGGTACGCCGAGCGCGGAGGCAGCGGCCTGGCGCGTGCGGTCGTCCGGCGTGTTGCCGATGCCCCCGAAAGAAAAAACGGTGTCGCCGCCCGCAAAACTGCGGCGGAACGCAGCGGTCAGCGCCTCTTCGTCGTCGCCAAAATAGGTCAGCCACGACAACCGTAGCCCACGTGCCGCGAGTGCATCCGCCAGCCAGCGGAAATGCTGGTCTTCACGCCTGCAGGAAAGAATCTCGTCACCGATGACGAATGCGCCGAAGCCCATGTTTTTGCCTCCAGTATTAATAGGCTGCTCAAAAACTCTGCATTCTGCAACGCTGATCATCGAAAAGCGAGCAGCAACCTACAAAGGGACTGGAAAACGGACTCAAAAACCGGTTTTCAGGCATCAACAGAGCTGAATTTCTTCGTAAATGAAGGGGATAGGGTGTTTTTGAGCATACTGTTAGCCGTGCTCGCGCAGATGGGGCACATAGAGCATGTCCTGCTCGTTGATGTGCTCAACCCACCATTTTTTCAGGAAAATCAGCAACGGTTTGCTGTCATTTTCCATGATCGCAACGCGATCCATATGTTCCGTTTCCTGGGAGAGTTTTCTGTGCATTTCTTTGTGTCCTTCAAGGTCAGGATACCCTGTTGCTTGAAGGATGCGTTCCTCGGTGATGAAATGGATGCGGGAATAGCTTCTTATTGCATCGCTGATAAGTGAACGTAGCGCGTCGTCGGACATGCCCTTTTCTGTCAGGAAATAGAGGGAATTGATGATGGAAAGAATGCCCCGGTGCTGCTCATCGATGATTGCGATACCGGTGTTGTTCCTGTCCTGCCAATTTATGAAAAGTGGTTGGTACATGTGCCGGCCTCCTTCGGTTCGCGGATCCTGCCTGAAATCGTAGATACGCCAACAATTATCGTAGTATCTGTTTCCCCAGGCAGTGAAAAATTTGCGATTTGAATAGTCGTGCATGTCATGTTCTAATAACCGATGCGCCCGATCTTCCGTATGCAGGCTTCGTTGGTGGGTGACAATCTGTTTCGTTTATTGAAAAATAAGAGACGATAGTTTTCATCAATCAACTGCATGCCAATTTCCAATTGGCGTTGCGTGCGGTTCGGGAGCTATGATGCATCCACCGCTGTCAAGGCAGCGTGCCGGTGACCCGGCATCACCCGATGTAATTCATTTCAAGGAGCCAGATACATGTGCAATTCACTCATCAACACCCAAGTTCTCCCGTTCAAGGCCATGGCCTATCAGAATGGCAAATTCATCGAGGTTTCGGATGCCACCATCAAGGGCAAGTGGGCGGTCTTTTTCTTCTATCCGGCGGACTTTACGTTCATCTGCCCGACCGAACTGGGCGATTTGGCCGATAACTACGCGGAATTCAAGAACATGGGCGTGGAAATCTACGCGGTGTCCACGGATACGCATTTCACCCACAAGGCATGGCATGACACTTCCGAGACGATCAGGAAGATCGAATATCCGCTGGTCGGCGACCCTACGCACGTCATCAGCAAAAACTTCGGTGTCTATATCGAAGCGGTAGGCGTCGATGAGCGCGGTACTTTCGTGGTCGATCCGAACGGTACGATACAGGTCATCGAGATCAATGCCGGCAACATTGGCCGTAGCGCGCAGGAGTTGCTGCGCAAGGTGAAGGCTGCACAGTACGTTGCCACCCATCCGGGCGAAGTCTGTCCGGCCAAATGGAAGGAAGGCGATAAAACGCTCGCGCCTTCCATCGATCTCGTTGGCAAGATCTGACGCGTCGCGGCATTTTTCCCTCTCACGCGAGCGGGAGAGCGGAGTTATAGGTTGGGGTGCGCGAAGCAAACCCCAACGTGAAGGGGCAAGGGGATGGCGGCAACGTTGGGGATCGCAAGGCTCGCTTACGCGGGCTGAAACCCCTGCACCACCCCGTCGGCTTCGCCGCCACCCCTCCAAGGAGGGGAATTGAACATGCCCCACGCCCGCTAGCTGGGCAGGGCGAGAGGGCAAAGTTCACTATAAGTTTTATGCCGTGCCTGAATATTAACCCGGCAACCTTTGTTTTCACATTTAATCCATTAAAAATCAACGAATTACATCAAATGTTCATCGTCTATTTGATTGCCGGTTTAATAATGACGCATCTTTACCCCCTCCTGCCCCTTGGGGCATCTTCTCTCGCAAGCGGGAGAAGGTAAGGGGCCTGAATCAAAAACGTTCCAACCTGCCGAAAGGAATCCATCATGCTCGATGACAACATCAAGGTTCAGTTGCAAGCCTACCTGGAAAAAGTCGTTCAACCCATCGCGTTGGTGGCTTCTCTCGACGATAGTGATGCTTCCCGCGAGATGGGTGAGTTGATTCACGAAATCGCGGCACTCTCCGATAAGGTGAGCGCCCGCGAGGATGGTCAGTTCGGCCGCCGTCCGTCCTTTGGCGTTGCCCGTGTGGGGGAAGCGCCGCGCATTCATTTTGCAGGGCTGCCGATGGGGCATGAATTCACTTCGCTTATCCTCGCCCTGCTGCAAACCGGCGGGCATCCGCCCAAGGTCGAACCCGAAACGCTCGCGCAGATCCGCACGCTGGAAGGGGAATTCCGTTTCGAGACGTTCATTTCGCTCTCCTGCCACAATTGCCCGGATGTGGTGCAGGCACTTAATCTGATGGCGGTGGTAAACCCTGCCGTTAGCCATGTGATGATCGACGGGGCGCTGTTTCAGGATGAAGTCGAAAAGCGTCAGGTCATGGCAGTACCCAATGTTTTCCTGAACGGCCAGCCGTTCGGGCAAGGGCGGATGGAGCTTGCCGGAATCCTCACCAAAACCGATCCGGGAGCGTCATCGCGTAACGCGGAAACAATCTCTGGCAAGGAGCCGTTTGACGTGCTCGTCATCGGCGCTGGGCCTGCCGGTTCGGCAGCGGCTATCTATGCCGCACGCAAGGGTATCCGTACCGGCATCGTCGCCGAGCGTTTCGGGGGGCAGGTGCTCGATACGCTTGCCATTGAAAACCTCATTTCAGTCAAGGAAACCGAAGGGCCAAAGCTGGCTGCCGCGCTGGAAGAACATGTGCGTCACTATGATGTCGATGTGATGAGTCCGCAAAAAGTCGCTTGCCTCATTCCGGCATCGCAACCCGGCGCGCTCGCTGAAGTGCAACTTGAAAACGGCGCGGTTCTGAAAGCGAGGGTCGTGATCCTGGCGACCGGCGCACGCTGGCGCGAGATGAATGTGCCCGGTGAGAGGGAGTTCCTTGCTAAGGGAGTGGCTTACTGCCCGCACTGTGATGGCCCGCTCTTCAAGGGCAAACGCGTGGCGGTCATTGGCGGCGGCAATTCTGGCGTGGAGGCGGCCATTGACTTGGCCGGGGTCACTTCGCATGTGACTCTGCTTGAATTTGCCCCGGAACTGCGGGCCGATAATGTGTTGCAAGCCAAACTTGCCTCTCTCTCAAATGCGACAGTCATCAAGTACGCCCAGACGGTTGAAGTGACCGGAACGGACAAGGTCGATGGCCTCGTTTATCAGGATCGTGCTTCGGGTGAGATCCACAGGCTCGATCTGGAAGGTATTTTTGTGCAGATCGGCCTTTCGCCGAATACTGATTTCGTCAAGGAAACAGTTGATGTCACCAAGGGCGGCGAAATCGCAATCGATGTGCGCGGGCAGACTTCCGTGCATGGTGTTTTTGCTGCCGGGGACTGCACGACGGTTCCCTACAAGCAGATTATTGTTGCGATGGGGGAGGGGGCGAAGGCGAGCCTGTCTGCGTTCGATTATCTGATCAGGACATCGGCTCCGGCGGACTAGGTAACACGGGGCTGTTGAAGCGATGCCGCCGCTCGCGCTCTACGTGCATTTTCCGTGGTGCGTGCGCAAGTGCCCTTATTGTGATTTCAACTCGCATGTGCCGCGCGATGGGGGCATTCCGTTTGCGGCCTGGGGTGAGGCTGTGGCCGCCGACCTGGAAGCGGCCTTGCCGCAGGTTGTGGGGCGGGAGATCCATAGCGTTTTCATCGGCGGTGGTACGCCGAGCCTGTTGCCGCCGCCTGTGCTGGAGAAACTGCTCGATGCCCTGCGTGTGCGGCTGCCGTTCGAGCCGGGGATTGAAATCACGCTTGAAGTAAACCCTGGAACCGTAGAAACCCCACGCTTCCGCGATTATTGCGTGGCAGGCGTCACCCGCCTCTCGCTCGGCGTCCAGAGTTTCAATGATGGCCTGCTTGCCTGCATTGGCCGTATCCATGATGGGAGCGAAGCCCGCCGTGCGCTGGAGACGGCGCTGACGCATTTCGAGCAGGTGAATGTCGATCTGATGGTCGGGTTGCCCGGTCAGACGCCCGAACAGGCATTGGACGATCTGGAAATTGCCATCGGTAGCGGTGTACGGCATCTTTCCTGTTATCACCTCACCGTGGAACCTGACACCCCGTTTGCGTTTGCCCCACCCGATGACCTGCCCATTGATGATGTTGTTGCCGATATGGAAGAGATGATCTGGGCGCGGCTTGCCGAGGCAGGTTTCCGGCATTACGAGGTTTCCGCGTTTGCCCATGCTGGATGCGAGTGCCGCCACAATTTAAATTACTGGCATTTCGGTGACTACCTTGGGTTGGGTCCCGGCGCACACGGCAAACTAACGACATCCGATGGCGCCGTGCGCGAGATGCGGCACAAACATCCCGCCCGTTACCTGGAAGGTGCGGCGCGGCGCGACTTCATCCAGGAGCGGCATGTTGTCGGTGCGCAAGAGTTACCGTTCGAATTCATGATGAATGCCTTGCGCCTTTCTGATGGCGTACCCGCCGCGCTTTTCACCGAACGCACCGGTTTGCCGCTGGAAGTGATGGCCGTGCCGCTGGAACAGGCCCGCTGCGCCGGCCTGCTTGATCCTGCTCCGGATATTCTACGTCCCACGGCACGTGGGTTGCAGTTTTTGAATGAGCTGTTGCAGTTGTTTCTGCCAGATCGGTAAATCCACCGTTGCGTGGGAACATCGAACCAGACAAAACGTTTTCCTTTCGTGAATTGTCGGAAACAACTATTCAGAACCGGCTTTCAGGCCGGTTTAAGAACACGCTGATTTATTCGGTTTCTGTCTATATTTCGTGTGATAACTCGTTGATTTTTAATGGCACGGCTCGCAAGAGTTTGAATAAATCAGCGTTTCCTTAACAAACTTTTGGAAGGGGTTTGTACCCCTTCCAAAGACTCGCCGAAACCCCGCCCCTTCGGGCCGGGTTTCGTCTTTCCGCCCTGAAGGGCGGGGTTTCAAACCGAAATCAGTTTTACGATGAATGAGAACATTGTGGCATTCGATTTTCCGCGCTGCGCAATAAAATCCGGGTATGCAGTATCTGTAGGTTATTGCTGGAGGGCGTCCCCGGTATGTCGTCATGGAGAGAAACGGAGGCGAATGCATCTGCTGTTGATGTAATAGTGCTCGTGCGCGGTAGGCGAGAGGCCGTGCAGCGCTGCCTCGACTCGCTCTATGCGGCCACGTGTTACGCGATGCGCGAGATCATCGTCATCGACGATACTTCGTCCGACCCGGAACTGGTTAATTGGCTTAATGACGAGGCCGGGGCGGGGCGCATCATGTTGCTGCGCAACGATAAAGGCAATGGCTCCACCGCTTCGGTCAATGACGTGCTGGCCCTGCACCCGGAACGCGACGTGGTGTTGCTGGAAAGCAGCGTCGAAGTCGCAAACGACTGGCTCGACCGCTTACTGGTCTGTGCGGAGTCGCAAGCCGATATCGGTACGGTGACGCCGTTTTCAAATAACGCTACGCTTTGCGCCTATCCTTTCATGGGCTGGAAAGGGGGTTTGCCCGGTGTGCAGGGGCTGGCTGCGCTGGATGCGCTAGTGGCGCGCGCCAATGCCGGGCAGTGGGTGGAACTGCCTGCAGCGGAAAAATTCTGCATGTTGATCCGCCGTGCGTGCCTGGACATGATCGGTTTCTTTGATGTAGAGCGCTTCGGACGCGGTAGCGGGGAGGCGAAGGATTTTTCCCGGCGTGCGGTAGCAGTAGGTTGGCGCAACGTGCTGGCCGCCAACGTGTTCGTGCATCGCATTGCCGTTGCGGTTCCCGACCCCGTCAGGGTGGAAGCGATAGAAGATGCCGAATACAAACTGGCGGCCCTATATCCCGATTACGACGCAAAAATGCGGGATTTCGTCCATCTCGATCCGCCGGCGAAGTTACGAGCGCGGATCGACCGCGCGCGGGCGGCACTTGGTGGTTCCGAATTTGCTTCGGTCATGGACGAGCAGGCGCAAAAACGTGTCGCACACGCAACTGCACAGGCGGACGCGCCACTGGAGCCGCCGTTGCCGGTCGTGTTGCACGTGACACACGACAAAGCCGGTTCCGGGCGCTGGGTAAAGGATTATTGTGCGGCAGATCTCTATTGCCGCAATCTGGTGCTACGTGGGCGCAGTTCGCGCAACGCTGCTACATCTGAACTGGCATTGTTCGACCCGCGCCAGGGGCGGTTACCCTTGATAACCTGGACGTTGACCGATCCGATCCGGAGCGTCGCCATCGCGCATGATGAGTTTGCCGGGATCGTGAAATGGATTTGCACCGCGTTTGAGGTACGCGCCCTGCTGGTTTCGTCCTTGATAGGGTGCTCGCTCGATCTGTTGCGGTTCGATTTGCCGACAGTCCTGACCGTACATGATCTTTTTCCGCTTTGTCTGGCGCTGTCCGGTTATTTCGGCAAATCCTGCAAATGTTGCGATGGGCGTTCACTGGCGCGTTGCCTGCGCGGGAATCCGCACAACACTTTCTGGCATCTGACGGATGCAGACGGTTGCCAAGCCCTGCGGGGGGCTTTGGCGGAATGCCTGAGGGCGGGCAATGTACGCCTCGTGTTTCCAAGCAAAGAATTGCACGTACGCTGGGAGGCGCTTTTTCCGGAACTGGACAACCAACCGTGGACGTGCATCCCTCCTGGACTGGGCGCGGCCTTTGCACGTGGTTCGGCGATGTCGGGGCGGGATCTGAACAATGGGTCTACAAAGGCGGCCCGGACGGATGTGGCGCGTCCCCGCCTGAGGGTCGTGGTTCCAGGGCGTTTGATGCCACATACGGGTTTGGCGTTGTGGCGGAAGGTTTGCAACGAATTGCGCGCCTTTGCCAATGTGCTGTTGCTGGATTGCGGCAATTTTGGCCAGCCTTTTGCGGATTACGCGGGAATAGAGGTTGTACATGAGTGCGATCCCTGCGAGTGGCCCGAAAAAATAGCGCAATGGCGTCCTGATTGTGCCCTGTTGCTGTCATTGCAGCCGGAGGGTTCCAGCCATGCATTGGCCGAGATGCAGGCACTTGCTATTCCGGTGGTGGCAGTCCGGGCCGGTGCTTGTTCAAACCGCATCAATGATGGTTGGAATGGTTTTCTGATCGAACCCGATACCGACGCCGTATTGGACATCCTGCGTGCTCTCGATCAAATGCGCGAGCGGCTCACCGCCATGGTTGACGTTCTGCGTTTCAGCCCGGTGCGCACGGCCTTCGAGATGGTGGACGACTACCGGCAGTTGATGCCGGAACTCTATAAGGCGTGGATCGAAATCGAAACCAGGGGCGGCAAGGAGACGGAAACCCTACTCGCTGTCCTGGGCAAGCGCCTGCGGGGGCAGGAAGAAATCCTGCACATGAAAGATCTCCTGCAAATGCGTGACGAAGAGAGCCGCTTCCGCATGATCAACCAGCGTCGCCTGGAATCCATGGTGGGGGCGCTGGCGGCGCAGCATGCGGCTATATTGCGTTCGCCGTCATGGAAGGTTAGCGTGCTGGTGCGTTATCTCGAACGGCTGTGGGAACGGCTACGCAACAGATTTTCACCGCCGCCAGAAAAACCGCAGGTGGTGCGCAACATGCGCATGGAACGGCGCAAGACACCGCGCCCGGATCGGCCGGTGCCGCTTCTGTTGCGTTCCCGCGCTTCGGCCCGTTACTGGCTGTGTGAGGTTATCGGCGTGCCGGACGCTTCCATCATCATTGTAGGAGGCGGGTCGGATCAGTCACAACGGGCGCTGCAAAATTTCATCGTGCTGGCCGACACCGTAACGCGCGGTAGTACGCGAGCCTGTTTCGTCTGGTGCGGTCGGCTGGATAATCTGCGTTCCGATGACGCATTCGTTCTGAAATCACTGCGCGAAGTGGGAGACCTTTTCGTGCTCGATACGCAACTGGAAGCGGAAGTCTTTGCTGGGGCCGATGTGCTTCTCCTGCCTGCGAAAACGGTGGGACAGGCTGGCTTCAATGGGACGATAGCCGGTATCGCGCATGTCGAACTGCCGCTTGCCTCGCCCGATGCCGCTGCAGGCGTCATCATGGCGGCCACAGTGACGCAATTGTTGCAATATTGTGACAGCACAGATAAAACGGATGTCTCACAAACTTAAATATTGAGCAGAATAAAATTCACCGATAATGCAGAACATCATGCCTGGAACGCTCATTACCGTCACAGCCCCCTCTGGGGCGGGAAAAACTACGCTGGTACGCGAACTGTCGCAACGCGAACCTGACCTGCGCCTGTCTGTTTCCTACACCACCCGCCCCCCCCGCGAGGGAGAGGAAGACGGGCGCGAATACCATTTCATCGAAACCCGGCGTTTCCTTGAAATGCGCGATACCAATGGGTTCATTGAATGGGCCGAAGTACATGGCAGCTACTATGGTACTTCCCGTGACTGGCTTTCTGGGCAACTCGGGGAAGGGCGCGACACGATGCTGGAAATCGACTGGCAGGGCGCGCGTCAGGTACGCGAAGCGTTTCCTGATTCGGTCAGTGTTTTCGTTCTGCCGCCATCGTTGAGTGAGCTTGAAAATCGTCTGCGCGGTCGGGGAACAGACAGCGAGGGAACCATTGCCCGACGTTTGCAGGCTGCGCTTGGCGAAATGCGCCATGTGCAGGAATTTGCCTACGTTATAATCAACGACCGTTTGCCAAACGCCGTTGACGAATTGGCGGCGATCGTACGGGCGGCGCGGTTACGATACCCTAACCAGTATAAGCGTCATCCGCAGTACTTTTCTTTTCTTGTATAGGATTGTTGAAAATGGCCCGTGTTACTGTCGAAGCTTGCCTGAAAAAAATCCCGAACCGTTTCATGTTGACCCTGGCGGCAGCTTATCGCGCCCGTCAACTTACGATAGGCGGTACGCCGCAGATCGAGATCGACCCCAACAGCAACGATAAACCCACAATCATCGCGCTCAAGGAAATCGAAGTGGGTAAGGTCGGTCTGGAAATGCTCAATCGCGGACAGGCTTGAAACCTGTTGGAAGGTGTCGTGGAATCTGCCCATGCACACGCCCTGCAAATTGACGACATCGCGACGGACGATGCCGAAGCGGATGTTGCCTGTTTCGTACAAAACCCGTTCGATCCCGTCGGCCCGCTTTTCGAGATCCTGAAAGAAAAAATAGCCGTTTATCTCAAGGACGAGGACGTTTCCCGCATCAAGGACGCCTATTGCTTTGCCGCCAAGGCTCACAGTGGGCAGATGCGCAAAAGCGGCGAGCTTTACATCGCCCATCCCCTTGCGGTGGCTTCCGTCATCGCCGACTGGCATCTCGATGCCCAGGCCGTGTGTGCTGCGCTGCTGCATGATGTCGTCGAGGACGCTTTCATCTCCAAGGCCGAGATTGCCGAGAGGTTTGGCCAGCATGCCGCCGAGCTTGTCGATAGCCTTTCCAAACTGGACAAACTCAAATTCCGTTCCCATGAAGAGGCGCAGGCGGCCAATTTCTATAAGATGCTGCTTGCCATGAGTAGCGACCTTCGGGTGATTCTCATCAAGCTCGCAGACCGCCTGCACAACATGCGCACCCTGTTTGTGATGCGCCCGGACAAGCGCCGCCGCATTGCTGGCGAAACGTTGGAAATTTACGCGCCGATTGCCCGCCGCCTTGGCCTGGATGGCGTCTTTCAAGAACTGGAAGACTTATCTTTCTTCAATAAACACCCCTGGCGGCATCGCGCGCTTTCCCGCGCCGTCACTGCCGAGCGCAACAACCGCCGCCGTCTGCTCACCCAACTTCAGGCAGGAATCGAAGAGCGTTTGCCGCAATGGGGCGTCAAAGCGGAAGTGCAGGGGCGCGAAAAGCGCCTCTACAGCATCTATTCCAAGATGAGGGAAAGGGTCGCCGAGGTACGCCGAAGCCGCGCCCATCCGGCGAGGCCGGTGGGCGAAAAGCGCCGGGTCTTTTCCCATGTCTACGACATTCACGGTTTTCGCCTCATCGTTCCCGATGCGGCAGCCTGCTACCTCAGCCTCGGTGCGCTGCACTCGATCTACCAGCCGTATCCTGGCCGTTTCAAAGACTACATCGCCATGCCGCGCGAAAACGGCTACCGCAGTCTGCACACAACCCTGATCGGCCCTGGCGGGGTGCTCGCCGAAGTACAGATACGCACCCGCGAAATGCATCGCATCGCCGAAACCGGCGTTGCCGCGCACTGGCTCTACAAGGATGACGACAAGAACATCAACGAATTGCAAAAACAAACCCATGCCTGGCTGCAATCGTTGCTCGATTTGCAGATGAACACAGGCGGGGCGAGTGAATTCCTCGAACAGGTCAAGGTCAACCTCTTCCCCGGCGAAATCTTCGTGATCTCACCCAAGGGACGCATTTTCAGCCTGCCGGACAGTTCTACCCCGGTCGATTTTGCCTATGCCGTTCACACCGATGTCGGGCATCGTTGCGTCGGTTGCCGCATCAATTCCGACTACAAGCCACTCAACACCGAATTGCAAAGCGGCGATCAGGTAGAGATCATCACCTCGGCCTATCCAAGCCCCAACCCAGCCTGGCTCAACTATGTGCGTACCGGGCGTGCCAGGGCAAGAATCAGGCACTTTCTCAAAAACAAGCAACAGGACGAAGCCATCGGCTTGGGCGAGCGCATGCTCGACCTTGCTTTGCGCCCTCACGGTTTTACCGTCGATGAAATTTCCCCGGCGGCCTGGGAGCGTTTCCTGCGCGACCGGAACATGACCAGTTCCCGTGACGTCTATGCCGATATTGGCCTTGGCAACCGCATGCCGGTAGCTGTAGCGCGCCGGTTGCTGCTTGCCCAGAAACGGGTCGAAGGTTTGACAGGCAAGCTGGAAAACAAAGAGAAAGATGCCAGCATGCCGAGGCTCAAGATACGCGGCGGCGAAAACGGGGTTATGCATCTGGCCCGATGTTGCCAGCCGATCCCGGGCGACCCCGTAGTGGGCCTCGTCCGCCGCAAGCAGGGTCTTGAAGTTCATCTCCGGGACTGTCCTGCCGTCGCCCGCATGCGGGGCCATCTTGGGCGCTGTGTCGATGCCGACTGGGAACCTGACGAAACCCGCCTGTTCGATGTCACGATCCGCATTCTCTGCTATTCGAACGACAACATGCTCGTGCGCATCGCCAATGCCATTTCCTCTGCCAACTGCAATATTCAGAACGCCGCCCTGGATCATCAGGCCGATATGTCGTCTTCCGTCGTCCTGCGCATAACGGTGCAAGTCCGCGACCGCCGGCACCTGGCCCAGGTCATGCGTTGCGTGCGGCAGGTTCCGGAAGTCAAGCGTATCGAGCGGCTCAAACCAGACGCTTGAGTGCGGTATTCCGGGCCAAAGATACTGTCCGATCTTTCTTCGGGAATGAGTGGCTGGCGCAAGGATCTATCTAACAGGCGTGATGCCTAAGGTTGGGCACGGCGTCCAGCCACCCTGTCTTGAGAT
>WREK01000028.1 GCA_009779355.1 Betaproteobacteria bacterium | reverse complement strand
GCCGTCAAGCAGGATGCTGCCTTCGGCGCGCTGTTCCGGGTATAGCTCGAACATCCGGTTGAAGGTGCGCAGGAGCGTCGATTTGCCACAGCCGGAAGGGCCGATGAAAGCCGTCACGCAATGTTCCGGGATGTCGAGGTTGATCGACGTGAGAGCCTGAAATTTGCCGTAATAAAAATTCAGATCCCGGACAGCGATCTTGATCGACACGGCGAGGGATGGAGGTTCAGCCATATTCATTACAGTTTCTCACGGGACAGCATCCGAGCCAGGATGTTGAGGCCGAGCACGGCGAGCGTAATCAGGAACACGCCGCCCCAGGCGAGTTGTTGCCAGTTTTCGTAGGGACTCATGGCGAATTGGAGGATCGTTACCGGTAGATTGGCAAGCGGGCCGGAGAGGCTTGCTTTCCAGAACTGGTTATTTAGCGCGGTGAAAAGCAGTGGTGCGGTTTCGCCGGAGATGCGCGCCACGGCGAGCAGTATGCCGGTCAGCACCCCGGCGCGTGCGGCAACCAGCGTGATCCGGGTGATGACTTTCCATTTCGGCGTGCCCAGTGCGTAAGCCGCTTCGCGCAATCCGGCGGGAATGAGCGCCAGCATGTTCTCGGTCGTGCGGATCACGATAGGGATGACGATGAGCGCCAGCGCCGCTGCGCCTGCCCATCCTGAAAATTCCCTGAACTGCATCACGATGACCGCATACACGAAGAGGCCAATGATGATGGAAGGCGCGGAGAGCAGGAGGTCATTGATGAAACGTACCGTAGCCGCAAGTTTGCCTTGTGGGTCGTATTCGGCCAGATATATACCGGAGAGGATACCGATAGGCGCGCCGATGAACGTGGCCAGCGCGACCATCAGGAAGGAACCCATCATCGCGTTGGCCAGACCGCCCGTCCCGACGTCGTCACCGGCCGGTGGCGTACTTTCCGTCAGCATCGTTATGCTCAGGCTGGACAAGCCGATGTAGACCGTTTCCCACAATATCCACGCCAGCCAGAACATGCCGAACAGCATCGCGATCATGGAAAGCGCAATGGCAGCCCGGTTGAACCGCTTGCGACGGGCAAAGCGCGCAGCCTTGGATGCCGTATCGGGATTCATGTCTGCACCCGGCTCATACGCGTTGGCCTTCATTCTTTTTCAGGCGCATGAGCAGGAGCCTGGAACAGATCAGCACCGTGAAAGTAATCAGGAACAGGACGAGTCCCAGGTAGATCAGGGATGCCTGGTGCAGTCCCGGTGCGGCCTCGGCAAATTCGTTGGCAAGGGCCGAAGTGATGCTGTTGGCCGGCTCGAACAGCGACAGCGAACGCAGTTGATTCATGTTGCCGATGACAAATGTGACTGCCATCGTTTCGCCAAGCGCACGCCCAAGCCCCAGCATGATGCCGCCTAGCACCCCCGTCTTCGTGTAAGGCAACACCACATGCCAGACCACTTCCCACGTTGTCGCCCCTAGCCCGTAGGCCGATTCCTTTAACAGTGGCGGCGTCACCTCGAACACGTCGCGCATCACCGAGGCAATGAAGGGGATGACCATGATCGAAAGGATGATCCCCGCAGACAAAAGCCCGATGCCCACGGGTGGGCCGGATACCAGCGCCCCAAGGAAAGGCATATCGCCCAGGAGGGACTGCAAAGGCTCTTGCACGTAGCGCCCCAGCACCGGGCCGAACACCATCAAGCCCCACATGCCATACACGATGGAAGGCACGGCGGCCAGCAGTTCGATGGCCGTACCGAGCGGGCGCTTCAGCCACACCGGCGATAGTTCTGTGAGGAAAAGCGCGATACCGAAGCTCACCGGGATCGCGATCAGCAGCGCGATGAAGGAGGTTGCCAGCGTGCCGTAGATCATGACCAGCCCGCCGAAATTCTCCTTGACCGGATCCCATGCGTTATTTGTCAGAAAGCCCGGACCAAACTCCCGGATTGCCGGCCAGGCTCCTATGACGAGGGAAGCGATGATGCCTGAGAGCAAAACCAGCGTAAGAAACGCTGCGCTACGCGCCGTAAGCGAAAACAGGCGATCAGCAAGGGCGTTGGAAATATTCAAGTTCAGCCGCATTCAGTCATAAAGTCTTAAGACTCCCGGCAGTCTATGGCAGATTTGTGACAGAACTGTGACAGGGGATGCCTGCCGGTAGCTACAGGTAACTAATTAAGGGGCAGGCCCCAATTACCAAAGGTAATTGGGGCCTGCCCCCGATGGATTCCAGTCTGTGTTTTACGCCGTAACCCGCCGCTTGCGTGCGACTATGCCGACAATACCCAACCCGGCCAGCAGCATGGCCCAGGTTTCGGGTTCAGGAACATATCCGATAACCACGTCACCGCGCACCGCGAAAACGTAGCGTCCGGAGACAGGCGAGTTAAGCATGAGGATCGGCAGCCAGGTGGGGTAGAGGTTGATATCCCAAAAACCCGTCATAGGCTCATAGAAGGAACCGTTTGCGCCGTAGCCAAAGAAGGAAGAACCAGAAGCGCCATAGACACTCGGAGCAGAATCGAAATTGAAGACGAAGTCGAAATTACCTGCGCCAGTATCGGACCGATCAACGAGCACTACCTGAAATTGTTCAGCGTACGAAGTTCCTGAAACATTCGTACCCCACCACTGCGCGGCGAAGGCGCGATGACTGTCATAGACCGTCTCCCCATAAGTGACCCCACGTGAAGCATTGCCGAAAAACGGGGCAATGAATGTTTGTTTTGCCACAGATGAAAGGCAGTTAAGTGTGCTGCCGTCACAGCCAAGCGCGGAGTCGAAAGTGATGCTTCCGTTGTCATTGACGTACACCTCGGAGTAGGTTTTGCCAAAGAAATTGATATCAAAACCGATATTGATGGAGGAGTAGTCGCTACCAATCCTTGGAAGCATGGGTACGCCTTCTTCATATGGTTGTACGGGTATGATTGCTCCCGCAAAGGCGCTCGTAGAAATCAGGCCAGCCGCAAGCGCAACGACGAGTTTTTTTGCGCATCGCATGATGTTCTCTCCTGTCAAACTGTACGTGTACTCTGAAGTGCGAAGATGCAGCCCGCAAGATTGATGCCATAAATTTCCAAGCATCGTAACATTAAGAATAATTAGGGTTTTATATAAATGCCATGTTGCAGCGCATGGGGCAGTGTAAAAAAAACCGACACTTTCAGGGGCAATCAGGGTTTGTCCCCGGTTGACCCCCTTCTTTGTTATCTGACCGCTTTCCCCGAAGCATCCGTAACCGATTGCCACGACTGCATCACGATGTCTTTTACGCTTTGCGGCAGGCAGACGTAATCCAGGTTGCCCGCCTGCGCGTCACCGTTCTTGTAAGCCCATGCGAAGAAGTTGAGCACGGCGGCGGCTTGCGCGGGCTTGTCCTGTTTCTTGTGCATCATAATGAAGGTCGCGGAGGTGATCGGCCAGGATTCATCGCCCGGCTGGTCGGTCAGAATCTGATGGAAGCTCTTTTCCCACTCCGCGCCCGCAGCAGCAGCCTTGAAGCTGGCTTCTGAGGGTTGAACGAATTTGCCCGCACTGTTTTGCAGTTGCGTGTGCGCCAGCTTGTTGCGCCTGGCGTAGGCGTACTCGACATAGCCGATTGCACCGTTGAGGCGGCCTACGTATGCCGCTACGCCTTCATTGCCCTTGCCGCCAAGGCCGGTCGGCCAATTTACCGCCGTGCCTTCGCCGACTTTTTCTTTCCATTCGGGGTTGGCCTTGCTCAGATAGTTGGTGAAACCGAAGGTCGTACCCGACCCGTCCGCACGGCGGACGACGGCGATCTTCGTGTTGGGCAACTTGAGGCCGGGATTGAGCGCCACGATGGCGGGGTCGTTCCAGACGGCGATCTTGGCCAAGTAAATATCGCCGATAAGCTGGCCGTCCAATTTCAACTGACCCGGCGCGATACCCTGGATGTTGACGATGGGTACGATGCCGCCAACGACTGTCGGGAATTGGATCAAGCCTTTTTCCTGCAAGGCCGCGTCGGTGAGCGGCGCGTCGGAAGCGCCGAAGTCCACCGTTTTTTCATCGATCTGTTTCATCCCTGCGCTGGAACCGATCGACTGGTAATTGATCTTATGCCCGGTGGACTTGTTGTAATCCGCTGCCCAACGGGTGTAGAGCGGCGCGGGGAAACTCGCCCCGGCTCCGGTGACGTTATCGGCCGCCGGTGTGTTGATACTCAGGGAAGAGAGCGCTGCAACGCAGGCAGCCATAATCAGCCGTTTCATCAAAAACAAACCTCGGTTAGAAACCTCCCCCTTTAGGGGGATAATCTCGCTTGGGAGAGGCGTAACCTCTTTCAAGCGCTTTTGTCGCCCGGGCACGGGCGTGGATTGAAACATGGTGTTTTATCTCACGTGGTTGGAATACCGTCGTATCACTTTAAGGGGCATTTGTGACAGGTTGATGACACGGCGACATTGGTTGATCCCGATCTCGCCAGAAACAGAGATATGAAATATATTCGAGACATTTGCAGGTTGTCTCCCGTGAGAAACGGCGGGCCACCTGCCACGGAAATAAGACAGGAATACAGGAGATGGTAGTCCGATGGTTTTTGCCTGGAACCCCCTTAGATTCTTTCGCAGGATTTCTCCCGAGATTGCCCGGAAAAAACGTCTGGAGGCGCTGCTTGCCCGCATAGCCACTGATCCTGGCAACGACCATGTTTTTGCCTGGGTCACGTTGGTCAATACCGTGCGCCCCTCCCGCACGCATCGCACCGATGATACCGTCGCCGCACTGTCCGAACTGACGCAGATGCTGATTGACGCCCCAGACACCCGGCGTGTGCTGCGCACGGCGCTGCTGAAGCTTTTCGTCGGCCACAAACAGACTTCGCTTTACGTTTCTTCGGGCCTGCTGCCTTCGACCGGTTTCTTCTCCGAAACGGCAC
The DNA here is from genome assembly GCA_009779355.1 of Betaproteobacteria bacterium. Classification (GTDB taxonomy): domain Bacteria; phylum Pseudomonadota; class Gammaproteobacteria; order Burkholderiales; family Rhodocyclaceae; genus WRNU01. The sequence continues at coordinate 14,636 of WREK01000028.1, read as the reverse complement.
GTCGCATCTCGCACGGTCTGCTGCCCGATGTCGTTGATCCAACATACCTCAAAGACCTTCTGACGGTGATCTTCCACCGCAAGGACGACGAAATCTGGGTCGAAGCGGTTCCCGACGAAGTGTGGATCGATTTTTTCAGTACCCTGCTTGACGATGAGGGAACCGTGTCCCGCAACAGGAAAGGCTTGCCCATCGCGCTCTCGGAAATGCTTGAAGCCCTGCGCATCCTTTCCTATCACGTTTCGGCCATCGGGCTTGACCCCGAACTGGTGCGGATCGATCCGCACCTCGAAGAAGTGGAGTCCCCATTTATTGCCCAGAATACCGAGGTCATGGCTTATCTGGGGGCTTACCGCACCTGGTGGGACAATCCCGATGCTCCGCTTGGGGACGAAGCCCACCTCGGGGTCATGCTCGACCAGTGCCAGGAAGTTCTGCAACGTGTGCGCCGGCGTGCGTCCCGTCTGGGAACCAGTCTGACATTGACTTTCACGCTGGAACGCCTGCGGCAGCACCTCGACCGTATCCATGAAATGCTTGACCTGCTGCACGAACTGCACCGGACACGCACCATCGATTCATTACTGCCCCAGGCGGTGACGTTCTTCAAGCGGGCGGTGCGCGCCGAATGCCGCAAGAACCGGCTCTCCGATTACTGGAGTACCAACGTCGGCCTGCTTTCCCTGCGCATGACGGACAGCGCAAGCAAACGGGGCGAAAAGTACATCACCACCAACCGGCGCGAGTATTTCAGTATGTTCCTTTCGGCGGCGCTTGGCGGCTTCGTCATCGCCTTCATGTCGGCCTTCAAGGTCATGCTCAGCAAGCTGCAGTTGGCCCCGCTCACTGAAGCCTTGTGCTTTTGCCTGAATTACGGCATTGGCTTTGCGCTCATTCACTTCCTGGGCGGCACGGTGGCAACCAAGCAGCCTGCGATGACCGCCAACGCTATTGCTGCCTCCATCGGGGAAATTCGCGGCAAACCAAACGATCTCGAAAACCTTGCCACGGTCGTTGTGCGTACCCTTTGCAGCCAGTTTGGCGCTATCGCTGGCAATCTGGGACTCTCCGTGCCCATGTCGATCCTGTTCTCGTTCGCTTTCCTGCACTTTGCCGAGGTGCCCTTCATTGATACCGACAAGGCCGACCAGTTGTTCGCCAGCGTCCATCCCTTGAGCGGTGCGCCGTTTTTCGCGGCAATTGCCGGGGTGTGCCTTTTCCTCTCCGGCCTCATCGCCGCTTACTACGACAACCTGACGGCCTACAACCGCATCCCGGAACGCTTGGCGCAACTGCATTGGCCACGGCGGTTGTTCGGCGAGAAGCGTGCAAAACGCTTCACGGCTTACATCGAAAACAACCTGGGGGCGCTGGCCGGCAACTTCTTTTTCGGTTTCCTGCTCGGAGGCACCGCTGGGCTGGGGGTGCTGCTCGGCCTGCCGCTGGATATCCGCCACATCGCTTTTTCCTCCGCCTTTATCGGCTTTGCCGCCTCAGCCTACGATTTCGCCGTACCCATTTCTCTGATCGGCGTTACTGTCGTGGGTGTCCTGCTGATCGGCCTGGTGAACCTGCTCGTCAGTTTCACCCTGGCTCTTTACGTGGCGATGCGTTCGCGTGGTATCACGTTTGCCCAGGGACGCATTCTCAGTACCCTGGTGATGCGCCATTTATTGAACCGCCCGTTGGATTTCTTCTTTCCTCCGCGCAATGCCGAACCCATTGGGCTGCCCCCCAGGAACGGCGCTGTGCAGTCAAGTGGCGGAGGCAATGGAAACTCCACCTGATATCTGGATAACCGCTTCCGAAGCTAACCATGCCCATTGAAGTAGAGCTCAAACTCTCTTTTCCTTCCGGCGCCCTGCCGGAAATCATGCGCCACCCGATCATCGCGGGGGCGCTGCGGGAAGGAGAACCGGACACGCTTGACAACACCTATTTCGATACGCCCGCACTTACGCTCAGGGCATACGGGATCGGGCTGCGGCTACGGCAGCAGGCGGGGGGGATGGTGCAAACCGTTAAATGTTCGGCACAAACCATCAATGGGCTGACACGGCGGCCGGAATGGGAAACGCCCTGGTGTGGGCATTTCGATTTTTCCGGCCTCACCGACACAGCCGTTGCCGCCCTGCTTACACAGGTTCGGAACGAACTCGCCCCCGTTTTCACTACGCGCTTTTTACGTGAGATCCGGCGCATTTCGCCGCGCCCCGGCATATGTATCCTTGCCATGGTTGACACGGGCCTCATCGAAGCGAGAGGCAGGCACTTCCCGATCCAGGAACTCGAACTCGAATTGGTCGAAGGCGAGGAGGGCGAACTTGTCCGTCTCGCTGAAAAGCTGCGAAAAACCCTACCCCTGGAGTACGAAAACGTCTCCAAGGCGCAACGTGGTTACCTGCTTGCCGCATGCAACAATGTTGAAGCCAACTCCATATAAAAAAAGGGTTTTTTTCTTATTGTGATGACAAGTGTGACATTTGCCTTCACTGCGGATACCTAAAACAGCAGGAACTGTACTTCTATGCCGTTAACGACCGGCGTATGCTCGGAGCCTCATCTGAACATCGCAATCCTGTCACTCATATAGGCCACTTGGCCTGGGCAACCTAAATGGTAGTTATTCCGAACGGCACCCTGCGCATCGTCGACGGTATCAAGCGCGTCTACTACGATGGCTATTGGATCAAGGCTTACGATCCTCCCGCCGACTCATTGCAGGCCAAGAAGCTCCTGATTCAGGCGACGACCCGGCGTCTGTTTAACCACGTCGAGCACGGCATCAACATTCCCGGCAAGCGCCTGGGTGAAACCCGTGATGCTTTCGAGAAGGAAAAGGTTCCGGCGAGAAAACGTGTCAAGGGCGCCATGCTGGCCGGGGCATTGTTCAACCGCGCCACCGATATTTTCACCAAGCTCGTGGAGTTGCAGGAACAGGGTATCAATATCGATGAGGATAACGCCCTGATGCGTGAATGCGGGGACTGTCTGCAAGAGGCGCTTTCCTTAGGCCGCATGGTTCTGCACCGTAGCGGCGAAGAGGGCATCGACGAGTTGTGGGGCGAGCCTTTCCGCGCGTTCTCCATTCCGGTAGAGGCTTTCTACGAGAGCCGCTACATCAAGATTGCACAGACGCTGCGCGACATCGACCGCATCTCCTGCGCGATGGTGCACACCTTCGCGAACGACCCGCTCTTTTCCGACGCTCCGACGGTCATCCGCCGCTTCACCGATGAAGCCAAGAACAAGTGCGAAACCCTGCGTACCGACGCGAACATCTTCGATATCTGGTCTGGTTTTGTCGTTGCTTCGGAACAAATTGCCGCTTACGCACCGGCCATGCTCGCACATCCGGATGCGCTTTTGATGCGCCATGCCGCAGATGGTATCCGCCTTATCAAGCAGGGGCGTGCGCTCATCACTTACCTGAGCCGGGCCAGGGTGACGATGCCCCGGAGCACCAAGGATTACCTCGAACGTTGCGAGGAGTATCAGCGCATCTACCACCCGGCCATCCCAACTGCCGCTTCCGCCTGAGCGCCTTACGCGTTCAGGCGATGATGCCGCCTCCCAGGCACACCCTTGAGTTGTAGAGCACCACGCTTTGCCCCGGCGTGAGCGCCCATTGCGGCTGGGCGAAGGTGATTCCGGCGCGCGTGCCTTCCCCGTCCGCTTCCATCGAGTCGATCACGCAGGGCATGTCCGGGGCACGATAACGTGGCCGGGCGGTGTAGACCCAGTGTGTGGGGGGAGGGCGGCCTGCGACCCAGTTGAGTTCGAGCGCGGCAAGGCGGTTCTTGAGCAGGGCCGGATGGCCGTGCCCCTGCACGACGTAGAGCACATTGGCAGCTACATCCTTTCCGGCTACGTACCAGGCGTCATGCTCGCCCGCCGCGTCCTGCCGCGCCCGGATGCCGCCGATGCCAAGTCCCTTTCTCTGTCCGACGGTGTGGTACATCAACCCCTGATGTTCGCCAATGACGCAGTTATCGTCGAGATTACGGATTTCACCAGGTTGGGCCGGCAGATAACGCATCAGGAATTCGCGAAACGGACGCTCACCGATGAAACATATCCCGGTTGAATCTTTCTTTGTGGCAACCGGAAGCCCGGCATCGGCAGCGATGCGGCGCACTTCCCTTTTGGCGAGCGCGCCGAGCGGGAACAGGGTCTTTTCCAGTTGTGCCTGGGTGAGACGGTAAAGGAAGTAACTCTGGTCTTTCGTGCCGTCCTTGGCCTTGAGCAACTGATATTCACGGCGGCCGTCACCGTCGGCTTCCCAGGCGCGTATCTGGGCATAGTGCCCGGTGGCGATGCGTTCGGCCCCCATGTTCATCGCATGGTCGAGAAAGCAGCGAAACTTGATCTCGGAATTGCACAGGATGTCCGGGTTCGGGGTGCGCCCGGCCTCGTATTCATGCAGGAAACCGGCAAACACCCTTTCTTTGTACTCGCGGCTGAAATTGACGGCTTCAAGGTCGATGCCGATTATGTCGCACACTGAGGCTGCATCGATCAAATCCTGTCGGGACGAGCAATAGCCGTCGCCATCGTCGTCCTCCCAGTTCTTCATGAAGAGACCGCTTACCGCGTAGCCCTGGCGTTTGAGCAGCAAGGCAGCCACGGCGGAATCGACGCCGCCGGAAATGCCCACAGTCACCTTCATGCCGTTCCCGGCCTTCTCCGTACTCATGGAAGGCTTCCGCGGCTGTAATGGCGTAGCAGTTCCAGCCCATAGCGCCGTCCGGACAGCCAGTCTTCCACGCATTGCAGGACGAGCGGGTTGCGGTGGCGCGCACGCGTGGCATGGAGTTCTTCAAGCGTCATCCAGACTATGCGGATGATGCCGTCATCGAGCGTGCGCGTCGGGTCGCTTTTGCCTGTTTGCCCGCCGAAGGCAAACCGCAAGTAGGTGGCGTCCCCTTGCGGGCGCGGCCATTGGTAGATACCCACCAGATATTCCGGGGTAAACGGATACGCACTCTCTTCCATTACTTCACGGGCAACGGCCTGGAGTAGCGATTCGTCCGCTTCCAAGTGTCCTGCGGGCTGATTGAACCGCAAACCGTCAGCGGTTTCTTCTTCGACCAGCAAAAAGCGGCCATCACGTTCAATGACGGCGGCAACGGTAACGTTTGGTTTCCATCGGTGGCTCATGGGCAGGAAGGCGTAAATCTACTCATTTTAGCGTCCCTTTACCGGTTCCTGCCACGCTGCGGTCTTTGCGTTAGGTTAGAATTACCCGTTGGCGGCAAGTGCTTCCAACTTATTTTCAATTAGTGGAGAACCCCAAAATGTCAATGGCTGATCGCGACGGCTTCATCTGGAAAGACGGCAAACTCGTCCCGTGGCGCGAAGCGACCACACATGTGCTGTCCCATTCCCTGCATTACGGCTTGTCCGTGTTTGAAGGCTTGCGCGTCTACAGCACCGTCGATGGCCCCGCGATCTTCCGCTTGACTGAACACACGACGCGCCTGTTCAATTCCTGCCGCATCTATCTGATAGACATACCTTATTCCCAGCATGTACTGGTGGAGGCGCAAAAAGAAGTCGTGCGCGCAAACAACCTCAGCGAATGTTACATCCGCCCCATCGTCTATTACGGCCCGGAAAAGATAGGGGTTTCCACTGTGGGCGGCTCGGTACATGTGGCTATTGCCGCCTGGCCCTGGGGCGCATATCTGGGCGAGGAAGCCATTGAGCACGGTATTCGCGTCAAAACATCTTCCTTCGCACGCCACCATGTGAACGTCACCATGCCACGCGCCAAGGTCGCAGGCGCTTATATCAATTCCATCGTCGCCAACCTCGAAGCCACACGCGACGGCTATGACGAGGCGCTTTTGCTCGACACGCAGGGGTTCGTTGCCGAAGGCTCCGGCGAAAACCTCTTTATTGTCAAGGACAGCGTACTGATCGAGCCGGAAATCGCCTCGGCGCTCATCGGCATCACCCGCGATTCGGTCATTCAGATTGCCAATGCTATGGGGCTGGAAGTGCAGTGCCGCCGCCTGACCCGCGATGATATTTATCTGGCCGACGAAGCGTTCTTCACCGGGACTGCCGCCGAAATAACGCCGATCCGCGAACTCGACAACCGCCCCATCGGCGGAGGGTATCGTGGCCCGGTTACCACAAAATTGCAGGCGAAGTTTTTCGATGCCGTCAATGGCCGCGCCCCCGAGTACAAACACTGGCTTACCAGGATTTGAAGCCGGGAAGCACAAGCTACGAACGATATTACATGACATGACGAATCTCTCCCTTCCTGCTGCTGAAATTTTCAAGGCGTACGACATTCGCGGCATTGTCGGCAAGACGCTCACTGTCGATACCGTAAAAGCCATTGGGCATGCGCTGGGCAGTGAGGCCGCCGTGCGTGGTCAGCGGGCCGTTGCCATCGGGCGCGACGGGCGGCTTTCCGGCCCAGAACTCGCCAACGCGCTCGCCGAAGGCATCCTCGCCGCCGGGGTCGATATCATCGACATCGGTTGCGTGCCGACGCCGGTCACGTATTTCGCGGCGCACCATCTCGGCGCGCATTCTTGCGTTTCCGTCACCGGCAGCCACAATCCGCCCGACTACAATGGACTGAAGATGGTGCTCGGCGGCGAGACTCTTTTCGGGGGAAAAATTCTTGCGCTCCGCCAGCGCATCGCCGAAGGGGAACTCACGCATGGCGCGGGCGCGCGCCGCGAGACCAATGTCATCGACGACTATATTGCCCGCATCGTAGGTGACGTGAAGCTCGCGCGCCCGATGAAAATCGCTATCGACTGCGGCAACGGTGTGGCGGGCGCAGTTGCCCCGGCGCTGTTCCGCCAGTTGGGTTGTGAGCTAACAGAACTGTTCTGCGAGGTCGATGGATGCTTCCCGAACCACCATCCTGACCCAAGCAAACCGGAAAACCTCCACGACCTGATACATGCTCTTGCCGAAACAGACGCCGAACTCGGGCTTGCGTTCGACGGTGACGGCGACCGCCTTGGCGTGGTCACGAAGGACGGCGAGATCATCTATCCCGACCGGCAGTTGATGCTGTTTGCTGCCGATGTGCTCGAACGGATCCCCGGCGGCGAGATCATTTACGACGTGAAATGCACGCGCAACCTTGCGGGCTGGGTACGCACACGAGGCGGCAAGCCGACGATGTGGAATACTGGCCACGCATTGGTCAAGGCAAAGCTTAAGGAAACCGGCGCACCCCTGGCGGGCGAGATGAGCGGGCACACGTTTTTCAAGGAGCGCTGGTATGGGTTCGACGACGCGCTCTATGCTGGGGCGCGGCTGCTCGAAATCCTCTCAAAGCACACGGACGCCTGCGCCGTGCTCAAATCCCTGCCCAACGCAGTCTGTACGCCCGAACTCAACCTCAAAATGAGCGAGGGCGAACCCTTTGCGCTTGTACAGCGGTTGCGGGAAAGCGCTACTTTTGAGGGTGCTTCCGAGATCATTACCCTGGACGGCGTGCGGGTCGAGTACGCCGATGGTTTTGGCCTCGCCCGTCCTTCCAATACGACCCCGGTGGTCGTGCTCCGCTTCGAGGCGGACAACGACACGGCACTCGGGCGCATCCAGCAAGCGTTCCGCACAGCCATCGACGGCGTGTGGCCCGGCTTGCAACTGCCGTTTTAGGGCTTCTTCATATGAAACAGGATCCGGAATCTCTCGCCTCCCAGGCACTGTCTGCCGTGGAAGATAGTCGCATCGAGATGCTGCGCGGGGCAGCCCGTACGCTGCTGAGATGGGATCTCTCGACAGAGGTAATTATGGAAATCACCGGGTTATCCAAAGAGAACATTGATAGCCTGCGCGGTTCCAAAACCGACGCGCCACGCTGAAACTGCCCCTCGGGGCATCGACGAACAGGACGTTTCGCCAGTATGACTTCTGCCCCCCCTTCCGCTGCCGCCTCACCTGGCGGCAACTTCATCCGCAACATCATCGACGAGGACAACCGTTCCGGAAAATGGGGTGGCCGGGTAACGACACGCTTCCCGCCTGAGCCGAACGGCTACCTGCACTATGGCCACGCCAAATCGATCTGCCTCAATTTTGGGCTGGCTGAGACCTATGGCGGCCTCTGCCATCTGCGGTTCGACGACACTAACCCGGAAAAGGAAGCGCAGGAGTACGTCGATAACATCATCGAGTCCGTGCATTGGCTCGGGTTTGACTGGCATCAACATCTGTATTTCGCTTCTGGTTATTTTGACATCATGCATGCCTGCGCCGAATCGCTCATCAAGGCGGGCAGGGCTTACGTCGACTCACAGACAGCAGATGAAATGCGCAGGAACCGGGGTACCCTCACCGAACCGGGAACCGACAGTCCCTACCGTGCGCGATCCGTCGAAGAGAGCCTTGACCTTTTCCGTCGCATGAAAGCTGGGGGATTCGCAGATGGGGCGCATGTGCTGCGGGCGAAAATCGACATGGCAAGCCCCAACATCAACATGCGCGACCCGGCGATTTACCGCATCCGCCACGCATCCCATCACCGTACCGGCGACAAATGGTGCATCTACCCGATGTACACCTTTGCCCACCCTATCGAGGATGCCATCGAGAACATCACCCATTCGGTCTGTACCCTGGAGTTCGAGGATCAGCGCCCGTTCTACGACTGGGTGCTTGATGCCCTGACCGATGTCGGGCATTTTTCCCGTCCGCTGCCTCGGCAGATCGAATTCGCCCGCCTCAACCTTACTTACACGGTGCTCTCCAAGCGCAAGCTCATCCAACTCGTCGAAGGGGGGTATGTCGCCGGATGGGACGACCCGCGCCTGCCCACCCTCTCCGGTGCGCGGCGGCGTGGTTTCACCCCGGAAGGTTTTCGTTATTTCGCTGAGCGTATCGGCGTGGCGAAATCCGACTCCTGGATTGACATGAGCGTACTCGAAGAATGTATGCGCGAGCACCTGAACGAAATCACCCCACGGCGCATTGCCGTACTAGACCCGCTGAAACTCGTCCTCGTCAATTACCCCGAGGGCGCGAGCGAACCCTGTCAGGCACCGAACCATCCCCTGAAGCCCGAACTCGGCAAGCGCGACATGCCTTTTAGCCGCGAGTTATGGATCGAGCGTGAAGATTTCATGGAAACGCCGGTCAAAGGGTTCCATCGCCTCACCCCCGGCAATACGGTTCGCCTGCGTTACGGCTACGTAGTGAAATGCACTGGATGCGAAAAGGATGCCAACGGCAGGGTCAGTACCGTTTTTGCCGAGTATTTCCCGGATTCAAAATCCGGCACGCCAGGAGCCGACAGCTACAAGGTCAAGGGCAACCTGCACTGGGTCAGCGCCGCGCACGCCTGTAGCGCCGAAGTAAGGCTCTACGACCGCCTGTTTGCCCATCCGCATCCGGGCCAGCGCCGCGAAAATGACCCTGAAGGCATGGAGCGCGATTTCCTCGCCGACATCAACCCGGATTCAGTCCGTGTCATCGAGGCGCTGCTGGAACCGGCGCTCAGGGCGGCCAGGCCGGAAGAGCGCTTTCAGTTCGAGCGGCACGGCTATTTCGTCGCCGACCGCCACGCTTCCGCCGAAGGCCCCCCGGTATTCAACCGCACGGTTCCGCTCAAGGATTCGTGGGGGAAGGGCGGGGGGTAAAAGCCAGGGATATGTGCTGTTGTTTTGTCGCTCACTGCTGCTGGCTTCTACAAAAGCATGACGACCCATTCCGACCATCGTATCTGGCAGGACGTGTACCACACCAAGACAGCGAGCGGCGATGAGGTGTACCTGAAGCTAACCGTCATTGACGGCGTGTTGATCGTTTCCTTCAAGGAGCTTTGACCATGAAATGTCCATGCTGCGGTGCGGCGGAACTGATCCACGATACGCGTGACATCCCATATGCCTACAAGGGCGAAGTCACCACCATACCAGAGGTGGCGGGTGACTTTTGCCCTGCTTGCAATGAAGTCGTATTGAACCGCGAACATGGCGACCGCTACAGCGAACTGGTTGGTCTGTTCCAGCGTCAGGTGAATGCTGCTTATGTCGATCCTGGCTACATCGCCAAGGTGCGCAAAAAACTTGACCTTGACCAGCGGCGAGCCGCTGAACTCTTTGGTGGCGGCATAAATGCGTTTTCTCGCTACGAGAATGGCAAAACCAAGCCGCCACTGGCAGCTGTTCAGGTTGCTGGATCGTCACCCCGACTTGCTCAAGGAGGTCGAATCTGCCTGACTGTGCGTGGATTCCTGGGTTGGGGTGGATGCAGCAAACCCCAACGCATGAAAACATGAATATGATGGCGGTGTTGGGATTCGCTGGCTCATCCCAACCTACGAATTACTATGTGGATGAAACAACAGGAGAAACCCATGTCTGAAAAAAAGAAATCCGGTCATTGTCTCTGTGGCGCTATCCAGGTTTCGGCAACCCTTGCCAATGACGAAGCCCATGTTTGCCATTGCAAAACGTGCCAACGTTGGGTTGGCGGCCCGTTTGTGTCGGTTGCCTGTACGCCGGAAACGGTGTTTGAAGGCCAGGATGCCATCGCGGTCTATCCGTCGTCCGATTGGGCCGAGCGCGGCTTCTGCAAGATCTGTGGCAGCCCGCTGTTTTACCGGTTGAAGAGCGATGGGTCGTATTACCTTCCTGTCGGGCTGCTTGACGACACCGAAGGTTTGACGCTGACGAGCGAGATTTACATCGACCGCAAACCTTCGTGGTATTCGTTTGCCGAAAAAACCAACAGAATGACCGAAGCGGAATTTCTGGCGATGATAGCCGCTTCTCAGAACAAATCCTGAGCACGCATAACCGCTATATTTTTGCTTCCTTGCGTTGGGGTTTGCTTCGTCTCCCCCAACCTGCAGCCTAGCTGATATAATGGACCGTTTTACGCAAATTTTGGAGTAACGACGTGCTGATTTCTAACACATACGCCCAGGCTACCAATACTGCCCAAGCCGCCGGGGGCACCGAACTGGCCAGTTTCCTGCCTCTGATCCTGATGATCGCGGTGCTGTACTTCATCATGATCCGTCCCCAGATGAAGCGCGCCAAGGAACACAAGGCTATGGTCGAAGCCCTTTCCAAGGGGGATGAAGTCATTACCGGCGGCGGTATTGCAGGCAAGGTCACGGAAGTGGGCGACAACTTCATCCAGGTCGAAATCGCTGCCAATACCGTGGTTGCCGCACAAAAACAGACCATCACCGCCGTACTGCCCAAAGGCACGCTGAAAGCCCTTTGATTTCATTCCTTTGTAACTGGGCAGATGCGCCGCCCGAACGCTGACCATGAACCGTTATCCCCTCTGGAAAAATATTTTCGTCATTGCCGTACTGTTTTTGGGGCTGTTTTATACATTGCCGAATTTCTTCGGCGAAGCGCCCGCCGTACAGGTTTCGAGTGCTAAGCCCACGCTGGAGATTGACCCCGTTGCCGATAGCAAACGCATCACGGATGCGCTTACGGCAGCCGGGATCGAACACAGGGGGATTTTTTCCGACATCACTGGGATACGCTTGCGTTTCGTCGATACCGACCAGCAAATGCACGCCAAGGATGTCATCGAAGCCAAATTGAACCCCGACAGGCAGGATCCTTCCTACACAGTGGCGCTCAACCTGTTGCCGAATTCCCCGCAATGGCTCACAAAGATCCGGGCCTTGCCGATGTACCTGGGGCTGGATTTGCGCGGTGGCGTACATTTTCTGCTCGAAGTCGACATGCCCGGCGCGATTACCCATCGGCTGGAAGCTGTTGCCGGTGACCTGCGCGGCCAATTGCGCGACAAGAACGTGCGTCACGCGGGTATCGCCCGTGCGGGCAGTACCGTAGTCCTGCGTTTCCGCGATGCGGCCCAGCGTGATGCTGCCCGCTCCGCCATTCAGTCTCTCAACAACGAACTGCAACTGGTCGAACGCGACGGAGGCAGTGACGATTTCCGGCTCATTGCCAGCCTGAGTTTGCTGGCTCAACAGAGCATCCGGGAATTCGCCATCAAGCAGAACATCAACACCCTGCATAACCGCATCAACGAACTGGGTGTGGCCGAGCCCGTAATTCAGCAGCAGGGGGCGGATCGCATCGTCGTGCAGTTGCCGGGGGTGCAGGATGTTGCCGTGGCCAAGGAAATCCTGGGCCGCACCGCCACACTTGAACTGCGGATGGTCGAAGGCTCACCGGGCGACCAACTGGCGGTCGACATCGCTGCGGGCCGGGCACAGGCCCCTTACGGTACGGAGCTTTACATTGAGCGCCGTAGCGGTCGCCGCACCAAGGCAACTCAGGCGGAAGAAGGGGACGAAATGGGCACTCCCCTCCTGCTGCGCAAACAGATAGAACTTACCGGTGAAAGCCTTAACGATGCGCAGCCGGGTTTCGATGAAAACAGCCAACCGGCGGTACACCTCGGCCTGGATAGCGCGGGCAAGCGTAAGTTTTGCGAACTCACCCGGCAGAACGTCGGCAGGCATATGGCCATCCTGCTGGTTGAGAAAGGCAAGGGCGAAGTTGTCACCGCCCCGGTCATCCGCACCGAGATCTGTGGTGGGCGGGTACAGATCTCCGGAAGCATGACCACCGCCGAAGCCAATAAAACGGCCTTGCTGCTACGTGCGGGGGCACTGGCCGCACCGATGGAAATCATCGAGGAACGCACCGTCGGCCCAAGCCTTGGAGTCGACAACATCAACAAGGGTTTCAACTCCACGCTCTGGGGTTTTATCGTTATTGGTATCTTCATGAGCGTGTATTACATGCTCTTCGGGCTAGTTTCCTCTGTTGCGCTGAGTGTCAACCTGCTGCTGCTGGTGGCGCTGCTATCGCTGTTGCAGGCTACCCTGACCCTGCCGGGCATTGCCGCAATGGCGCTTACCCTGGGTATGGCCATCGACTCGAACGTACTCATCAACGAGCGTATCCGGGAGGAACTGCGAAACGGCAGCACTCCACAGGCAGCCATTGCTGCGGGCTATGAGCGCGCGTGGAGCACCATTCTCGACTCCAACGTCACTACGCTGATTGCGGGTACTGCACTGCTGATCTTTGGCTCCGGCCCGATCCGGGGTTTTGCCGTGGTGCATTGCCTCGGCATTCTGACCTCGATGTTCAGCGCCATCCTCGTCTCCCGAATGATTATCAACTTCATCTATGGCCGCCGCCGCAAACTTGAGACGCTTTCCATCGGCCAGGTATGGAAACCGGGCAACAACTGAACCGGCTGAAATAAGGAATACTCTGTTATGGAATTTTTCCGTATCAAAAATGACATCCCGTTCATGCGCCATGCGCTGGTCTTCAACATCATCTCGTTGCTGACCTTCGCCGTGGCAGTGTTTTTCATCGTTTTTCGCGGCTTGAACCTGTCGGTCGAATTTACCGGCGGTACGCTGGTTGAAGTCAGCTATACCGAAACCGTCCCGCTCGAACCCCTGCGGCGGGCGCTTGCCGATGGCGGCTATCCCGATGCCCAGGTGCAGAGCTTTGGCAGTACCCGCGATATCCTGATCCGCCTGCCAAACCGTGCTGACACTGAAACCTCCAAAGTGGGGGATCAGGTAAAGGTGATGCTCAGCAAGGTCGAAGGCCCGGAAGCTACCGTGCGCCGGGTTGAGTTCGTTGGCCCGCAGGTTGGCAAAGAACTTGCCAGCGACGGTGCGATGGCGTTGTTACTGCTCATCATCGGCATTGCGATTTACCTTGCGTTTCGCTTTGAATGGCGCTTCGCCGTCTCTACCATCATCGCCAACACGCATGACTGCGTCATTATTTTGGGCTTTTTCGCCTTCTTTCAATGGGAGTTTTCGCTGGCAGTGCTGGCAGCGGTGATGGCGGTGCTGGGTTACTCTATCAATGAATCTGTCATTGTGTTCGACCGTGTGCGCGAAACTTTCCGCAAGCGGCGCGACATGAAGACCCCCGAAGTCATCAACCACGCTATTACCAGAACCATTTCCCGCACCGTCATCACCCATGCTTCCACGCAGGCGATGGTGCTCTCCATATTGTTTTTTGGCGGTGAAACTCTCTACTATTTTGCGCTGGCGCTCACTATCGGCATCTGCTTTGGCATCTACTCATCCGTACTCGTCGCTAGCCCGCTCGCGATGTGGCTCGGTGTGTCGCGCGAACAGTTCGCCAAAACGAAAGCGCAGAAACAGGAAGCGGTGGTGTAAGTTTTATGTTTCAATCCACGCCCGTGACCGGGCGACAAAAGCGCTTGAAAGAGGTTACGCCTCTCCCAAGCGAGATTGTCCTAAAGGGGGAGGTTTCAAACCTGAGTTTGTTTTTGATGAAAAAAGAATGATTGATGAAAAATATTCTCATCGTTTCCTATTCTCAGAGTGGTCAGCTTGCCGATATTGTCACTGCTTTGACTCATCCGCTGGAAACGGGGGAGATACGGGTTCATCATGAAATACTGCAACCGGAGTCGGCCTTTCCGTTTCCGTGGCCGTTTTTCACTTTTCTCGATGCTTTCCCGGAGTCGGTGTGCCTCGACCCGCGTCCCAACAAACCCCTTGCGACGCCAGACAGTGTGGCGTTTGATCTGATCATTCTCGCTTGGACGGTCTGGTATCTTTCACCATCGCAACCCATGACTGCCTTCCTGCAAAGCGCAGAAGGCAAACGCCTGCTTGCCGGAAAGCCGGTCGTCAGCCTGGT
>WREK01000027.1 GCA_009779355.1 Betaproteobacteria bacterium | reverse complement strand
TTGTCCGTGTCTTCCCCTTTCCGAGACCAGGAAGCCAGTTGAAGGTTTTCCATGACCGTGAGGTTGCCAAAGATGCGCCGCCCTTCGGGTACGAGGGTCATCCTGATGTCGGAAACGATGCGGTGCGCGGGCATTCCTAAAAGGGAGACGCCATCGAATGTGATGTCGCCGCCGGTCACGACGGGGGACTCCGGTGGCTTGAGCCGCATCAGCGCCTTGAGCGTGGTGGATTTCCCCGCACCGTTTGCACCGATCAGCGTGACGATCTCTCCCTTTTCCACATGGAAGGAGATGCCGTGCAATGCCTCGATCTTGCCGTAGGACGCCTTCAGGTTGGTTACACGTAACATCAGAGCGTATCATCCCCCAGGTAAGCTTTAATGACGTCATGGTTGTTCCGAATTTCCTCCGGCGTGCCCGACGCAATAACGCAGCCGAAATCAATGACGGTGATGTGTTGGCACAGGTTCATGACCACTTTCATCTGGTGCTCGATCATCCAGATCGACAGTTTGAATTCGTCGTGTATCCAGCGGATGAAGCGGATGAGTTCATCGGCATCGGCTGAACTCAACCCCGCCGCCGGTTCGTCCAGCAGAAGCAATCGGGGGTTGCTGGCTAGCGCCCGCGCCAGTTCCACACGGCGTTGCAGGCCGTAGGGCAGGTTTTTGGGCAATTCCCCGGCATAGTCCCTCAGCCCCATCATTTCCAACACTTCGCGCGCCCGGTTTTCGATGGCATTTTCCGCTTGGTAGTACCGCTTCGTGCGGAAAATGGCATCCCAGAAGTTGTAGCCAAGCCAGGCGTAGCGGGCCAGGCGGATGTTGTCCAGCACCGTCATGTCGTTCCAGAGCCGGATGTTCTGAAACGTGCGCGCGATGCCGAGAGTTGTTATCTGATGCGGCTTCAGGCCATTGATTCGCCGCCCGTCAAAAACGATGCCGCCTTCGGTCGGTTTGTAGAAGCCGGAAACGATGTTGAAAACAGTGGTTTTCCCGGCTCCGTTGGGGCCGATCAGCCCGACGAGTTCGTGTTCCTCCAGTTGGAAGGAAAAACCCGTCAGCGCCTGGAGGCCGCCGAAACGTTGAGTAAGGCCGGAAATTTCAAGAAGGGGCATGGTCAGTTGGCCGCTCGCACAAAATCACTTAAAGGTAATCCAACGTTTCAAGCGCGGGAAAACGTGCGTCAGTTCCCGGTTCCCGAGAAAGCCCTCCGAGCGAAACCGCATGAGCAATATCAGCGTGAGGGGGATGATGACCCATGTCCATATCTGATCCAATTGATAGTCTGCGGGTAACAGGTTTACAGAGTGAAGCATGCTGTTGAGCCAAGGAATGATGAAGCGCAACAACTCGATCAGCAGGGTAAAGACGACTGCCGCCATCAATACGCCCGAAATGGAACCCATCCCGCCCAGATACACCATGACCAAACCTTCGGTAGACTTGAGCAGATTGAAGGACTGGGCATTTACATAACCGTAAACGTGGGCGAACAGCACGCCGGCCAGGCCCCCGAGGCCGGAAGAAACCATGAAGGCCATGATTTTGACGTGATTGGTGTTGACGCCCATCATTTCCGCTGCAACTTCATTCTGGCAAATCGCGGAAACGCCCTTGCCGTAGGTGCTGGTCATCAACCGGCGAATCACCAGCACGCAAACGAAAACGCCAAGGATCACCCATATGAGCATCCAGGGAATATCTATGAGATCCGACATGGCGTTGACCGTTTTCTTCATGCCGGAAAAACCGCGTGGGCCACCAATGGCATCGATGTTTTCAATGACGGAAATGATGATGTAGTTGGCGGCAATGGTGATGATAGCCAGATAGTCGTCGCGCGTTTTAAAGGACGGTAGCGCCACAATCAGGCCAACAAACGCCGTAGCGAGCATGGCCCCAAGGAGCACGAGGGGGAAAAGGAACGGCGCCAGATCCGGTGTAAAAAGCGCCGCGCCGAAGAGTTTGCTGTCGGTGAAAAACGCCACGGAAAGCATGGAACCCACGTAGGCCCCCACGCACATGAAACCCCCATGCCCGCAGGAAAACTCGCCCATGTAGCCATTCACCAGGTTCAGGCTGGTCACGAAGATGCAGTTGATACCGATAAGCATGACGATGTTCAACACATACTTGTCCAGCATTTCTGCATGCGCGAGCGCCACGAGCATCAAAGCGGCAGCAAACAAGAGGATATTGATGGCGTAACGCTGCATAAAAGGATTCCGTCAGATTTTTGCCGTCAAGGGTTTGCCGAAAATGCCGGTTGGCCGATGCCAGAGAATGAGCAACAGGATAGAAAAAGCGAAAAGGTCGCGGTACGTGGACGGCAAAAAAGCAGCCACCATCACTTCGACGAAGGCCAGCAGGAAGCCGCCAACAAACGCGCCACGGATATCGCCTATCCCGCCGACCACGGCGGCAATGAACGCTTTCCACCCTGTCATCGCCCCCATATAAGGATCCAGCACCGGGTAGGACATGGCGAAAAGCAGCCCGCCAAGCCCTGCGACGGCCGACCCGAGCATGAAAGTGAAGACAATTACGCGATCAAGCGGAATACCCATGAGCGGCAGGGCGAATTTGTCCCAGGACACGGCACGCATCGCCATGCCCATGCGCGTCTTTGTCACGATGAAATGCAGCACGAAAAAAACCAGGATCGCCGTGAAGATGACCAGCAACCTGAGATTGGTTACGGCGACACCGCCTATGGTATGAACTGTTTTATCCAGAAGTTCAGGCAGCGTCCTGCGGCTGGCGCCAAGCAGGGCCAGGTTGCCATTTTCCAGGATGAGTCCGCACATCAGCGCGGTGATGACCACGTAAAGCCGGTGCGCCCCTTTGCGCATCAGGGGGCGGTAGGCGACCCGCTCCAGCGTAATCCCCACCAGGGAAGTGAGGATCATGGTGAGAGGGACGGTCAAAATCAGCGTCAGTTCGCGGGAGAAGCCGAACATCCCCTCTGGTGCGAGCAGGCCGGTAGAAACAAAAAAGGCCAGATAGGCCCCTACCATGAAAACATCGCCGTGGGCGAAGTTGATGAGCCGCAAAACGCCATAAACCAATGTGTAACCCAAGGCAATCAAGGCGTAAAAGCTGCCCCATTGCAAGGCATTGACACATTGTTGCAGGAAAAACTCCATGCTGCCGCATCCTGTCGTTTGCCCCCACCGCCGCCGGATAAAACAGGCGGCAGCGGAAGACGGTTTTCATGGCGTCACAGCGTCATGGGCAGACGGATTCTTTGAAGGTGAAATCCCCCTTCTGGTCGATTTCCACGATAACCGCGCATTTAATGGGGTCGCCCTGCTCATCGAAGCGCATGTTGCCCGTAATGCCCTTGAATTCCTTGACGGCAGCCAGGTTGTCACGAATCGCCTTGCGCATCTTGCGGGTGTTTTTATCGACCTTGCCGACCTTCTGAACCGCTTCCGTGATCAAGGCTACCGCATCCCATGTCAGGGCCGCCACGTCATCCGGCACATAGCCGTATTTCTTGTTGTACTTGTCGATGAAATCTTTAGTGGGCCCCTGCGCGCCAGCAGCCGCGTAATGAGTGGAGAAGAACAGCCCCTTGCAGGCGTCCTTGCAGAGCTTCATCAATTCGGCGGAACCCCAGGCATCAGAACCCATGAACGGACCCTTGAAGCCGAGGTCACGCCCTTGCGGCACAATCAGCGCGACGAAGCTGTAGTTTTCCGGCAGGAAAATGAAATCTGGTTTGGAGGCGATGATTTTCGTCAACTGAGCAGAAAAATCCTGATCCTTCGGGCCGTGGGACTCGAAAGCCGTCACCGAGCCTTTGCCGTTCATTTTCTCCCAGACAGCCTTGAAGTTGTCCGCCAGACCCTTGGAATAGTCGTTGGAAATTTCGAAAAGGACAGCCGCCTTCTTGGCGCTGAACTGCTTGGTAGCAAAATTTGCCGCCACGGGAGCCTGAAAATCATCCAGAAACGCCGCACGGAATACCCAGGGACGATCCCGGGTGGCCTCGGGGTTGGTTGACCAGGGCGTAATCATCGGTGTTTCGTTATCGTTTGCCACCGCTCCGGCAGGAACCGCCTGACGGGAAGACTGCGGGCCGATGATGGCCAGAACGTTGTCGCGGTCTATCAGCTTGAGCGTGACATTGACAGCGGTATCAGGCTTGGACTCGTTATTCTCGTAAATGAATTCCAGCGGGTATTTCTTTCCGCCGACTTCCAGCCCACCCTTGGCGTTGACCTCTTCCCGGAAAAGTTCCGCAGCATATTTGGTGGATTCCCCGACCTTGGGAATTTCACCCGTCAGAGGAATGGGAAAACCGATCCTGATTTTCTCTTGAGCCAACGCGCCACCTGACGCAAGCAGCGCTGCCGCGCAAACCAATAGTGACACACGCGCATATTTCAACATGGAAACTCCTTCCTTTTTGAGTTACCCAACCTTCAGGCTGGGGATTTCTCGACACGGGTCAAAAGAGCACTCTATTCCGCATAATAAACGGTTGTCCCGTTCATCAGGGAAGCTCAAGCTCGACATGAGTTCGGCGCAAACAATAAAACCACTCAATTCTAACGCCAATGCCCGACCTGGCAACACGCATTGACTGATCGACTGCTCCATCCGCACCTCAACGCCCATACCAGTAACGTGGATGGTCATCCCTCCAGTTGCTGGCCTTCATCCGCCCGCTTTTGGTTTCGAGCAGCACCGTGCCGCCTGAATCCGTGCGGTACGGACGGGCTGCCGTCCTCGCCCAGCGGGCCAAAACCTGCGGGTGCGGATGGCCGTACCGGTTATGGTAGCCTGAGGAAAAAACTATAATTTCAGGGTACGCCGCTTCAACGAAAGTCAGGGACGACGACGAACGGCTACCATGGTGCCCGGCCAGCACTGCGGTGCTTTTCAATGCCGAACCATACTGCCGCACCAGCCCATTTTCGCCCGCTTGCCCAAGATCCCCGGTCAAAAGCAGCGAAGCGCCCCCCGCCGCGCTTACCCGCAATACGCAGGATTCGTCATTGCCGCGCCGCTTGCCGGACAGCCGGACGGGCGCAAGTACGGTGAAATCGACCTCATCCCATTGCCAGTGCAACCCGGCAACGCACGGCGTGCCGCGCACGGGGCGAAGCCGCGCATCACGCGCGTTCCATGTGCCAGAGCCAAAAGACGCCACGTGTTCGTCCATTTCGCCGCCCGCGAAAACCTTGTCGATCCTGACGCGCGCCAGCACGCTTTCCAGCCCGCCTGCGTGGTCGCCATCATCGTGGGAGATCAATGCCGCATCGAGCCGCCCGACACCTGTCGCGCGCAAATACGGCACGACGACGCGTTCCCCCGCATCGCTCGCGTCACCGAAGAACGGGCCGCTGTCATAGAGCAGATCGTGACGCGCAGTCTGCACATGCACTGCCAGTCCCTGCCCGACATCGAGCACGGCAACACGAAAATCGCCCGACTGTGGCCGTTCCGGCTGCCAGAGAAAAAAACCTCCCAGGATTGCCAGCGCCCCAAGCCGCCCAGGCGTACCGCGTGGCAGGATCAGCAACGACACCGCCGCTGTTGCCCCCGCCAGGAGCCACGCCGGCGGCAGAGGGTGTTCGTACAAGGCCAGGGAAAACCCCGACAACCACCCTAAGGCCACCATCATCCACGCAGTAAACAGATGTGCAAGGCCGAGCACCCAACCTGCGGGAACAATCATCGCCAGCAAGGCAAGCGGCGTAATAGCAAACTCTACCATCGGAATGGCAAGGGCATTTCCAAACGGCGACGCAAGCGAAAATCCCTGGAACAGGGCCACCAATATTGGGATCAACGCCAGCGTAATGGCTAGCTGGATCCTGACCGCCGACTGCCAGCCCCGTTCGGGTTTGACGCGCCCATTCAGCGTCAGCAAAATCACCGCCACCGCGCCAAATGAGAGCCAAAACCCTGCCGCCAGGGGCGCCCAGGGATCCATCGCCAGCACGGCCAACAACGCCAGGGACAGCACATTGCGTGCACTGGTTTCCCGCCGTGCGGTCATGTACAAAGCTGCTACCGCAAGCATCACCAAAGCACGCTGTACCGGAATGCTCAACCCGGCAAACAGCGCATAAACGCCCGCCGCCGCCAACCCTGCTACCGCACCAGCCAGCCGTGCCGGGCAGCGCCTTGATAGCCACGGCAACCTGCGCCACACCAGCACGCATAGCCCCCCCACAGCCAATGCCACCAGCGTGATGTGCGACCCTGATATGGCGACCAGGTGCGCTATCCCCGTTCGGCGCAGGATTTCCCATTGTTCCGCCCCAATCGCGCCCTGGTCGCCCACGGTGAGTGCCACTAGAATCCCATAATACGGAGCATCGGGCAGTGCCGCCTCAAAATTATGGCGGATGCGCGCCCGCAAACGGTGGACCTGGTTCATCCAACCACCAGTTTCCGCTGCCACCAGCACCCCATTTCCCCGGACATACCCGGTTGCCCGAAGCCCCCGTTCCAGCAGCCAGGCTTCGTAGTCGAACACGCCCGGAGCCGCCGCGCCATGCGGGCGCTGCAAACGCACCGGCAATTGCCAGCGTTCCCCCGGTTGTACAACAGGTAAAGGCAACGCCTTGAGTCCTGCCCTTTCGCGCCCGCCATACCAGGACAGCAGTACCTGTTGCGGCACGCCTGCACGGTCTGGCGGTTTTTCGCATCCGGCAGCATCCGCGTATTCCACCTCGAACACAAAGCGGATCCCATCGCCCCGCTCTTCAGGCAACGAAGCAATCACGCCGGTAAGCAGCAGGTCACGCCCTTCGAGGGCAGGATCAAGGGCGTCTGCCATCCGGAAATCGGCCCGCCACGCCGCCCAGGCATATCCAAGGACGAAGGCTGCCGCCAGACATGGCATCCACTGCACACCCCGTAGCAACCCTGCCACGCGGGCATGGCTGCAAAACACGATCACGGCAAGCGATGCGGCAGCAGGCACCCACCCCCACGCTGCCCAAAACGGCAGGTTCGTCGCCCATTGCAGCCAACAGACGCCAAGCAATATGCCAAATACGATTGTACACATTCCCGGATGATGCCAACGCCATCATCCGGATGCAACCCCAACGAACAATGTTTGACTCAACCGTCAGCGTTGATCCGCGAGATCAGCACGTTGAGCACGTCATCTGCCCTTTCGCTGTCAACCTGGCAGGTTCCAGCCGCCTCATGCCCACCGCCGCCGTAACCGAGCATCAATTCACCGATATTGGTTCTGCTGGAACGATCCAGGATGGATTTCCCGACAGCCAGGACGGTGTTCAGTTTCTTCAGCCCCCACATGACGTGGATGGAAATGTTGCACTTTGGGAACAACGCATAAATCATGAAGCGGTTGGTGGCATAGATGATTTCTTCGCTGCGCAGGTCGAGCACCACCAGGTTTCTGTACACGGTGGAACATTGCTCGATTTGCTCCCTGGCCTTTTCGACGTGCTGGAAATAAAGGTCTTTGCGCTCCTTGACGTCGGAAAGCTCCAGGATTTCATTGACGCCATGCTGTTTGCAGTATCCAATCAACTGCATCATCAGGACGTAGTTACTGATGCGAAAATTGCGGAAACGCCCGAGGCCGGTACGGGAATCCATCAGGTAATTGAGCAGCACCCACCCTTTTGGATCAAGAATCTCGTCCCGACTGAATTGGGCGCTGTCCGCCTTATCGACGGCCGCCATCATGTCATCGGAAATATTAGGGAAAGTGTCCTTTCCACCGTAGTAGTTGTAGACCACACGGGCTGCGGAAGGGGCATGTGGGTCGATGATGTAATTGTCGCCGTACGTCTGCCCGTGAGTGCGGATGGTTTCGGATGAGTGGTGATCGAACACGAGATGTGCACCGGGAACGTAAGGCAGGTTGGTGGTAATGTCGCGCCCGGTGATATGGATCAGGCCATCCTGCATGTCCTTGGGATGAACAAATTTGATTTCATCCAGAAGATCAAGCTCTTTCAAGAGTACGGCGCAGACCAATCCATCGAAATCGCTACGCGTAACCAAGCGGAATCGTTGTCGTTGTTCTCGGCTCACGGACGCCTCCGACAAAAATGCGAGAGAGTTAATTAAAACACGACGCACGCGCGGGGCAAGGCATAGGGTCACATTACACTGAGTAACTGTTCACAGCAGTTGCATCATGCTTTGCCGGGACATGCAATTACGATGCCTGACAAGGCTCGCTTTCAGCCCCTTCATCGGAACTGAGTAAAAAATCCCGAACAACCGCTATCTGGTCTTCAGACATCAGCATCGGGGCGTGCCCTACGCCGGGAAATTCGGTGAGTTTGGCTCTGGGGCCGCGTTTGCCCATCTCCAGCCACGTTTCGCGTCTGAGCAAATCCGATTCTGCGCCCCGTATCGCCAATACCGGATGGCAAATACGGTCAAATGCGTCCCACACCCCGACATTGAGCAGAATAGGCATCATTCGGAAAGGGTCGCCCAGGCCGGGATCGTAGATGGGGGTATAACCTTCCTTGACGGAGCGCATGTTGTAACGGGTGATATGTTGCCATTGCTCATTGGTGAGCATACCGTATGAAGCTCCCACTTGGCGCATGTATTCCTCGGCAGCATCCAGGGTTGGGAATACGGGAGCCTTCCCGATGTATTGCCCGATGCGGCGCAATGATTCGGCGGTAATCAGCGGCCCGACATCATTGAGTACCAACTTACGCACAGGGGTTTTCGGCTGACCGGCAAGCAGCATACCAATCAAGCCGCCCATCGAGGTACCGACCCAATCAACGTGCCCTACCCCCAGCCGCGCAATCAGGGTAATCATGTCCGATACGTAGAGCGGAAAGGTGTATTCGGACTTCACCCTCAGCCAGTCGCTATTGCCACGTCCAACCACATCGGGGCAAATCACCCGGTAATCGCTGGAAAGCGCCTGGGCAAGCACATCGAAATCCCGCGCGTTCCGTGTGAGCCCGTGAACGCAGAGCAAGACCCTCTGGTTATCCGGGTCGCCCCATTCGACATAGGACATGCGATGCAGCCCGTGCGGCCCCATGCACAGGACACTTTGCTCGCGCATGCCGAAATCCACATGCGGACGCATTGCGGGTTTGAACAAGCGACGCAGAAAACTTGGAACAAACATGGGAAAATCATTCCTTTATCATGACATGAATGGCCATCGCCCCCGATATAGCGTACAAATTACCAGGAGTAATTTCATTTGACCCCTTTTTCTTTCAGGAAAGGCACGTAAGCCTTGTCTTCCGTGAGAATATGCTTCACCAGCCATGTTCGCAGAAACTCCAGCACCTCATCCGAAACCTGTTCTCCCCTTTCACACTTGAGGAGCAACTGGAGCACATAACGTGAAAACTCATCGTGCCGTGCGCGATGGACACGCTCTTCCGGATAGCCATAACGGTTGAACAGGTCTTCTTCGACGATAAAATGGTTAATGGCATATTCCATCAAACCTTCCAGAATTTTTTCGAGTTCTTCCTGCTTTGGGTAACGGAAAGCAAGCTCGTCGTGGAGACGATTGGTTGTGTCGACCAGCCAGCGATGCTGCTTGTCTATAGAATCAATGCCCAATACTAACTCATCAGACCAAGGCATAAAGGGCATCTGAATCTCCTCTGAGCTTTGAGTACTGTCTGACAAAACCGGCAACAGCCCCGGAAGCGATCCGCAGCAATAACGGTCTTGGCAAGTGTTTTATGATAGCCCGCATGCCTGATCGGCGCGAGAGCGGTTGGCCGACTTGGGGCAGTGCTATAATTCGCACCCCTGCCTACAAAAGAACACCATGCGCATTACCCGCCGTCTTGAATTCGATGCTGGCCACCGCATTCCGGATCATGTCAGCCAATGTCGGCATTTACACGGCCATCGCTACACGATTGAAATCAGCCTCGAAGGCAGGATAATCGACATTCCCGGCAACACGGCCAACGGCATGGTGATGGATTTCGGCGAAATCAAACGCATTGCCTGGGAAAAAGTAGTCAGCCAGTGGGATCACGCATTCCTTGTCTGGCGCGAGGACAAGCGCGTGATGGAGTTTCTCGCGTCTCTGCCCGACCACAAGACGGTGATCTTCGACATGATCCCGACAGTCGAAAACCTCGCTACTGCAGCATTCCGCATTCTTGACACGGCCTACCGCGACACCTGTGGCAACGCGTTACGCCTTGAGCGGGTCAGACTGTTCGAAACTCCAAACTGCTGGGCCGACGCAACACGCCACGAGATCTGAACGCGATAGACCGGATCAATGAGGACGGCTTAAATCAATGGGAATGGGGACGGCTGCCGAAACCACTGGGAGGATCGGGCGGAACAAACAAGACTGATGGCGACATCCCAAGCGCACCAGCAAGCTTGCAAATGTTCCGTAGGGCGATGTTACGTTGTCCGCGCTCCACTCCTCCCACATAACTCCGGGCCAATCCGCTCTCTGCAGCCAACCGCTCCTGAGACCAACCCTTGCTCCTTCTGATTTCACTCAGACGTAAACCAAACACGCTACATGGATCATTTGACATAGATCTTCTCCTGCAAAAGGCGACATCGCGCCCACACAAGCCTGCCAGTACAACATTGGCATACATGGTGTCCACTGTTGTCACATCTGGTGCATTATACAGCTCATATTGTGGTTTACCGCAACTTCAAGATAAAAATGGAAAAACACATGATTCATAACTCATTGATATAAAATGATTTTTTCAAAAAATAATTTTCGGTGGAAAAATATATTTGTTACGGAAAGCAAAAGTATGCATCGGATGCTGCGTCAAGCCTTAACCCATCCCGGCCTTCCAGGCCGGGAAATTCCTCGACGCGCGATTGAAATCGGGTTTTGAGTCACCTCGGCCTGAAGGCCGAGGATTCCTCGATACGGCTCAGGGGAGCCTTCGGCTCCACAGACTGCTGACAAAGTCTCCGTGCATGAATGGCAGGGCGATTGTACCTGTTAGGCATATACTGTATAGGTTGGGGTGCGCGAAGCAAACCCCAACGTACAGTGGCAAAGGGGTGGCGACAACGTTGGGGTTCGCAGGCTCACCCCAACCTATGCAGACCTGCTCCCCAACCCTCCCCGGAAAAAACCGGGGGTTCGTCAGCAGTCTGGGGAGCCTTCGGCTCCATAAACAATTGTCTCGCTTACCCCGTCACTCATTTCGGGGATTGCGCGCGACGCGTGTTCAGCCCTGCAACGTTTGCTCTCGCATCAGCACAGCGGCAAAAAAACCGTCCGTGCCGTGCGCGACCGGGGACAGACGCAACCGCTCACCCGTGCCGGGCGCGATACCCTGCCGCGCGAGGATATCTTCGGCTGAAGCCGACACGAACTCCGGATGTGCGACAAGGAAAGCGTCAACCACGTCGTCATTTTCCTCGCCAAGCAGGCTACAGGTTGCGTAGACCAGGCGCCCGCCGGGTCGCACCAGCTTTGCGGCAGCTTCGAGAATCGCCTGTTGACGCGAGACCATCTCATCGATCGCGGTGGGCGTTTGCCGCCACTTGAGGTCAGGATTGCGCCTCAGGGTTCCCAGCCCGCTGCACGGCACATCGACCAATACCCGGTCAGCCTTGCCCGCGAGGCGCTTGAGACGGGCGTCGCGCTCGTGCGCAATCAGTATTGGATGCACATTGCTCAGTCCCGCGCGCGCCACGCGAGGACGCAGGCGCGCCAGCCGCTTCTCGGCCACATCGAAAGCGTAAAGGCGGCCCGCAGAACGCATCATGGCCCCCAGTTGCAGGGTTTTCCCGCCCGCCCCGGCGCAAAAATCGACGACGAACTCCCCCGATTTCGGCTGCATGAGAAAACCTAGTATCTGGCTACCTTCGTCCTGCACTTCGACACTACCGTCGAGGAAAAGCGGGTGCTTTTGCAACGCGGGTTTGCCTGCGAGACGGATCCCGTGCGGTGACCAGGGGCACGGCGCAGCATCAAGCCCGCTATCCTGTAAACAGGCAAGCGCGGCATCACGGCTAAGCTTGAGAATGTTGGCCCGGAGATCGAGTGGCGCGGGCCGGTTGAGGCTTTGAGCCAACTGCAGCAGCCCCGCTTCATCGTGCGTGCCCAGCAGGCGCTCACACAGCCAGTCAGGCAAATCGGCACGTTCGGCCAGGCTGCCCTCGGAAAGATCCACCGCTTTGACGGCCTCGATCCAATGGCGTTCTTCACCCGACACCAGCCCATCGAACTGGCGCATCGCCCATCCTTCGCCCCGCGCAAGCCAGGCCAACAGCAATTGGCGTGGCGTCGCCCCGCCTCCGGCCAAGCGGTGCAACCAGCGCAAACGGCGAAGGATTCCATACACGCTTTCGGCAATCAAAGCACGGTCGCGCCGGCCAAGGGCATGATGCTCCCGGAAAAACTTTGAAAGCACCGCATCAGCCGGATGCTCGAATTCAAGCACATTACCCAGCACCTTAGCTGCCTGTGTCAATATCGCGGGCCTGTCCTTATCTACATCTTGCGAGGAACGCCCAGTTTTTTTCGGCCTCTTCATTTTCAACTGGACAAAGGGGTGGGGACAGCAGTCGCTTCCAGGACAAGCGGCGTGTCCGACTTGTCACCGCCAAGAATGACGCGCACCGGAACCATGTGATGGCTGCCTGCCAACCAGAAGTCGATTTTCAACTTCCCATCCTCGGAACGGGCATTGAAATGCCGGGTTGCAAAATTCCCCCCCGGCACTTTGATGTCGACATTCCCAAGGTCTACGACCCGAGCATAGCGGGCGCTCTTGTTGCCGACCACGAGCAGGCTGTCCGGCAACTTATCCACATGGCTGATCTGTCGCCAGATACTGAGAATGTCCTGATCCCCGGGCGTCAATTCAAAGTTGTGCCGCTCCTCTGTGCCACGGCGGATACTCACCCGCGCCCCGGACTTCCCGTTCCAGTCGAACAACGCCATTTCCGGTGCCTTGCGCACCTGGTTGACTTCGAAGCGCAAAGGACGCAGGCCAGTTTTTCCAATGCTGCCCTGGCTCAACTGCACATAATCGAACTTGTACAACATCGCCGCCATGCCTGTCGTTTCCAGCGCAAGCCGCATCTGGTAATTCTCGCCGTCGTGCTCCCACGAATAATGCGCCTGACCAATGACCAGCCCACCCTCGCCATAGGATACGCGGTAATCAATCTCCCCTTTTTTCGGCCAAACCGAAACCCCTTTCCCACTATCCGCCCAGCCCACATCCGGAAATATTCCGGACAAAACAAGCATCAGCGCGATACAAACCACAGTGCGAAGCATCATCGTCAGTCCCATGAATTCACAGCTCATTGCACATCGAGCGCAGGCAAATGCAAGGCAAACACAGCAGGACGGGCGCCGGTCACTTCGACCCGGCCATCCTCCGAAACGCTGAGACGCCCTTCGACAAACCAGCGCACGGCCTGCGGATAAATGCGATGCTCTTCTGCCAGCACACGGCTGGCGAGACGATCCTCGTCATCATCTGGCAACACCGGCACGACCGCCTGAATCACTATAGGCCCGCCGTCGAGTTCGGTTGTTACATAATGTACGCTCGCCCCGTGCAACTTCACCCCTGCCGCGAGTGCGCGCCGGTGCGTATGCAAGCCTGGGAAAGCGGGTAACAGCGAAGGATGGATATTGAGCAGACGCCCCGCGTAATGCTGCACGAAATTTTCGCCAAGCACCCGCATGAAACCGGCCAGCACGACGAGATCCGGCGCGTAAATATCAATGGCGTCCCGTAGCGCGGCATCGAACTGGCTTCGTTCGGCATAATCGGCATGCGCGACGACCACAGTCTCGATACCCTGACGTGCCGCAAACGCAAGGCCAGCGGAATCGGCACGGTTGCTAACGACCGCCGCAATGCGCGCGCCGGGGATATCCGCCCGGACGATAGCCTCCATGTTACTGCCCCGACCGGAAACAAGGATGACAATGGATTTCATAATACCCAAAACAAAAAAAGCCGGACAACGGCACGGCGCGAAAAATAGGAAATATACCAAATTCAAATGTGGAGCGACATACCGGAATCGAACCGGTGACAACTGGGGCAATATCTCCCAAGGGATGCTGTTTTGCAGAACGAACAAATGCCTGTCAGAACGGTTCGATCACAAGGGGTTACAAAGTCGGCGCGAGTCCCCCCGCGCCGTTCCATACCCGCTGACGGGATCGTTGTCATCGGTTGAATAATCAGAACGTGCCCGTGTTCAGCTTTCTTTGCAGTGCTTTAACGGTTTCTGACGGCTTTGCTGCAAAGTATCCATCAGCAGTCACACCCAGACGCTTCTGGATTGCCTTGATCGTATTGGGCCCCAAGTGACCATCGGCGGCTATCCCCAGTTTCTGCTGCACAGCACGCACAAGAGAAGAGCCTCCACTTCCGTACTGGATGGCGGCGCTCGCCTGATGGTATTGTTTATTGCCTGTAAACTGGCCGCTGATGATGCCATCGGCAGGCGTTCCCATGACTTGCTGCCAACGTTTAACTGTCGTCGTTCCGAAAAGTCCATCTTCAGTGAGTTTCCCTGGCGAAGGGGGAGGAGTGGGGACGGGAGCGGGTACTGTGCTGCCTCCGCCGGTGTAACGCCATATACGAGTAAAAGCTTTAAAGCCACTGGCATTGATTTTCCTTATCCCTATTTCCTCAAGAGATTTGCCTTGACGTTGAAGTTGATCACCAGGCGCTCCTCCTAGTATTCCACCCTTTTCGTTGATTCTTGCCTCTACTAATTCGGTAGAGCTGATGGCAATGGCTGTATGCTCCGACCTCCACAAAACATCGCCACGTTTTACGGCCATTGTATTTGTATTAATATTGTCATAACATGTCCATCCGTTGGCAGAGGTGAGCGCATCCTTCATATAATGAGTGGAGAAGCTGCCGCCAGACTGATACGCTCCTAAAGAAAACCCACCCTGTCTGAGCGCATGGCATACCAAAGACGAGCAGTCATAGTCTGTCCCTCCATCTCGCGTCTCCCCTACTTTTGAATTCGTGTTTTGGGTATAACCGTGAGAACTGTCTTTGGCGATATTTACCGCCCAGTTCACTGCAGTTTCAATATTTGCCATTTGTTACTCTCCTGCGCAAAAGTGTTTGGTTGATACTGAATCAGGGATTCCCGCACGGTCAACCATATTCACAGCCCACCGTGCTTCTTCCAAAGGGATGTACGACCTTCCACTGCTTGTTCTGTGGTTTTGATGTCAGCTATTTCACTTCCTCCTTGGTTATGATAAGGGTCACAAAGCGGGCGCGAGTTCCCCCGCGCCGTTCCATACCCGCTGACGGGATCGCTGTTATCGGCTGAATAATCAGAACGTGCCCGTGTTCAGCTTTCTTTGTAGTGCTTTAACGGTTTCTGACGGCTTTGCTGCAAAGTATCCATCAGCAGTTACGCCCAGACGCTTCTGGATTGCCTTGATCGTATTGGGCCCCAAATGACCATCGGCGGTTATCCCCAGTTTCTGCTGCACAGCACGCACAAGAGAAGAGCCTCCGCTTCCGTACTGGAGGGCGGCGCTCGCCTGATGGTATTGTTTATTGCCTGTAAACTGGCCGCTGATGATGCCATCGGCAACCGTTCCCATGACTTGCTGCCAACGTTTGACTGTCTCAGTCCCGAAAACTCCATCTTCGGTGAGTTTCCCCGGCGGAGGAGGGGGAGGACTGGGAGCGACTGATCCACCCACCTTGTCCGGCTCGCCAGTGTACACCCAGTGCCACGGCTCTCCGATGCTCTTGCCCTCATCGTTGTTCCAGCTCTTGGGTTTAGCGATCGCGGCGAATGTATTGAACTTGGCACTGTTAAAACCGCCTAGCCCGTCGACGTCGACCGCTAGACCCCAGCCATGATTAGACTTACCAGGCGTTACGTTAGACATTCCATTGTTTTTATATCTCTGCTGCCTCGCGAAGTCCCGGTAGCCGTCGTTCACCACCCTTGCCGGCCACCTGAGCTTCTTGAGCTCGGCGTAGATAGTCTCCCAAGATGCGGCCGCGCCCTTCCGAAGCCTGGGATCGCAATCTGCCGAAACGTTTCCCCCACTGATCTTCACCAAATACGAATCAGGGATTTTGCCATTTTCTAAAGCCATAACAGCCTCCTTTTGTTTAACATGGTTATCGTTGCTTTGACAATCGAGAGTTATGAATACATTGAGAATTACCCTGTATCAATATACTCGGCAGGTATCTTATAATAATAATCACCTAGCACTTTGATGCAGATCAAAAAAATACGGTCAAAACAAGATTTTTTTTGAGTATGCCTTTGGAAACTCACACTAAAATTCCCTAAGGAAACGCTGATTTATTCAAACCCTTGCGAGACGTGCTATTGAAAATCAATGCGTTATCACACGGAATATAGCCAGAAACCGAATAACTCAGCGCTTCCCTAGGACTTTGATGCAGATCAAAAAAAAAAATACAACCAAAATAAGATCTTTTGAATATGCCTTTGGAAATTCACACTAAAATTCCCTAAAGAAACACTGATTTATCTTTCTCCCAATATATGGTATAATGATATTTATCAAAGTATGAACAATTGGGTGCTAATCATGCAAGGCAGTTTTTCCGAGTTGAAATATAGGGCGAAGAAGAAACAGACCAAACGCGATATTTTTCTGTCGCAACGCAATGAGGTATCCCCATGGCCTGAGATTGTGTCGCGGTTGGAGCCTTTTTACCCGAAAGGCAAAGGCCTTGGCCGCCCGCCCATTGGCTTGGAGAAAATGCTGCGGATGTACGTGACTCTGTCAATGCGCACTTGGGCCGGCAGGGGCTTTTGATGCGCAAGGGCAGCATTGTGGATGCCACAATGATTGCTGCGCCCCCCTCGACGAAGAACCGGGACAAAAGCCGGGATCCCGAGATGCACCAAGCCAAAAAAAGCAATGAGTAGCATTTCGGAATGAAGGCCCATATTGGCGTGGATGCGCAGTCAGGCCTAGCCCATACACTGGCGTGATTTGGGGCGACATACCGGAATCGAACCGGTGACAACTGGAGCCACAATCCAGTGCTCTACCAACTGAGCTAATGCCGCCGCTGTGAGGGCCCCGCCAATGCGAAGCCCGCAAACTGTATGGCCTGCCCGGCAGGGATCGAACCTGCAACCCCCGGCTTAGAAGGCCGGTGCTCTATCCTATTGAGCTACGGGCAGACGATCTCCACGTGCAACCGGGGTGAGCTGGTCGGGGTGGAGGGATTCGAACCCCCGACATCTTGCTCCCAAAGCAAGCGCGCTACCGGACTGCGCTACACCCCGAGAAACGCGTTATTCTGCCGCGACTTCCCTGATCCGTCAATTACATCTGACAACAAGTGTTGAGCGTTACTGAGTTTGCCGCCACTGCTCGATTTTTTAACGGTGGCGGCCAAACATAATAAAAAAATCATTTTCTATAAGTACAATGGCGATCAGTTGATAGCCTGTATCGTAATACTCGAATGTCATCAACCCTTAACCCCTCCAGGAAGAAATCCACGCGTAAAACGCTGCATGTCGACCTGGCGCTTCAAGGCGGCGGTTCTCATGGGGCCTTTACCTGGGGGGTGCTCGACAGGTTGCTGGAAGAGGAGTGGCTGAGCTTCGAAGGTATATCGGGGACGTCTGCCGGTGCGATGAATGCGGCGGTTCTGGCACACGGTTACACGGAGGGCGGTGCGGCAGGCGCGCGCGCCGCGTTGGAGCGTTTCTGGTTCAAGGTAGCGGACGCTGGACTTTTCAGTCCGTTCCAACGAACCCCGCTGGATACCCTGATGGGGCGCTGGACATTGGACAACTCCCCGATCTTCGTGGCTATGGATATGCTGGCGCGAGCCGTTTCTCCTTACCTTTTGAACCCTGGAGGAATCAACCCGCTACGTTTCATTCTCGAAGATTCCGTTGACTTCTCCCATCTCGCGGACAGCCCGATCAAACTTTTCATCACGGCAACCAATGTGCGAACAGGCCGTGGTCGGGTATTCCGCAACGGCGAATTGAACACGGATGTCCTGCTGGCCTCAGCGTGCCTGCCGACGATGTTCCAGGCAATCGAAATCGAGGGCGATTCCTATTGGGACGGCGGCTATTCGGGCAATCCGACGATAACGCCGCTGGTACGCGAATGTAACACACGGGACATCATCCTGGTTCAGATCAACCCGGTGGAACGCACGGGCACACCTGAAATGGCCCGTGAGATACAGAACCGGCTCAACGAGGTTTCTTTCAACGCCGTGCTACTGAAAGAACTGCGCATGATTGCGTTGCTGCACAAAATGATGCGCAAGATGCCAAACATGGAAGAAGAAGACGACCGCTGGGCCTCGATGCGGATTCACCGCATCGCCGACGACATCATGGTCTCGCTCGGATACTCTTCCAAACTGAATACGGAACGGGCTTTTCTGACCATGTTGCGTGACGCGGGGCGACAGGCTGCCGCGAAATTCCTGGCAGATCATGGCCATACCCTGGGACATGAGTCGTCGTTTGATATCGATGCGCTGCTCGAAGGGGTATAGCCCATGATTTTGGGACTAATCGGCATCCTGCTCGGGCTTGGCCTTCTCATCTGGTTCTCTTTCAGGGGTTGGAGCGTTTTGCTGCTCGCTCCGCTGGCGGCCATGTGCGCCGTGCTTTTCTCGAACGAGCCGTTGCTGGCGCACTGGACACAGACATTCATGGGAAGCGCCGCACGCTTTCTGGCGAAATTCTTTCCTTTGTTCCTGCTCGGCGCCCTATTCGGGAAACTGATGGAAAACAGCGGTTCGATTTCCATCGTCGCCGATTTCCTGATGCGCAGGCTGGGGGAAAGCCGGGCGATCCTGGCCGTCGTCCTGGCTGGCGCACTGGTCACTTACGGCGGCGTGAGCCTCTTTGTCGCATTCTTCGTCCTGGCGCCGATGGCGCGACGCCTGTTCTGTCTGGCAAACATCCCACGGCGTTTAATGCCAGCAGCAATCGTACTGGGTACTTCGACATTTACCATGTCATCCATGCCCGGCACGCCCTCCATTCAAAACGCCATTCCCATGCCGTTTTTTGGCACGACGCCCTTTGCCGCACCAAGTCTTGGATTGATTGCTTCCGTAATCATGCTGGCCTTCGGCCTGTACTGGCTTCATCTGAAAGAAAAAAATGCACGCCTGACCGGGGAGGGTTTTGGCAATGCCGGTACCGTGCCCGTTGCAGCGGACCCGGGCAGTGACGACGCGCTGCGTGAGCGCGCCGTTGCCGCCCGCGAATTCGACCCGGCCGAAATCCTGCACGGAAAGGCAGCAACCGCTCCCCTTCCGGTTTATCTTGCAGCCCTTCCGCTAATCGTAGTCGTGACTGTCAACCTCATCATGTCGCTGATCGTCCTGCCCAACATGGATGCGGGTTTTCTGGGCGAAGCACGCTGGGGCAAGGTTTCGCTTTCGGATATTGGCGGTGTCTGGGCGGTGATAACGGCCTTGTTATGCGCCATTTTCACCGTTTTAGCCATCAACTGGCGCCGTTTCCCCAACCTGCGCGAAACCATGGATGCAGGCGCCAATGCTTCCGTTTTGCCCGCGATCAGCGTCGCCAGCCTGGTCGGGTTCGGTTCGGTGGTCGCAGCCATGCCAGCATTCGAGATCGTCAGGAACTGGGTATTGGGCATCGGCGGCTCCCCCCTCGTTTCGCTGGCGGTTGCCACCAACCTGCTGGCCGCATTGACCGGTTCCGCCTCGGGCGGGCTGACCATTGCACTGGATGCGCTCGGTAGCACATACATGATGAATGCATCGGAACTCGGTATCGACCCTGCGCTCCTGCACCGCATTGCCGTCATTGGCGCGGGCACCCTGGACAGCCTGCCCCACAATGGCGCAGTCGTAACACTACTGGCGGTATGCGGCTCGACCCACAAGGAGAGCTACCGCGACATCGTCATGGTCGGTATCGTCGGAGCAATTTTCGCTTTGATTGCGGTCATCGCTTTGGGCTCTCTGTTTGGGTCTTTTTAGGGAAACGCTGATTTATTCCGTCCGGGCAGCGCAGGTGCGGGTTTCAAACACGTCCATGTCCGTTCGTCGGCTTGCAGACCATGTGTCAGGCTATGTTTTGGGCGGGTTTGAAACCCGCA
>WREK01000026.1 GCA_009779355.1 Betaproteobacteria bacterium | reverse complement strand
TCATCGGGGCCAGCAGCGGCAAGACAGGCTGCAACAAGGCCGGATATAGAGCTGCAACCTATCCTGTCGGTTAAAACATGCAAAGGCTTGCACAAAGGGAGGCGTTCATATAGAACCCCAACGCTACCGCCATCCCCTTGCCCCTGCACGTTGGGGTTTGCTTCGCGCACCCCAACCTATATCTCCGGCTCTCCCGCAAGTGGGAGAGGGGCATATGCTCATCAACTGTCCGCGCCGCAAAGAAATGTATGCGCTTGAATCAAAGCTGCTCTAAAAGCGGGCGGTTTTCCAGCCAGCGCGCCTGTACGGCCGGGTCGGCAACGGCATAGCTGCCATAGCCGCACCGAATTATCAGGTTTGCGTCCAGCAACTGGTTGGCAATAGGTTGAATTTCCTCAACCCGTACCGGTCGCCCCAAGGCATTGGAATAGCCAGCCACTGCTTTCGCCGAAAAGACCCCGCGCACCCCTTCGCTTGCACTGGTAATCCGGTCGAACAAGGCAATCGCCAGCCCGCCCATTGCCATGATTTTCTGTATCTCGGCATCTGTTGCTGCCGTGCATAAAGCCCGCGCGGTAGCCCGTAGCGCATCGTCTGGATGCTCCGCCCCTTTGAGCGCCCGCAGGGCACGCAGGAAATCTTCCGGCTTATGCCCAAGCATCGAAAACACCTCACTGGCAGCGTTTAAACTGGGGAGCGGCTCAAAACCTTGCCGGGCAAGGCGGCCTGTCAGCCACGCAACGTAATCCTCGCCCAGGCACGGATAGGCAATGGATGTCGCGCCGCTAAATGCCTGATTGTTCCGGGCCGTTAGTTCATTCACCATCGCCCGGTGCGACCCCGTGCCGATGAAAATAAAATGCCCTTCCGTCTGTGGGCGCAGGTTGATGGTGTCGCGCGCAGCCTTCAGGCCAAAGAGCATGTTCCGGCCTTCATCGGTGCTGACGGCCTGCTGCACCTCATCGACGACCAGTACAACATCGCTTTTCGCCAAGTCGACAGTTTCTGTCAGGGCCTGAGCGAGCGTGACGCCGAATTTTTCACCGACTTGATCGATGTCGAAGGCGAATTTCAGCCCCAAGGCAGTGATATCGGCGCTTTTCAGTTTGGAAAGCCGTTTGAGCAATGCAGAAGATGGCGTCTGTAGGTCTTTCAGGCAACGACGGATGGCATCCTGCATCAGGATTGCCGGAGAGGCCGTGATGTCTTGCCACAGATCGACATAGATGACGATTGCGCCCAGGACTTGCAGCGCCGGGATCAGGTCATGGCGCAAAAAGGTTGTTTTGCCTGTCCGTCTCGCCCCGGAGATAAACAGGCCGGAACGCAGCCCGACATCCAGCAGGGATGGGCGAAGGAGCTGGCGGGCCATTTGTTTGGCCAGGTCAGGCCGGCGGAAGGTATCCATATGGAATTATATGAAATTATAGAATTCATATAATTATATCTGAAAAATAACTTTCTATAACTTATAGAAAAATCTTGATTTACGCACGGGGCGGTTCAGATGAAACGGGCGGCATCCTGTCGCCCGTTTGCCTACACATCGATGTTCTGCGCCCGTAGCGCATTCGTCTCGATGAACGCGCGGCGCGGCTCGACTTCATCCCCCATCAGGGTGGTGAAGATTTCGTCGGCGGCAATGGCATCGTCGATCTGTACCCGCAGCAGCCGCCGCACGGCGGGATCCATTGTGGTTTCCCAGAGCTGATCGGGGTTCATTTCCCCCAGGCCTTTGTATCGCTGCTTGGTGATGCCGCGTTCGACTTCGGCAAGCAGCCAGTCGATGGCGTCGGCAAAGCGGGTGATGGCTTGCCGTTTGTCGCCCCGGCGGATTTCTGCCCCAATGCCGATGAGGCCGGAAATGGATTGGGCGGCGGTGCGGATGCTGCGGTAGTCGCCGGAGGCCAGGAAGCTGTCTTCGATCCAGCCAAATTTGCGGTTGCCGTGGTGCAGGCGCTCGATGACGAGCCGCCAAGTTTCGGATTCGTCATGGAATTCGGGGTAAACGCACAGGCCATCGGGTAGCCAGACTTGCAGGGCTTCGGCACTGGCGCGGGCGGCGGTTTCGTTGAGCAGGTCGAGGGTGACGTCGTGCGCAAGGATGACGTGCAGCACTTCGGGGTCGATGAAGCTGGCCTGGCGCTTGATGACGGCTTCGGCCAGCAGGTAGCTGCGTGCAAGGCCGCCAAGGGTCTCTTCGGTGATGGGCAGCGCACTTTCGCGCGGGATGAGGGAAGCGCCCTCCAGCGCGAGTTTGAGCAGGTGGGTGTTCAGTTCGTGATTGTCCTTGATGTAGATCTCGGCCTTGCCGTGTTTGAGTTTGTAGAGCGGCGGCTGCGCGATGTAGATGTGGCCGCGCTCGATCAGTTCAGGCATCTGCCGGTAGAAGAAGGTCAGCAGCAGGGTGCGGATGTGCGCGCCGTCAACGTCGGCGTCGGTCATGAGGATGACCCGGTGGTAACGGAGTTTTTCGGGCTTGTAGTCATCCTTGCCGATACCGGTTCCTAACGCGGTAATCAGGGTGATGATGGCTTCCGATCCGATGAGTTTGTCGAAACGGGCTTTTTCGACGTTGAGCACCTTGCCGCGCAGGGGCAGGATGGCCTGGAATTTGCGGTCGCGCCCCTGCTTGGCAGAGCCGCCGGCAGAGTCGCCTTCGACGATGAAGACTTCGCACAGCGCCGGGTCTTTCTCCTGGCAGTCGGCAAGCTTGCCGGGGAGTCCCGCACCGTCGAGCACGCCTTTACGGCGCGTCATTTCACGTGCCTTGCGTGCGGCTTCGCGGGCGCAGGCGGCTTCGACGATCTTGCCGCAGATCGTCCGGGCATCAATGGGGTTTTCGAGCAGGAAATCGGCCAACCGTGCGGCCACGACTTCTTCTACGGCGGGCCGGGCTTCGCTGGAAACCAGTTTCATCTTGGTCTGGCTGGCAAATTTGGGGTCGGGCATTTTAATCGAGAGGACGCAGGCCAGCCCTTCGCGCATGTCGTCGCCGGAGATGTCGACCTTGGCTTTCTTGGCAATTTCGTTTTCTTCGATGTATTTGTTGATGATCCGCGTCATAGCTGCCCGCAGGCCGGTGAGGTGTGTCCCGCCGTCGGTCTGGGGGATGTTGTTGGTGTAGCAGAGGACTTGTTCCTGGTAGCTGTCATTCCATTGCATGGCGACTTCGACATCGAGCACGGTTTCCCCCCCACCTACCCCGGAAGGAATGCGGCTGGAACCGGTGGCATAGAATACGCTGGAGTGGAGCACGGTCTTGGTGCGGTTGATGTATTCGACGAAGCCTCGGACGCCGCCCACGAAGGCAAAGTTTTCTTCCTTGCCGGTGTGCTGGTCGACGAGGCGGATTTTGACGCCGTTGTTGAGGAAGGAGAGTTCGCGCAGACGCTTGGCGAGAATGTCGTAGTGATATTCGATGTTGCCGAAGATTTCTTCGTCGGCGAGGTAATGTACGCGGGTTCCGCGCTTGGTGGTTTCCCCGGTGATTTTCATCGGGGACGTGTCGATGCCGTCGATGGTCTCGATGACACGGCTCTGCGGGGCGCCGCGATGGAATTCCATGAAGTGCCGCTTGCCGTCACGGGCGATCGTGAGTTGCAGCCATTTGGAAAGGGCGTTGACGCAGGATACGCCTACACCGTGCAGTCCGCCGGAAACTTTATAGCTGTTCTGGTTGAATTTGCCGCCCGCGTGCAGCACGCACATGACGATTTCTGCGGCGCTGCGCTTAGGGTCGTGCCTATCATCCATTTTGATGCCGACCGGGATGCCGCGCCCATTGTCGGTGACGGAAATGGAGTTGTCACTGTGGATGGTGACGACGATGTCGTCGCAATATCCGGCGAGCGCCTCGTCGATGGCGTTGTCCACGACTTCGAACACCATGTGGTGCAGGCCCGTGCCGTCGGAAGTGTCGCCGATGTACATGCCGGGACGTTTCCTGACCGCTTCCAGCCCTTCGAGTTGCTGAATGCTGGATTCGTCGTAGTCGTTACCAGGGAGGCTGGCGTTTTGTTCGGTCATGGAAACCTCGGTGATGGAACAACGGGAAATGGGAAAGGAACAGGGCAGGATTGGTTCCTTCGAAAGAACGAAAATACCCGTCCGGGTCGACGTGGCCGGCCCGACGGGCATGCGACGTGGTTCAGATGCGCATCGGCATCACGACGTACTTGAAACGCCCGTTGCCGGGCAAGGTGATGAGGGCGCTGGAATTGTTGTCACGGAAGCGCCATTCGACTGTCTCGGAGGAGACGTTGCTGAGCACATCGAGCAGGTAGCCGACGTTGAAGCCGATATCCAGGCGTTCGTTTTCGAAGTCGATTTCGATTTCTTCCCGGGCTTCTTCCTGTTCGGTGTTGGAACTGATGATGGAGAGCACGCCGTTGTCCAATACCAACCGCACGCCATGGAATTTTTCGTTGGAGAGAATCGCGGCCCGTTGCAATGCGGCCAGGAACGGTACGCGTGCCAGGGCGATGCAGTTGGGATGCTCGTGTGGGATGACGCAATCAAAGTCCGGGAATTTGCCATCGATGAGCTTGGTGACGAATTCGATGGAATCGAAACGGAATACAGCCTGATTGCCGGAGAGCACGATGTCGACCATATCGTCGGTGTCACCGATCTGGCGCGCGAGTTCGAGCACCGTCTTGCGCGGCAGGATGACTTCACGACGGCTCGGGACGTCCGTTTCGAGTTCGTTGTCCGCATAGGCCAGACGGTGGCCGTCGGTGGCGACCAGGATCAGGTTCTGGCCGTCGGCGATGAGCAGCAGACCATTGAGGTAATAGCGGATGTCCTGCTGCGCCATTGCGTAGGAGACCAGCGCAAGCTGTTGCCTGAGGGTTCTTTGTGGCACGGAGAAGCGCACCGCGTCTCCGCTGGGCGGTGT
Organism: Betaproteobacteria bacterium; assembly: GCA_009779355.1. Classification (GTDB taxonomy): domain Bacteria; phylum Pseudomonadota; class Gammaproteobacteria; order Burkholderiales; family Rhodocyclaceae; genus WRNU01. The sequence continues at coordinate 15,574 of WREK01000026.1, read as the reverse complement.
GATCAGGGGGTAATCCTCGGCTGGGAGGGTTTGCAGGTGGAAGCGGCTGCGGCCGGCCTTGATGCTCAAGCGGCGGTCTTCAAGGGTGAGGCTGATTTCGGTATCGGGCAGGGCGCGCAGGATATCCTGGAGTTTGCGCGCACTCACGGTGACGGAGGCGTCTTCCCCTTCCGAGCCGTTCGTGGTGACGATGCGGATCTGGATTTCGATGTCGGTAGTGGTAAAGGTGAGGCGTTCACCTGTTTTTTCAATCAGTACGTTCGAGAGGATGGGCAGTGTGTGGCGCTTTTCGACAACGCCGGACACCGCCTGCAGCGGTTCGAGCAAGGCATCACGGGTGGTTTTGAGCAGGAGCATAGTCAATCCGGTCTGGTTGAATGAAGGTGAAGGGAAAGGAGATTGGGGGATTGAGCAACTTAACCTCGCAGGACTTGGGTGAGCACATGGACATCGTGGTTGAGTTGTTGGTCACGCTGTCGCAGGTCTGACACCGTGCGACAGGCGTGCAGAACCGTGGTGTGGTCGCGTCCGCCGAACGCCTCGCCAATCGCCGGTAGGGACATGGCGGTCAATTCCTTGGCCAGCCACATTGCCACCTGGCGTGGACGGGCGATAACGCGGGTGCGTTTCCTGGAATGCATGTCGTTGGTCTTGATCTTGTAATAATCAGCTACGGTTTTCTGGATATGCTCTATCGACAACTGGCGGTTGTAGGCATTGAGCAAATCTTTGAGCGCCTCGCGGGCGAGGTCGAGCGAAATGTTGCGTTCGTGGAAACGCGCGTAGGCCACGACCTTGTTGAGCGCGCCTTCGAGTTCGCGCACGTTCGAGCGCAGGTTCTTGGCGATCAGGAAAGCCACATCACCGTCGAACTGAACCTGTAGCGCTTCAGCCTTCTTTTGCAGGATGGCGACGCGCATTTCCAGTTCGGGCGCTTCGATCTGTACCGTCAGCCCCCAGTCGAAACGCGAGACGAGACGGTCTTCGAGGCCCTGGATGTCCTTGGGGTAGGTGTCACAGGTGATGACGATCTGCTTTTTCGCTTCGGTCAGCGCGTTGAAGGCGTGGAAGAACTCTTCCTTCGTCCGATCCTTGGTGCGGAAGAACTGGATGTCGTCGATGATGAGCAGGTCGAGCGAACGATAGTAGCGTTTGAGGGCATCGAAGCTCTTTTGCTGGTAGGCACGTACGACATCGGAGCCGAAATCCTCAGAATGTACGTAACGCACCACCGTGCTCGGGTTGCACTGGAACACGGCGTTGCCGATGGCATGTACGAGGTGGGTTTTGCCTAAGCCGACCCCGCCGTATATGAAAAGCGGGTTGTAGGAAGTGCCAGGGTTCTGGGCAACCTGCATCGCGGCTGCGCGGGCCAGGTCGTTGGCGCGGCCGGTGACGAGCGTCTCAAAGGTGAAATCGGGGTTGAGGCGGGTTTTTTTGTAAGTGGGTTCGGTGCCTGCCGCGCCCGTTCTGGTGGAACTTTCACCTGCGGATGAAGGCTCATGGTCGGAAGGGACAGATGGCTGGGAGCGAACCGTATCGCTATCCGTGACGGAGACCGGCGTGGCGGTGGAAGCGACCGCAGTCGATGCGGGAATCAGTTGCAGGTTGAGCCGAAGGGGCGTGCCGTGGAATTCTTCGCCCAGTTCGCCGATACGGCGCAGGTAACGGTCACGCACCCATTGCAGGACGAAACGGTTGGGAGCTTTCAACGTCAAGCTGGGGCTGCCATTGCCATCGGTATATTCGACGGGTAGCGGTTTGATCCATGTGTTGAACTGTTGTGCAGGCAGTTCCTGTTCAAGGCACGCGAGACAGTAAAGCCAGAATTCTTGCTGCAAGGAAGGGGTGGTTGGCATCTGTTGCACGGCATTCAAAAAAACATTAAGCCTGCCACTCTGGAAACTGGGTGGCAGGCACGGCCTGCGGCCAAATCGGGGGAAGCGGCTGAGGCATCAGGGCATAGCTTCGGCCGAGTATGTGTTGAATTCTACCCGTTTTTACCACACGCCGCCAACTTATCCACAGTTGGTTTCCGGAGTGAAATCGTTTTCCCCCTTTCCGGTTTCGTCTGGGATAATCCGAAAAATTTTACCGGACTACCGGACGATCCTCGTGGCCCAGACGACATCTCCTCCTGACTGGCGACGCGCCATCTTCAACCGGCGCATGGTGATTTGCATTTTTACCGGGTTTGCTTCCGGCATGCCGCTTTACCTGCTTTTCAACCTGTTGCCGGCTTGGCTAAAGACAGAGGGACTGAGCCTGAAAGCTATCGGCGCCTTTGCGCTGATCCAGTTTCCCTATACCTGGAAATTTCTCTGGTCTCCCCTGCTCGACCGCTACGCGCTACCGTGGCTCGGCCACCGCCGAGGCTGGATGGCATTGTTCCAGATCGCCCTGCTGGGCATCATTGCTTGGCTCGGTCAGTTGTCGCCCAAGGAAGACTTGCAACTTATCGTGCTCCTGACGGCGATGCTGGCTTTTGTCTCGGCTTCGCTCGACATCGTTCTGGATGCCTTTCGGCGTAACCTGCTCGCTGACGTAGAGCAGGAAATGGGCAACACGTTGCATGTGAATGCGTACAAGATTGCCAGCTTGGTGCCGGGGTCACTGTCCCTGGTTCTCTCAGACCGTTTGCCGTGGGCGCAGGTGTTCATCATCACGGCTCTGTTCATGTTGCCCGGGGTCATCATGACCCTGCTGGTGAGTGAGCCGCGCGTCGAAACCAAGCCCCCAAGAACCTTGCGTGCGGCCATTGTCGAGCCTTTTCAGGAGTTCTTCCATCGCCATGGCATTCAGTTCGCCCTCTATACCCTTAGTTTCATCCTGCTCTACAAGCTGGGCGACTCCTTATGCACCGCGCTGGCAACCCCGTTCTATATGGAAATGGGTTTTACGAAAACAGAAATCGGCCTTGTTGCCAAAAACGCTGGGTTGTGGCCGAGCGTGATCGGTGGGGTAGTCGGCGGCGTCCTGATGACCCGTATCGGCGTCAATCGTGCGCTTTGGGTTTTCGGGATATTGCAGGCCGTTGCTATCCTGGGTTTTGCCTGGCTGGCGTACCTGGGGCCGGCTCCCGCTACGGCCGAGCGGCTGTGGACTCTCGCCGGCGTGATCGGTGTCGAAGCCCTTGGGGTCGGCTTGGGTACGGCGGCATCCGTCTCATTCATTGCGCGTAGCACACATCCTGCCTATGTCGCCACGCAGTTTGCGCTGTTGACGAGCCTGACAGCCGTCCCGCGCACCTTCATCAATGCCAGTGCCGGATGGCTGGTGGAAGGTATGGGCGGATGGCTGGGTTTTTTCTGGCTGTGTTTTTTCCTTGCCATTCCAGGCATGCTGCTGCTCTTCAAGGTTGCCCCCTGGAGCGGCCCGCCGCCCTCCACCCCGTCTGCGGACGAAGGGAATGCAGGCGGCGGCAAACCATGACCCTGACTGCCGCTGCCCTGATTGCCGCTGCCCGCGACTTGTCGGACACGCTTGGAAAGATGCGCTTCGCCCTGCCGGTGACGCACGTTTACAACCCACTCGATTATGCTTGGAGCATTCATGAGCGTTACCTGCGCCGTTATGGAGACGGCCCCAGGCGGGTCGTCTTTCTGGGCATGAACCCGGGGCCTTTCGGCATGGTGCAAACCGGCGTGCCTTTCGGCGAGGTGTCTGCCGTGCGGGATTGGCTTGGGCTGGAAGGGCCGGTCAATCCGCCGGGACGGGTCAACCCAAAGCGTCCCGTCGAAGGCTTCGCCTGCGCACGTTCGGAGGTGAGCGGGCGGCGCCTGTGGGGTTTGTTTCAGGAACGGTTCGGGTTGGCGGATGCGTTTTTTGCAGAGCATTTCGTTGCCAATTACTGCCCGCTCGCCTTTTTCGACGAAGGGCGCAACCTCACGCCGGACAAACTCCCGGCAGCGGAACAAGAACCGCTGCTGGCGGCTTGTGACACGCATTTACGCGCGCTGCTGAAGGCATTTGCACCGGAATGGGTCATTGGTGTCGGCGGATGGGCCCAAGCGCGAGCGCTTGGGGCGCTGGATGCATCAAACGGTGTGAAGATTGGGCGCATCCTGCATCCGAGTCCGGCCAGCCCTGCGGCCAATCGCGGCTGGGCGCAGGCGGCAGGCCGACAACTGGCTGAATTGGGCGTGTGGCCGGACTAATAACCGGATGCTTTGAAAAGGAATCGGCGATAATTGCGCCCATCCCGATTTATGCCGTTGCCTGGAAACTATATGAGTGACGAGATTGCACAGCTTTTCGAAAACAACCGGGCGTGGTCTGACCGTATGCAGGTTGAAGACCCTGCCTATTTTCTGCGGTTGGTACGGCAACAATCCCCGGAATATCTATGGATTGGCTGTTCCGACAGCCGTGTGCCCGCCAACCAGATCGTCGGCCTCGACCCTGGCGAGGTTTTTGTCCACCGCAATGTTGCCAACGTGGTGACACATAGCGACCTCAACGTGCTTTCGGTCATCCAGTTCGCCGTAGACATCCTGCGGGTCAAGCACATTCTGGTGGTGGGGCATTATGGCTGCGGAGGGGTCAGGGCAGTGATCAACGACGAGAAGAACGGCCTCGTCGATAACTGGTTGCGCCATGTGCGGGACGTGCGGGATCTCTATGCCAGGCAACTCGCACAGGTGGAAGATTTCTCATGGCAGCATAACCGCTTGTGCGAACTCAATGCCATTCATCAGGCGGCCAATATCTGTCAGACCACGGTGTTGCGGGACGCCTGGCTGCGCGGGCACGATGTCACCGTACACGCATGGTGCTACAGCCTGGAAAACGGGCTGGTAAGCGACCTCAAAATCAGTGCCCGTAGCTATGAGGAAGCCACCGAACAGACTCACAATGCGGTTGCGCGCATGTTCTGGATGACGGGCAAGCGTCGGCGGGATCAATCGCAGGATTAATCGGGGACACCCCACGATTGATCACAAACGGTTGAGTCGGAGACAGTCCCCGGTTAATCGCCATCTCACACTTCCAGTGGATCAACGTCAATTTGCCAGCGTAGCCCGCGCGGCGCACTGAGGGTGTAGATGCGCTCCAGCCAGCGCGTGAGGAAGTCCTGCAACGCGGCGCGCTGGTCGGACTCGATCAATAATTGGGCGCGTTCGCGCCGCGCGAGGCGAGTGAGGCGCATCGGCACGGGGTCGAAAAGGCGGATTCTTGACGCGGCGAGCGGGACGGCCTCGTCTTTTGCCCGGTGCAGGAAATCCACCGCTGCCGCCAGTTCCGGCGCATCGGCCCGCAGCATGGCCTGGCGCGAGAACGGCGGGAAACTTGCGGCGAGCCGCTGGTCGAGTTCCATGCGGGCGAAGGCATCGAAATCATGCCGGATGAGGCAGTGGTAGAGCGGATGCGCCGGATATTCGGTCTGGATCAGGGCTTCACCCGGCAGTTCCGCACGGCCCGCACGGCCTCCGACCTGCATTAACTGCTGAAACAGGCGTTCGGGTGCGCGAAAGTCGGCGGCGGCAAGCGAAGCGTCCGCACCCAGAACCCCAACCAGGGTAAGGCGGGGAAAATCGTGGCCTTTGGCCATCATCTGGGTGCCGACGAGGATGTCGGCCTCCCCAGCGGCAATGCGTGCCAAGAGCGATTCACGGCGTGCCGGGGTGCGGGCGGCGTCGCGGTCGATCCTGAGCACCCGCGCGGTGGGGAAAAGTTCGGTAAGCCTGGTTTCGATGCGCTGCGTGCCGCGCCCGAAAGGCTGGACGTCCTGGTTGCCGCAAACCGGGCAGGCATGGGGAATGGGGCTGTCAGCGCCGCAATGGTGGCAGCGTAACCGCTGGTCGGCGAGGTGGACGACCCGGTTGGCTGAGCAATGCGGGCATCGGCTTACCCAGCCGCAGGCCGGACAAGCCAGTACCGGGGCGTAGCCCCGCCGGTTGAGAAATATCAGGCTTTGTTCGCCGCGCTTGAGCCGTGCGGCAATGGCATCAAACAAGGGCGGACTCAGGCCTTCGTCGAGGCGGCAACGGCGAGTGTCGATGATCCTGACTGTGGGCAGCGCACTGGACAGCGCCCTGACGGGCAGCCTCAGGAGGCGATAATGACCGTTCTGCGCGTGCCTCCAGCTTTCCAGCGAGGGCGTGGCGGAACCCAGCACCACCGGCACATTGCGCTGAAGTGCCCGCCAGACAGCGAGGTCGCGCGCCGAATAGCGGATGCCTTCCTGCTGCTTGTAGGAAGCATCGTGTTCTTCGTCGATCAGGATCAACCCCAGCCTCGGCAGCGGGGTGAATACCGCGAGCCGGGTTCCGAGAACGATGTCGACCTGCCCATCCAGGGCTTGCCTGAAACCGCGCGCCCGTGCTCCTGTGGCGAGTTCCGAATGCAGGCTGACGATGCGGGCGGCGGGAAAACGTGTACGAACCCGTTCTTCCAGTTGGGGCGTGAGCGCAATTTCCGGAACCAGCATCAATACCTGTCCCCCTGCAGTCAGCGTTTCGGCGGCCAGACGCAGGTAGATTTCGGTCTTGCCGCTGCCGGTGACCCCAGCAAGCAGCCATACAACGAAACCGGCAGGGGCGGCATGGCAGGCCGCCAGCACATCGGCCTGCCCGGTGGTAAGGGGAGGTGGCGCGTTGGTGTGGTGGCGTTCGTGGGTATCGGCAGCGCAGGTGGCTAACCAGCCGCGCGCGAGCGCATCGCCTGTGGCGCTCCCGGCGGCAAGCTGGCGGATGGCGCTACGTGTGAGGGGGGGCATGTGTTCGCCGCGTGCGGCCAGTTCACGCACGAGTGCCAGCGCGCGGCTGTCACGGCGGCGTTCGGTGAGCGCCGCGCGGCCCGCGTCGGTAAGGGTGAGCGGAGGGTCGGGGTCGCCGCCGCAGGCAGCATTGGCCTGGCGCAGTCCCGGTGGTAGCGCAAGCGAGACGACTTCTCCGGGTGGTGCGTGATAGTAGCGGGCGGTGAAATCGACCAGTTCCATCCAGTCGGGCGGCAGGCAGGGCATATCGCGCTGGATGCGGATAACCGGCTTCAACCGCGCGGGGTCGACCTTGGTGGTTTCGGGCAAGGCCAGAACCAGCCCGCTTTTTTCCCCGTGTCCGAACGGAACCCGCACGCAACGGCCAACGTCTGCTGTTGTAGCGTCTTCAGCCAGATAGTCAAAGAGTTGCGGCAGGGGGACGGGAATTGCTACGCGGACGACGGGCATGACAGATGTTAGAGAAAGCAGGCAAGCTACCAAAAATCAGGGGCTTGGTATGAAAACTTGAAGGCAATTCGTGCAAACCAGGATAAACATTTGCTACAAAAGGTGTCTCAGGCTTTCCCACAGTTGCTGTGGATAACTTTGTGGGGAAACCGGGTACAGCAGCCGGTATCCTGCACCATTGTGACAAATTACACACCTTGCCTTATGATGAGGCAAAAAAAATAATCTATTAATCAATATGTTAGAAACAGCCATAGTAAGTACCTTATTCCGCGACTGCGCGGCGCACAAAAATGTTCATGTGTATAAGTCAAAATTACAGAACCCGCGCCCAGCCGGGGAGAGGCGCGGTACGTTATGCTCATGTGCTTCGATTTGCCCTACGGCTGTGTGTATGTACAGTTTCAACAAGAGTGACAACATTCTCGGGCGGGGTGTGCTGTGAGATGCCATGGCCGAGGTTGAACACATGGCCCGGATGTGGGCCGAAAGCATCGAGCAGTTTCTCCGCTTGGGCGGCAACTACTTCCGGTGTGGCGAACAGTACGGCGGGGTCGAGGTTGCCCTGGAGTGCGACCCGGCCATTTGCCTGTTCACGGGCATGGCCGATGTCCATCGTCCAGTCGAGTCCGACCGCGTCGAACCCGCTCTCGGCGAGCGCGTCCAGCCAGAGGCCACCGCCCTTGGTAAAGACGATGGCAGGCACATGCCGCCCTTCCCGTTCGCAGATGAGACCTTCGGCAATTCTTTGCAGGTAAGCGAGGGAAAATTCACGCCAGGCGGCATCGGAGAGCGTTCCGCCCCAGGAATCGAACACCATTACGGCCTGCGCGCCGGATTCAATCTGGGCGTTCAGGCAGGCCGTGACGGCTTGTGCGTTAACATCGAGGATGTGATGCATGAGGTCGGGGCGGGTGTAGGCCATGGCCTTGACGGCGCGGTAGTCATCGCTCGACCCGCCTTCAACCATATAGCAGGCGAGCGTCCAGGGGCTGCCGGCAAAGCCGATCAGCGGTACGCTACCGTCGAGCGCCCGACGGATTTCGGCAACCGCATCCGTCATGTAGCGCAATTCAGCGTGAGGGTCGGGTACGGAGAGATTGCGGATTTCCCATTCCTGGGTGAGCGGGCGCTCGAACTTCGGGCCTTCGCCTTCGACGAAGTACAAGCCAAGCCCCATCGCGTCCGGAATGGTCAGGATGTCGGAGAAAAGAATGGCAGCGTCCAGGTCAAAACGCGCCAGCGGTTGCAGGGTGACTTCGCAGGCGAGCGCCGGGGTTTTGCACAGGGCGAGGAAACTGCCCGCGCGTTTGCGGGTTTCGCGGTATTCGGGCAGGTAACGGCCCGCCTGGCGCATCAGCCAGATGGGGGTGTATTCGGTGGGTTCGCGTAGCAGCGCGCGCAGCAGGGTATCGTTTTTGAGGCGGCTCAATGTCGGCTCCGGAGAAAATAGGTTCACGGGAAGGACGCGTGGGGGCGACATTATCGCCTGTCTGCTACTGGAAGTTTACCTGGACGTTGCGAATTGAAAGAAATTATATATTTTGAATAGCATATTTGCATGAATAAGACGGGCGGCAAATTGGCAAAAACCTTATATCCACTGCTATAATGGGCAATCTGTCTGCGCAATGAATGGATTTAGGCAGAAGCGGGCCGTTGTCAGCGTAAATCGAATCTAATTTCATGGATGCAACCAGCCGCAACAACTATTCAGAACCGGCTTTCAGGCCGGTTTAACAAACTTTTGGAAAGGGTTTGTACCCCTTCCAAAGACTCGCCGAAACCCCGCCCCTTCGGGCCGGGGTTCGTCTTTCCGCCCTGAAGGGCGGAGTTTCAAACCGAAATCAGTTTTACGATGAACCAGGATGAACTTAAGAAGGCCGCTGCCCTTGCGGCGCTGGAAGAAATCAGGACGCTTGCGCAGGGGGCCATCGTCGGAGTCGGCACTGGCTCCACCGTCAATCATTTTATCGATGCCTTGGCGGGTTGCGGGTTGCGGGGGGCGGTGCCCAGTTCGGAAGCAAGCGCACGGCGACTGGCTGCGCACGGCATCCCGCTCGTGAGCCTCGATGATATCGGAGCAGGGACTCTGCCTTTTTACGTCGACGGCGCGGACGAAATCGACCCTGGATTCAATATGATAAAAGGGGGGGGCGGTGCGCTGACGCGCGAGAAAATCGTCGCTGCTGTAGCACGCCGTTTCATCTGCATTTGCGATGCCAGCAAAAAAGTGGCTATCCTTGGAAACTTTCCCCTGCCCGTCGAAGTTATCCCGATGGCGCGTGTGCAGGTCGGCCATGAGATTGCCCGTCTCACCGGCGGCATCCCCCGCTGGCGCGAGGGTTTTGTCACCGACAACGCCAATCACATCCTCGATGTCTCCGGACTTGCCATCGACGACCCGCGCACCCTTGAATCCGAACTGAACCAGATCGCTGGTGTTGTGACTAATGGCCTTTTCGCCCGTCGCGGCGCGGATGTACTGTTGCTCGCTACTGCGTCAGGCATTGAACGCAGCGCCCGTCCGGGCTAAAGCCCGCAGGTATCTCGCCTATTTACTATACGTTGACACTGCCGCCTAAGCGTTATATCCTCCACCTCCTTTTGTTTGACAAATTACAGTCAGCCACAAACCGGAACTTACCGCCGAGGCGGCCCGTGGTGGGCTGCCTCGGTTTTTTGGGAATTCTTAAAGTTATGCCAACAATCAATCAGCTCGTCCGCAAGCCGCGTCAGGTGGAAGAGGCCAAGAGCAAGGTGCCCGCGCTTGATGCGTGTCCGCAGAAGCGCGGTGTTTGTACCCGTGTCTACACCACGACGCCCAAAAAGCCGAACTCCGCGTTGCGTAAGGTTGCCAAAGTGCGCCTGACCAACGGATTCGAGGTCATCTCCTACATTGGTGGTGAAGGCCATAACCTTCAGGAGCACTCAGTGGTGCTGATCCGTGGTGGCCGGGTGAAGGATTTGCCGGGGGTGCGTTATCACATCGTACGCGGTTCCCTTGACCTGCAAGGGGTGAAGGATCGTAAGCAGTCGCGTTCCAAGTACGGTGCCAAGCGCCCGAAAAAAGCCTGATCAAGCTGGCACATATTTATTTGAGAGGTTGTCATGCCGCGTCGTCGTGAAGTTCCGAAACGTGAAATTCTGCCCGATCCCAAGTTCATATCGCAGGATGTTTCCAAGTTCATCAACGTCATTATGCATTCTGGCAAAAAGTCAGTGGCCGAACGCATCGTCTATGGCGCGTTTGAACACATTAACGCCAAGGCGGGCAAAGATCCGCTGGAAATATTTTCCGCCGCTGTGGCCAACGTGAAGCCGGTTGTCGAAGTTAAGAGCCGCCGTGTTGGCGGCGCAAACTACCAGGTGCCGGTCGAAGTGCGCCCATCCCGCCGCATGGCGCTGTCCATGCGCTGGTTGCGTGAAGCCGCGCGCAAGCGCTCCGAGAAGTCGATGGCGCAACGGCTGGCCGGTGAATTGCTCGAAGCGGCTGAAGGCCGTGGCGCGGCGATGAAGAAACGCGATGAGGTGCACCGGATGGCCGAGGCCAACAAAGCATTCTCGCACTACCGCTTCTGATCATCCGATCAGTAGCGAATCGGGCCCTGTGAAGGGCTCGATTGTTTTTAACGCTTTAGAGCACGCTCGTAATAGCGGTAACGGAAGGCAGGGTAAACATCGTGGCTCGCAAGACACCCATTGAGCGATACCGCAACATTGGTATCTCCGCCCATATCGACGCTGGAAAGACGACGACGACGGAACGCATCCTTTTCTACACCGGTGTCAATCACAAAATTGGCGAGGTGCACGATGGTGCGGCTACGATGGACTGGATGGATCAGGAGCAGGAGCGCGGCATCACCATCACTTCCGCCGCAACCACGTGTTTCTGGAAGGGGATGAACCTGGATTTCCCCGAGTACCGTTTCAACATCATCGATACGCCGGGACACGTCGATTTCACTATTGAGGTGGAGCGTTCCATGCGCGTGCTCGATGGTGCGTGCATGGTGTATTGCGCTGTGGGCGGCGTACAGCCCCAGTCCGAAACCGTGTGGCGTCAGGCGACCAAGTACAAGGTTCCGCGTCTGGCTTTCGTGAACAAGATGGATCGTTCTGGTGCGGATTTCTTCAAAGTCATCGAACAGATGAAAATCCGCCTCAAGGCGAATCCCGTTCCCATCGTCATCCCTATCGGCGCAGAAGACAAATTCACCGGCGTGGTCGATCTCATCAAGATGAAAGCCATCTACTGGGACGAGGCTTCCCTGGGGATGAAGTTCAGCTACGGCGACATTCCCGCCGAATTGGTCGATGAAGCCAAAATCCGGCGTGAACAGATGATTGAAGCTGCTGCTGAAGCTTCCGAGGAACTCATGAACGAGTATCTCGAAAACGGCGACTTGTCCGAAGAAAAAATCAAGGCCGGCCTGCGCCAGCGCACGATTGCCTGCGAAATTCAGCCTACGCTGTGCGGTAGCGCCTTCAAAAACAAGGGCGTGCAGCGGATGCTGGACGCAGTGGTTGAATTCCTGCCCTCGCCGGTCGATATCCCGCCGGTTCAGGGGGTAGACGGCCACGAAAAGGAAGTCACCCGCAGGGCTGCCGACGAAGAGAAGTTCTCCGCGCTTGCCTTCAAACTGATGACCGACCCGTTCGTTGGTCAATTGACCTTCGTGCGTGTCTATTCGGGTTGCCTCAACTCCGGCGATTCCGTGTTCAACCCGGTCAAGAACAAGAAAGAGCGCATTGGCCGCATCCTTCAGATGCACGCCAACGAACGCGAGGAAATCAAAGAAGTGCTCGCGGGCGACATCGCTGCCTGCGTGGGGCTGAAGGAGGTCACCACGGGCGAGACCCTGTGCGACCCTTCAGCGCTGGTGATTCTTGAACGCATGATTTTCCCCGAACCGGTGATCCATGTTGCCGTCGAACCCAAGACCAAGAACGATCAGGAAAAAATGGGCATCGCCCTGGGACGTTTGGCGGCGGAAGACCCTTCGTTTCGTGTGCGCACCGACGAAGAATCCGGCCAGACCATCATCTCTGGCATGGGTGAGTTGCACCTCGAAATCATCGTCGACCGCATGAAGCGCGAATTCAACGTTGAAGCCAACGTTGGCGCACCGCAGGTGGCCTATCGCGAAGCCGTCCGCAAGACCGTCGAGCAGGAGGGCAAATTTGTCAAACAGTCCGGTGGCCGAGGCCAATATGGTCACGTCTGGATCAAGCTGGAACCGAATGAAGCTGGCAAGGGCTACGAATTCATCGACGCCATCAAGGGCGGTGTGGTTCCGCGCGAATACATCCCTGCCGTCGACAAGGGCTTACAAGAAACCCTGCCCAATGGCGTGCTTGCGGGCTTTCCCGTGGTGGATGTCAAGGTAACGTTGTTCGATGGTTCCTATCATGATGTTGACTCGAATGAAAATGCCTTCAAAATGGCTGCTTCGATGGCATTCAAGGATGCAATGCGCAAGGCCGGACCGGTTTTGCTCGAGCCGATGATGGCCGTTTCGGTCGAAACGCCGGAAGACTACATGGGTAACGTTATGGGCGACCTCTCCGGGCGCCGTGGCATCATCCAGGGTATGGATGACCTGCCTGGCGGGATGAAGGAAATCAAGGCCGAGGTGCCGTTGGCCGAAATGTTCGGTTATGCGACCCAGTTGCGCTCCCTCACCCAGGGCCGCGCGACCTATTCGATGGAGTTCAAGCATTACGTCGAAGCGCCTAAGAGTGTAGCAGAAGCTGTCATTAACAATCGCAAATAACAACGACTGAATACGAGGAGCCAGTATGGCCAAGTCAAAATTTGAACGTACAAAGCCGCACGTGAACGTAGGCACGATTGGTCACGTGGACCACGGCAAAACAACGCTGACAGCAGCGATTACATTGATTCTTTCGAAGAAATTCGGCGGCGAGGCCAAGGCGTACGACCAGATCGATGCCGCGCCGGAAGAAAAGGCCCGCGGGATCACAATCAACACAGCGCACGTGGAATACGAGACGGCCAACCGTCACTATGCGCACGTTGACTGCCCTGGGCACGCGGACTACGTGAAAAACATGATCACGGGGGCGGCGCAGATGGACGGCGCGGTGCTGGTGGTGTCGGCGGCCGACGGCCCGATGCCGCAAACGCGCGAGCACATCCTTCTGGCCCGTCAGGTAGGCGTCCCCTACATCATTGTTTACCTGAACAAATGCGACATGGTCGACGATGCCGAGCTGTTGGAACTGGTTGAGATGGAAGTGCGCGAGCTGCTGTCCAAGTACGAGTTCCCTGGCGACGACATCCCAATAATCAAAGGCTCTGCGCTCAAGGCGCTCGAAGGCGAGCAGGGCGAGCAGGGCGAAGCGTCGGTGATGGCGCTTGCCGATGCGCTGGATAGCTACATCCCGACGCCTGAGCGCGTGATCGACAAACCGTTCCTGCTGCCGATCGAAGACGTGTTCTCGATCTCAGGGCGCGGGACGGTGGTGACGGGCCGCGTGGAGCGTGGCGTCATCAAGGTAGGCGAAGAGGTGGAAATCGTGGGCATCAAGGCCACGATGAAGACCACGTGTACGGGCGTGGAGATGTTCCGCAAGCTGCTTGACCAGGGTCAGGCGGGCGACAACGTCGGGATCCTGCTGCGCGGAACCAAGCGTGAGGACGTTGAGCGCGGGCAGGTGCTTGCCAAGCCTGGGAGCATTACGCCGCACACGCACTTCATAGGCGAGGTGTACGTGCTGTCCAAGGAAGAAGGTGGGCGGCACACGCCGTTCTTTGCCAACTACCGCCCGCAGTTCTACTTCCGCACGACGGATGTGACCGGCTCGATCATGTTGCCGGAAGGCGTGGAGATGGTGATGCCGGGGGACAACGTGTCGATCACGGTGAACCTGATCAACCCGATCGCGATGGAAGAAGGGTTGCGCTTCGCCATCCGCGAAGGCGGGCGTACGGTCGGCGCCGGGGTCGTCGCGAAAATCATCGAGTGATTGCCCTAAGATCAGTCGATTTGTGAGCGCACCCGCAAGGGTGCGCTTTGTAGTCTCTTGCTGCAGGGGTATAGCTCAACTGGCAGAGCGTCGGTCTCCAAAACCGAAGGTTGGGGGTTCGATTCCCTCTGCCCCTGCCATTCATCCGGGAATTTTTGCCTCGATGGTCGACAAGTTGAAATTCTGGCTGGCGGTTGCTCTGGTCATTACCGGTGTGACAGGTTTCTATCTGCTGGGCGAACAGCCGCTGGTGTTGCGCGTGCTCAGTGTCCTGGCAGGCCTGGGCGCGGGCGGCGCAGTGGCGTGGTTTACCGAGCCGGGGCGACGTTTCGCCGTGTTTGTGCGGGAAGCGATTACTGAAACCAGGAAGGTGGTCTGGCCAACACGTAAAGAAACGGTGCAAATGACAGGCATCGTGTTTGCGTTCGTCGTGGTCATGGCGATTTTCCTCTGGTTGACCGATAAGAGCCTGGAGTGGGTGGTCTACGACCTTATCCTGGGCTGGAAAAGATAAATCATGTCAAAACGCTGGTATGTCGTTCACGTTTATTCGGGGTTCGAGAAATCCGTGCGCCGCTCGCTGATCGAGCGGATCACGCGTACCGGGATGGATGATTACTTCGGACAGATACTGGTTCCGGTGGAAGAAGTGGTCGAGATGAAGGGCGGTCAGAAAAATGTTTCTGAGCGTAAATTTTTCCCTGGCTACGTACTCATCGAAATGGAAATGAACGATGAATCATGGTATCTGGTGAAATCCACGTCAAAGGTGACGGGGTTTGTTGGCGGCAGCGCCAACAAACCGATGCCTGTCCCACAGAAGGATGTCGACAAGATACTGCTTCAGATGCAGGAAGGCGTGGAGAAGCCGCGTCCCAAGGTGCTGTTTGAGATCGGTGAAGTTGTGCGGATCAAGGAAGGTGCGTTTACCGATTTTCATGGCGCGGTTGAGCAGGTCAATTACGAAAAAAGCAAGCTGCGGGTGTCCGTGACCATTTTTGGACGGGCTACCCCGGTAGAACTGGATTTTGCGCAGGTCGAAAAGTCCTGAGCATGGAACGCAGGCCAGAAACGCCTGCCAAAGACCGCTCCTGCTCAATGGGGCGGCCGTTGCAAAGAGGAGCGTCGGGCGAACCGGCGCGTTAGCACTCATCGAGGAGAAAAGCCGTTATGGCGAAGAAAATCATTGGCTACATCAAGCTGCAAGTTCCGGCCGGCAAGGCCAACCCAAGCCCCCCGATAGGGCCAGCGCTCGGCCAGCGCGGCCTGAACATCATGGAATTCTGTAAGACGTTCAACGCCAAGACCCAGAGCATGGAACCGGGGCTGCCGATTCCGGTGGTGATTACCGCGTTCGCGGACAAGAGCTTCACCTTCATCATGAAGACGCCGCCCGCGTCGGTTTTCATC
>WREK01000025.1 GCA_009779355.1 Betaproteobacteria bacterium | reverse complement strand
TAAGGGGCCAAAAAACCACCTGAAACGGGTTCCCAGGTTTCTCCAGGGGTTTGTCGAATCCAATCCGTCGCCGTCAGAGGCCAGTTACCGAAGGTGTCGGGGAATTTTTGAGCATCCTGTTAAGCTGCCGAAGCAATATTCAGCCCTGGCCCAACTCCCCGCCAAGCGCTTCGATCAGTGCGGGCAGCAAATGCGCAAGCTCGCCGGTCATTAAGGCGAATTCCGCATCGAACAGGGCATCAGAGTCGTCTTCGGCGCCGAGTCCTTCCCGCACGACATCAAGAAAATCAAGGCGCTTGAGTTCGAGCTTGTCGGTCAGCACGAAGCTTATGCGGTCATTGAACGTCAGCGCCAGACGTGTGGGCATCTTTCCTGCAGCGAGGTGGTTTCTGATTTCGCTGCCATCGAGCGGATGGTGGGCGTAACGCACCGTCGACTTTTCTTCACTCACCGAACGTAATTCGCAGTCCTGATCGACGGTAAAGCCTGCGGGCGTGTTACCCGCCAGCCAACCGGCCATTGCCGATCCGGGCGAACGGACGGAGCGCAACAGTGCGAGCGGGAAATCATCGAGCGCCTGGCGCAGACATTCGAGCACTTCCTCGGCCCGTGCCGCGCTTGATGTGTCGATTCCGAGCCAGCCGTTTATCGGGTCGATCCATACCCAGGTGCGGCGGCGGCGGGTAAAGGCGCGCGGCAACAATTCCCGCGTGACCTGCTCGCGCAACTCTTTCATCTGCCCGCGCCCCGGCCTGTAGCCGAGCTTTTCGGCAAGCGCCGTCGCACGATCCTCTGCTTCCTGCCGTACCACCGAAGAGGGCAACAGGCGGGATTCCACGCCGAGCGCAATCAGCCATTGCCGCCCGACCGCACGCAACAGTGCACCGTCATCGCAAGGCGGCGCCCACCCGCGCGACTCCATGTCCTGGCTGCCGCAAGGCTGGAGAGGGCGCGTGCCCAGGCGCGCTTCGATCTGCGCGGAAGTGACCTCCCATCCTGCTGGGAGGCGGTAGAGCTGAAGATTCTTGAACCACATGGAAATGCCCCCTTTCAAAGGCTGCGCATTTTAACTCAGGAGGGAGAAAACGGAGCGTATCTCGTCTACTATGTGAATAAGTGCACAAGTCAGTCCTGGCCTGTCCAGACCGGCCACGGCAATCACGTACGCGCCTCTCGTTGAAAATGTTTCAATCCACGCCCGTGCCCGGGCGACAAAAGCGCTTGAAAGAGGTTACGCCTCTCCCAAGCGAGATTATCCCCCTAAAGGGGGAGGTTTCTAACCGTGGCTTGTTTTTGATGAGGAAACAGCAATGACAAGGTATGAGTTTGGCATTATCCCGAGCCCCAGGAAACTTGGGGGCGGATGGAATTTGCGTATGACGCGCGACGGCCAGGAAGTGGAGATTGGGGTGTTTCCTTTGGCCGCGTTCGATGGCGATGAGGTTGCTGCTTACAATGCAGCCCAGGAAAAGGGCGTCAAATGGCTGGATTCTCGGCTACAAGAGGAACACGGCAGTCCTGCCTCAGGGTAAGGTTGGCTCTGTGAAAAGGCTTCACGGCGCTTTTTGCAGCTCTGCTGGAAAAAGTTCGCCAAGTTTCCCGCGCGCACCGGTATAGTCCTCGTGGTCTTCGATGCGTTGCTGCAGGTAGGCTTCGAGGCGCGGATACATTTCGATGGCGTGGTCGAGCAGCAGATCGCCGCCGGGCTGGTAGGCCCCGACGGCAATGAGGTCGCGCGAGCGCTGGTAGCGGGAGAAAAGTTGTTTGAACTTGCGCACGCGGTCGAATTCTGTGTCACCGATGAGGCCGTGCATGGCGCGCGAGATCGATTGCTCAATGTCGATAGCCGGGTAGTGGCCCTGGTCAGCAAGCGTACGGGTGAGGACGATGTGCCCATCGAGGATGGCGCGCGCGGAGTCGGCGATGGGATCTTGCTGGTCGTCGCCTTCCGCGAGCACGGTGTAGAAGGCGGTGATGGAGCCGCCGCCCTCCGGGCCGTTGCCTGCGCGCTCGACGAGCGCGGGCAGGAGGGCGAACACCGAAGGCGGGTAGCCGCGCGTGACCGGCGGCTCACCGATGGCAAGCGCGATTTCACGTTGGGCCATTGCGTAACGGGTGAGGGAATCCATCACCAGTAAAACCTGTTTGCCCTGGTCGCGGAAGTATTCGGCGATGCTTGTGGCGTAGGCCGCGCCTTGCAGGCGCATGAGGGGGCTTGTGTCCGCCGGGGCGGCGACGACGACGGAGCGCCTCAGCCCTTCTCCGCCCAGGTTCTGTTCGATGAATTCCTTGACCTCGCGGCCCCGCTCGCCGATGAGTCCGACAACGATGAGGTCGGCCCCGGTGTAACGCGCCATCATGCCGATGAGTACGGACTTGCCCACGCCGGAACCCGCGAAGAGTCCCAGGCGTTGCCCGCGCCCGACGGTGAGGAGTCCATTGATGGCGCGGATGCCTACGTCGAGCGGATCCCGGATGGCGGAACGGGTGAGCGGGTTGATGGGGCGGCCTTGGAGGGAGCGGGTTTCTTCGGTGTAAAGGGGCCCGTGTGAATCCAGTGGGCGGCCTGCGCCATCGACGACCCGGCCAAGCAGGGCTTCGCCTACCGGCAGATGTTTGGCGCGGTCGGAAGAACGGCGGCGGGGGCTGATGCGCTGGCCCGGCAAAAGCGTGGGGTAGATGGTTTCCACGGGCCGCACCAGCGCGCCGGGAAAGAGGCCGGACACGTTGTCCGTGGGCATCATGAAAAGTTTTTCGCCACTGAAGCCGACGACCTCGGCTTCCACAATACCGCCGCCGGGAGCCGTAACCTGACAGCCGGAGCCAAGGGGCAGCCTGAGTCCGGAGGATTCCATTACCAGCCCGTTGATCCGGGTGAGCCGCCCCGCGTTCTGGAACGGGTTGACGCTCTCGGCCAGACGGCGGGCATCTTCCATGAAAGCGCGCCAGAGTTCGGTGTGCTTCATCCGGGGGGCGGCTGGTTTCATTGCGAAGACTCTGGGGGCGTGTCCGGGGGCGCGGAGGGCGCCGCATCCACGGGAACTGGGTCGGGATGGGTGCTTTTTTTCGCGGGATGCGCCCTTTTCCTGGGTTCCCTGGTTGCAGGCGGGTTGTCGGCAGGCTCGTTATCATCTGTCCGTCGCGTTTTCGTCCTGCGATCGCTTGCGGGAACCCACTCGGTAAATTCCCGGCCCAGGCTTTCGATGGTGCGCCGCCAGCGTGTTTCCATTGTGGCATCGATCTGCGCGCCCGGCGTTTCTATCCGGCAGCCGCCACGGGAAATGGATTCATCCTCGACCAGTACGTGTTCCGCCTGATCGAGCACTTCACTAAGGTGGCTCTTGGCAAGCGCAATATCGTCCGGGTTGAGGTGGATCTGTGCGCGGGCCTGAGGCAGGGTGTGCAATACGGCGCGGATAGCGCTCACAATGGCTTCCGGCTCCACGGCCAGTGTGTGCTGGATGATCTTGCGGGCGAGTTCGACGGCAAGCGATACCAACTCTTCGGCAATTTCGGCATCGAACTGCGCAAGCGCCTGTTCGAGCTGCACGGTCAGGTCGTGCAATTGGCGGGCTTCGCTCTCGGCGGCGGCCTTGCCCTCCAGGAACCCGGCTTCACGTCCTTCCCTGAGCCCCGTTTCCCTGCCGTCGGAATAGCCTTGCCCGCGCCCGTCGGCCAAACCTTCCTCGAAGCCGTTGCGGCGCGCTTCTTCGTGAATCTGCTCGATCTCTTCCACCGTTGGCAGGTGTGGGGAGGGAAACGAGGGGGCAGCTTCTTCCTCGGCCAGGGGCGAGGCAGTTTCCTGCGGCGCTTTCGCATTGGGTGGCGGGGAAATGGTCGATTCAGGTTCAGGCACGGGTTCAGGCACCGGAACAGGAGCATCGAAATCCGGTGGCTCCCATCGGCGGTACGCGCCCACGGCCTGGTGACGCGTGAAGGAAGTCGTCTTGTTCATCAAAAACAAACCACGGTTAGAAACCTCCCCCTTTAGGGGGATAATCTCGCTTGGGAGAGGCGTAACCTCTTTCAAGCGCTTTTGTCGCCCGGGCACGGGCGTGGATTGAAACATGGTCGTTCAAATCGCATAGGCTGGGGTAAGCCTTGCGAACGCCAACGTTGCCGCCATCCTTTTGCCCCTGACCGTTGGGGTTTGCTTCGCACACCCCAACCTATCATTGCTCTGTGGGAGAGGGGGCGGTGAACCGCATCAGACGAAAGCATCGTCGCCTCCCTTGCCGCCGATGACGACGCGGCCTTCTTCGGAGAGACGGTGGACGGTCTTGAGGATTTCCTTCTGTTCGGCTTCGACTTCCGAGAGACGTACCGGGCCTTTGGCTTCGAGGTCTTCGCGTAGGATTTCGGCGGCGCGGCTCGACATGTTCTTGAAAACCTTTTCGCGCAATTCGGGCGATGCGCCCTTGAGGGCAACGATGAGCGAATCGGACTGAACTTCGCGCAGGATGGTCTGGATGCCACGGTCGTCGATGTCGAGCAGGTTCTCGAACACGAACATTTCGTCGAGAATTTTCTGTGCCAGGTCGGCATCGTATTCGCGCACGTTGTCGAGAATGGCCGTCTCGGCAGCCGTGCCCACGAAATTGAGGATTTCGGCAACATGCCGCACCCCGCCCATGGTCGCTTTTTTGGCCGTTTGCGCGCCGGAAAGCATGGTGGTGAGGGACTCGTTGAGTTCCTTCAGGGCTTGCGGCTGTACGCCACTGAGCGTGGCGATTCTCAGTACCACGTCGTTGCGCAGGCGCTCCGAGAAGTTTTTAATGATTTCCCCCGCCTGGTCATAACCGAGGTGAACGAGAATGGTGGCAATGATCTGCGGATGCTCATTCTTAATGAGGTCGGCGGCGGTGGAAGCGTCAAGCCATTTCAGGTTTTCGATCCCGGCGGTGTCGGAGCCTTGCAGCACACGGGCAATGAGGTTGGCGGCCCGCTCGTCCCCGAGCGCCTTGGTCAGCATCTCGCGGATTTGTTCCTGGTCGGCGTGGACGGGCGAACCCTTGTTGAGATGCCCTTCCAGTTCGTCCAGGACAGGTTCGAGCCTGGAACGCTCCTGCGCGGGCATAGATGCCATTTTCATGCTGAGTTTCTGCACTTCGCGCGGGCCAAGGTGTTTGAGGATGCCTGCTGCTTCATCAGTACCGAGTGCGATGAGCAAAAGGGCGGATTTTTCCAACCCTTCATCAGGCAAGGCAGACGCAGTGCTCAGACTCACTTAAGGGCCCCTTCTTCATTGACGCCAAGCCATTGATTGAGCAGTTCGGCAATGCTCTTCGGGTCTTCACGGGCGATCTGGCGCGCACGCTCCAACCGGGTATTGAAATCGTTGATGCGCAGGGCAGCCTCGGAGAGCTCGACGGTTTCTTCCGCGCCTTCTTGTCTTCCTGCGGTTTCTTCTTCGTATTCTTTGCCTGCCCTGCCTTTCGCCAAACCGGGTTCTTTGTGTGCTGATGGCGGTACAACGGTACGCAGCAGCGGACGGATGATGACCAGATACACAACAACGAAGAGGATGAGCAGGCCCAGGTATTTGCCGCCCTCAAGGCCCAACGCGATTATTTGCGGGTCTTTCCAGACAGGAGGCTGCGGGTCGGCGGCTGTCTCCGCAAACGGGCTGCCAATCACACTGATGGTATCGCCCCGCGCGACGTTATAACCGACGGCATCACGGACGAGGCTGGTGATGCGGGCGATTTCGTCGTCGTCGATAGGTACGGGTTGTGCTTCTCCGTTCGGTGACTGCGTGGTGCGATGGTTGATGACCACGGCTACCGACAGGCGTTTGATTTGCCCGAGCGACTGTTTGACGTGCTGGATGGTGCGGTCCAATTCATAGTTGATGATTGCCGAGCGGTTGTTGGCAACCGTTCTTTGCCTGTCTCCCTGCGGCGGCACGGGGGGAACGGTAATCGGCGCAGTGGCCGGGACGGGGGGCTGGTTGGTGAGCGCACCGGGTACGCCCTGCGGGCCTTCGTCACGGGTTTGCTGCTCATTGGTCTGCTGGCTACGGATGGCTTGTTCGGGAGCCGGGTTGGGGCGGTAAGTTTCGGCAGTTTGTTCGACCATATTGAAGTCGATGTCTGCCGTGGCCTGGGCCCGGAAATTGTTTTTGCCGTACATAGGGGTGAGAATGTTTTCGACCCGACGGATGAGTCCGGTTTCGATTTCTTCGATGTAGCGCAGTTGCGCGGGATCCAATTCAGAGCGCCGCGCCGGCTCTTCGCCCGTGAGCAGGTTGCCGTTCTGGTCGACGATGCTGACGCCGGAATCGCTCATCTTGGGGATAGAAGACGACACCAGATGCACGATGCCGGCTACCTGGTTGCCATCCAGTGCCCGGCCTGGGCGTAGTTGCACCATGACCGAGGCGGTCGGTTTCTGATCATCGCGCAGGAAGGAGGTTTGCTTGGGCATTGCCAGATGCACGCGGGCCGCCGTCACGGAGGCAAGCGACTGGATGGTGCGCGCAAGCTCGCCTTCCAGGGCGCGCTGATAAGCGACTTGTTCATTGAATTGCGAGACGCCGAGTTTTTGCGTATCCATCAACTCGAAGCCGACCAGCCCGCCTTTGGGTAGCCCCGTGGCTGCCAGCCGCAGACGGGTTTCATAGACGATGTCTGCGGGCACAAGGATGGAACGGCCATCGCTGGAGATGTTGAAGGGGACGTTCTGCTGCTGGAGGGCGTTGATGATCTCGCCGCCGTCCTGATCGTCGAAGTTGGTAAACAGCACTGCCTGGTTGGGCGTACGGCCCCACAGCACGGCTCCGACGATGAGGGCGATGCACATTGCCAGCGCAGCGGCGGCGGCGAGGCGTTGCCGCTGGTCAAATGCCTTGATGCGGGCAAGCGCCTGTTGCAGGCGTCCGCGCGGGGAGTTGTCCGGCGGGGACGCAGCACGTGTTCCTGGCGGTGCGGGAGGCACATCGGCAACGATGTTGGCGGCAATGTTGCCTGCGGCGTTTTCGGCGGCGGCCATGTTTCTTACTCTTTACCCCAAGCCCTTTGACGGATAGGGACATTGTCCGCCGCCCACGTAAACGGCGTTGCCTGAAAAGCGGCATTTTTTACTGGCTGTTCGCCGATTGGCATGAAAGCATGCAACCCTGGAGTTCGATCATGTTTCAATCTACGCCCGTGCCCGGGCGACAAAAGCGCTTGAAAGAGGTTACGCCTCTCCCAAGCGAGATTATCCCCCTAACAGGATGCTCAAAAACTATTTCTTCAGATGTCAGAGTCCACAAAACGGGTCAAAATCAGTCCGAAAAGCAGCTTTACAAGGTAGTTTTCGGTCATTTTTGGCCTTGTAGACATGGGTTTCTCCAGTGCTTCAGACTTTTTGAGCATCCTGCTAAAGGGGGAGGTTTCTAACCGTGGTTTGTTTTTGATGAACATGCCATGCACGGGACGCACGGAACATTTTCCATGACAACATCCGAGCTATCCCCCCTCGACCGGATGGACGCTCCGCCTTCCGCTGCGCAGCTTGCGCAGGCCTTTGCCGTCTTTAACCGCGCATCGGAGGAACTCTCCGGCGCATACAATGCGCTCCAGGCACAGGTTGAGCAGTTGAGCGAGCGCTTCAAGGTGCTGATGGGCGCGTTGCCTGCCGCCGTGGTGGTGCTCGACCGCGAAAGCCGCATCGAGCAGGTCAACCGCACGGCTGAACTGTTGCTTGGCGAAGGGTTGGTCGGGTGCAACTGGGAAGAAACGGCCTCCGCTCTTCAGCCAGGCGAGACGCCGGGCGAAGTAAACCTGCCTCACGCTGATGGCCAGCGGCGGCTGGTGGTTTCAGAAACCGTGCTCGATTCCGGCGAAGGGCGCATCCTTCTTTTGAACGATGTGACTGAAACGCACCGGATGCGGCAGGCGGTGGAGCGTAGCGAACGGCTGGCGGCAATGGGCGAGATGGTGGCGGGGCTTGCGCATCAGTTGCGCACGCCCCTATCGGCAGCCCTGCTCTATACCGGCAACCTGCGCCAGCACGGCATTGGCCCTGCCGAGCGGCTGAAAATCACCGAACGCGCTATTGAACGTTTGCGCCACCTTGAACGGCTGATCCGTGACATGCTGCTTTTCGCGCGCGGCGATAGCCTTGGGCGGCAGGATTTCAATGTTGGCGAACTGCTGGCCGAGCTTGTCCATACCCTTGAACCGCTCGCCAAGGCGCGCCAGATCGATTTCCGGAGCCACTGCGACTGCGAAGGCGCAACCGCGCATGGCGACCGCAAGGCGCTGGGCGGGGCTATCGCCAACCTGATCGAAAACGCAATCCAGGCCACCGCCGTGGGAGGTACGGTGAGTTGCAACGTGGTGCGGGTCGACTCCTGGCAAGATGGGCAGCCAGGGGAAGAATTGCGCTTCATCGTCCGCGACAGCGGCGCCGGCATTACCCCAGAATTGCAGGCGCGGCTTTTTGAACCTTTCTTCACGACCCGTGCCGAGGGCACCGGGCTTGGACTCGCCATTGCGCGTGGCGTGGCCCGGGGGCATGGCGGGGACATCCTGCTGGAATCCTCTCCCGGCGAGGGATCCTCTTTCACTCTGACCTTGCCCCTGCTGCCGCCCGATTGGTTGTATCGCGACCGGCGCAGCGGGGAGAAGGATCGGCGGCACACTGGCCGGCGCGTAAGCGACAACATCCCAGAATCCCTGGCGCAGTCTCCCGCGTCCATGCCGGATCGGGTTGAGGCTGGAGCATCAATGTCATGATCGGACAACTGAACATCCTGATCGTCGAAGACGACGATGCCCTGCGCGACGCAGTGTGTTTCACCCTGGAGATGGCCGGCCACGGTGTAACCGGGGTCGATGGCGGCCCGGCGGCGCTCTCCGAACTCGAACGCACGCACTTCAACCTCGTCCTCTCCGACCTGCGCATGCAGCCGATGGACGGGCTGGAACTGCTTGGCGAAATCCGCCACCGCCAGCCGCAATTGCCGGTGCTGCTGATGACCGCCTACGGGGATGTCGGCAAGGCCGTGGCGGCGATGCGCGGCGGGGCCTGTGATTTCCTGATGAAACCCTTCGAGCCGGAAATGCTGCTGGAGTGCGTGCGCCGCTACGCTGCCACGCCGCCCGAAGCGGACGATGCGATTGCCGAGGACGTCCGTACCCGGCAGTTGCTCGCGCTGGCCGACAAAGTGGCCGAAAGCGACGTCACCGTATTGCTCACCGGCGAATCCGGCGTGGGCAAGGAAGTATTCGCGCGCTACATCCATCATCATTCCCCGCGCAGCAAAGCGCCGTTCGTGGCCATCAACTGCGCGGCCATCCCGGAAAACCTGCTCGAAGCCACGCTTTTCGGTTACGAGAAAGGCGCATTTACCGGCGCGCAGAGCGGGCAACCCGGTAAGTTCGAGCAGGCACAGGGCGGCATAATCCTGCTCGACGAAATTTCCGAAATGCCGCTCGGGCTGCAGGCGAAGCTCCTGCGGGTCTTGCAAGAGCGCGAAGTGGAGCGCGTTGGCGGCAAAAAGCCGATCTCCCTGAACATCCGCGTATTGGCGACCAGCAACCGGGACATGGAACAGGAAATTGCGCGTGGGCGCTTCCGCGAAGACTTGTACTACCGGCTGAACGTTTTCCCGCTCCTCATCCCGTCGTTGCGCGAGCGTCCGGACGACATCGTGCCGTTGGCCCGGCATTTCCTCGCGGGCCATACCCGGCGGGACAAGCGGCAAGTCCGGTTTTCGCCCGAAGCCGAAGCGCTGTTACGGCGCTACGCCTGGCCGGGTAACGTGCGTGAACTGGAAAACACCACGCAGCGCGTTTTGATCCTGACACCAGGCGACACAATAAGCGCCGAAACATTGCGCCTCTGCCTGCCAAACTGGCAGGATGAAGACAGTGTGTGCGAACCCGGCAGCGGCAAGCCTCCGCCGGAACCCTTTGCCGCAGCGTTTGCGGCAAATTTGTCCCATGTTGCGGCCGAAGAAGCCGCCCGGCGCCCTGTTACGGAAAATTTTGCCGCCCCGGCCACGCCCGCGGCGCCGCACCCCGTCAACATGCGCGACTTCGAGCGCGAGCACATCTTGGCCACACTGCGTGAAATGGGGGGATCCCGCAAGAAAACCGTTGAAAAACTGGGCATCTCGGAGCGCACCTTGCGTTACAAACTTCAGCAATACCGCGAAGAAGGTTACGAAGTCTGAACTAATTGGCTTGGTGGCACGGTGATTGCTTTGCTATGCTCAAACCAGTAAATCCTTTCCTGGAGTGAGGATGATGGATACGCGCGGAATCGAGCAGATGCTTTCCGAACTACGCGCAATGTCGCAGATGGCTCAGAACAAACCCGTCCAGGCAGGTAACCCGCCTGCAGGAGGGGTCAGTTTTGCCGAAGTGCTGACCGACGCGCTCAAGGACGTGAGCGCCGCCCAAAAAGAAGCCCGCGCAATGGCAGAAGACTTCTCCGCTGCCGACGCCAGCGTCAACTTGCAAGACGTCATGGTGAACCTGCAAAAAGCCAACCTCTCATTCCAGCAAATGGTGCAGGTGCGCAATCGGCTGGTGTCCGCCTACCAGGACATCATGAGCATGCCGGTGTGAGGGTTCTCTCTTCAGTTAATGCGTAAAGCATAAAAACTGTCTGAAATATGCCCATAACTATTGGGCAGAGGGTTTGCTATGCTTGATCCGGCCAACTTTATCAAATCGCAAATAATGCACCGCATCGGCGAAGCGCCTGTCATCAAGGTGTGGACGCCGGTGGATTTTCTCGATCTGGGAAGCCGGTTTGCCGTGGACAAGGCGCTTCAACGTCTGGTTGCCAGAGGCGATGTGCGTCGCATCAGCCGTGGGCTGTACGACCTGCCACGGATAAATGCGCTGACTGGGCAGGATGCCGCGCCCGACTATCACAGCGTAATCGAAGCCGTCGGCAGGCGCGACCAGGTGAGGCTGCTGATCGACGGAATAAGCGCCGCCAACGACCTGGGCCTGATAAACGCGGTGCCGGGGCGGGTCATTATCCATACCGACGGACGGCTGCGGCCAATCCATTTAGGGCAGTTGACGCTCCAGTTCAAACTGACCGCACCAAGCAAGCTCTATTGGGTCGGACGGCCTGCCATGCGGGTCGTGCAATCTCTTTATTGGTTGCGTGACGTGTTGAAAACGGATGTGTGCATCGACCGCGACATGATTCTTGCCAAACTTACCCGCATCCTGCGAAATTCACAGCAGGGAACTGCCATCCGCAACGACCTGGCTGACGGCCTGCACACCTTACCGGCATGGATGCAGCGTTGGGTTCGGGAACTGCTTGCCCAATTTGAGCATGGCAGCGATGGGGAAATGGAATGACCTCAGGGTTTTTCGACATTATCGCTGCTCGTCCCGAAGATCGACGCGACCTGTTCCTGGCGACAGCCACCCGGCTGGGCACTTCCCTCCAGAACATCGAGAAGGATTTCTGGGTAACGTGGGCACTGGCGCTACTGTTCAACGGCCGGGAAAAAGGCGAACCGCGCCTGCTTTTCAAGGGAGGCACTTCGCTTTCCAAGGCGTATGGATTGATTTCCCGGTTTTCCGAAGACATCGACATCACCGTGTTTCGGCGGGACATTGGTCTGGATATCGATGCAGCCGATCTGGAAGGTCTTTCCGGCAGACAACAACGGTTTCGGCTTGGGCGGATCAAGCGGGCATGCCAAAACTACGTCCAGATGATTTTGCTGGAACGGTTGAATAATCAGGTCGAAGCGGTTTTCCGCAAAGCTGGCCTGACTGTTTCCGAACCGCTTGTTTTTCTTGACCCCGACGACCCGGACGGGCAGACACTGCTGATCCGTTACGCTTCGGTTTACGCTGATGAGAATGACTATATCAGGCCAACCGTCAAGGTCGAGGTAGGCGCCAGGTCGGCGCTCGATCCACATCGCCCCGTTTTGATCCGCCCTTATGTGGCTGATGACATGAAAGCAGTTGATCTTGATGTTCCGGACATTACCACGATCGACGTCGGGCAGACCTTCTGGGACAAAACAGTCATTCTGCATGGATTGCGGCAGTGGTACGACAATCGAGGTGCATTGCGCCAACAGGGGCACCGTGTCTCCAGGCATTACTACGATCTCCACATGCTGTGGCATGCGCCGGCAGGCCAGCAAGCCGTGACTAACCGCTCATTGGCTCTCGATTGTGCCCGTCATGCGCTCATATTCTTCGACAATGCGGATCTCGATCTGGCTCATGCGCACCCCGGCGCCTTCAAAATCGTGCCTTCATCCGGGATGGCCGATGCGCTCAGGCGCGATTATCAGGCCATGCAGGGGATGATCTTCGGCGATATCCCCGAATTCGATGGCGTACTGGAATCCGTACAGCGATTGGAAAATGCCATCAACCATACGGACGACTGACCCGGGTTTTGCTTTTCTGCTTCAGGGCGCTGAAGTCACAAAAACCGCAGCCGTTTTCAGCACGATGATGCAATCCGACGCGGTCGGCCGCCTTTGCGGCCATTCTCGCGGGAGGCTGCTGCCTTGCTCTCAGATCGCACCTTCCCCCCTGCTGCGCCAAGCCGTGCGGCCATCCATTTTTTTGAGCCGAACACTCCCTGCAAAAGAGCCGGAACGTACACATCGGCATCAAGTTTTGGCCAATGCAGCCCCATACCGCCGGGTGTTATTTCAATGATCGCCAGTTCCTCGGGCAAAGCACCGGAAAGACCTTCGGCTAATTCGACGGGGAATGTGATGTGTACGCCGCTATCGAGGCTCACAACCACCCGTGCAGTGCGCCGGTCAAAACGCGCTTTGACCGCATAGCCCGCCTTCCTCCTCGTGGTGGCGCGTGTTTGAGCTTGAGTGAATTCAGTTTCAGTCATGGACATGGATAGTGCTCCATTGTGTACACAAGGCTGCCAGGTATTCGGTCAGAACCTCAAGGATGCGGCTGCTTTCCTGGTAGCTGAACCCGTAGCACTCCCGTAGCACAGGTGGCCCCTCCGGGCAGTGCAAGACGAAAACAGCTTCGCTGTCCGATCCGATGACGTGAACGTGTGCAGGGCGATGGTCATTTGGGTAGATGGCAACGCGCAATCCAGCGAAACGGAGAACAGTAGGCATGCCATAGTATAACCCAAGCGGTCAGGTTTAATGTTGAAGATGTCTCATATTCATCCCGCCGCTTTGGGTTTTCTGCCACAGACTGTTCCTGTTCGTTCAAAACTGACCATGCAAAGGGGGCGACGGCAACACCGGCCAGGTCGATTCTGCGCTGTGGCCCGATATAGGCTCCGTAGGGGCGAATAATTATTCGCCCCTACAACGACTGTATTCCGATATAGGCCCCTACAACGGCCTACTTCTCCAGCATGCTGCGCAGCATCCAGGCGGTTTTTTCGTGGACTTGCATGCGTTGGGTCAGGAGATCCAAAGTAGGTTCGTCACTGGCTTTGTCGGCCTGGGGTACGACTGAACGGGCTGTCTTGGCAACGCCCTCATGATCGTTCAGAAGCTGCCGGATCATGCCTTCTGCGTCGGGCATGTTTTCCGGCTGTTTCAGATTGGTGAGTTTTTCAAATTCCTGGTAAGTCCCAGGCGCAGGAAACCCAAGGGCGCGAATGCGCTCGGCAATGAGGTCTACGGCTTCCGCCAGTTCAGTGTATTGGCCTTCGAACATCTGATGCAGAGCATTGAACATCGGCCCCGTCACGTTCCAATGAAAATTATGCGTAGTCATGTACAGGGTGTAGCTGTCAGCAAGCAGTTTCGACAAACCCTTGGAGATTTCGGCACGGTCTTCCTTCTTGATGCCAATGTCAATCTTCATGTTCTTTCCTTCCGTAGACGCATGGGCGGCGGAACGGTGTCCGCCGCCCACGTGCGTTACCAATTCACCCTGACGCCAAACTTTCCGCTATAGGCGTAGCCCTTACTGTTGAAACGATGGTCGTAGGACGCGTTCAGGTACAGTGAGACGTTACGGGAAGTCTGCCTGCTACCCCCTATGTTGAGCTCGCCCCACGTGCCGTCCAGGTCAGCGCGGAACGGAACTGGGCCATCCGCAGAGTCAAATTTCGTGACCGGTTTGCCGCGGAACTCGTGCCAGATATTCGGGCGTATCCAGAACGTCATCTTGCGCTCCTCTTCCACCGGCCAAGTGCGCCCAAACCGTGCGCCGACCCGTCCGACAAACGAGTCCACACTGCTGAAGGTGACTTTGCCCCCGGCGTCTGTCGTACTGTCCATGTCGACAGTCTGGTAGATCAGTTGTGCCTGCGGTTCGATGAAATAGCCCTTGTCGAAGCGGAACGTCTTGCCGCCTTCAATTGACAGTGCAATGGCGGTGGCATTGGTGCTCATTTCCATCTTCTCGGCGGAGGTACTGCTCATGTTGTAATAGGTGCCTTGCAGTACCGAGTCGGCGTACCAGCCGGTTTTCGCGAAATGGGTCCAATATCCGCCCAGCGTGTAAGCGTGAAACTTGTTGGTTCCGCGGTTGTTGTTGACGATGTGGGTGACTTTGCCGTTGGCGTGTCCATAGGCGAAATAGATGCCCATGTGGTCGCGGGTGCCGTCGCTTTTTTCGACGCGGCGCAGGTCATGCCCAACCTGAAAACCGAGAAAGTTGTAATCGTATTTCGGTTTGTCCTCGTAGATGCCGAGTGCTCCGCCTTTTTGCCTGCCGTGAGTGCCGATCAGCCGGCCCCAGCCGCCGGTATCTGGCGACGATTGGTGCAGGTCGCTACGGCCGCGGATGTCCTCTTCATCGCCAACCCGCTCATGCAGCGTGTCGAGCACGTTAAGTCCGTAGAGCAGCGCCATGGACGGTAAGACCGTATAGGTCGAAGTCTCGTCCCGGTAATCTGGTATCCCAGGATCTTCTCCACCACCACCTGGTATCTCAGGATCTTCTCCACCACCACCTGAACAGATGTTCGCATTCTGTGGCTGGGTGCAGTCGAGAGTTGAGCGCAGGTACCAGTTTTGCGACTGGTTCCCGTTATTGCCGTGGTGCAGGGTGTACTCGTAAGGACCGGCTACCACCGGGGCAGGGAGCGCGAACGCATTGGCGGAGGTGCCGTTCTGGGTCTCCACGAGCATGATGCCGTCGCCGGTGGTCAGTTCCCCGGCGCCGCCGGTGTTGTTGACGGAGATCGTTGCCGTGCCCGTCGTCGCACCGCCGTTAAGGTCAAGCACCAACTTATCGGTCAATTGCGCGCTGCCATCGTTCAGATAGGTGTTGAACAGGATCGTGCTGCCGGACGCGAATTGAGTCTGGCTACCGGTGGTGAGGGTGAAGGTGCTGTAGCCGCCGCTGGCGTTGCCTGCCGCTGGATGCCCTGGCAGGCTGAGGGAACTGCCCGAGATGTCGAGCGTACCCTGGAGGGAGAATTGATCCGCTCTCACCCCGCTATTGCCGCCGCCGGCCAGCGTGGCACCGGAGTTGACCGTGAAGGATGTCGGGTTGGTGGCGCCGAAGTTGGCTGGCACGTCAGCCAGGAGATTGCCGTAAACCGCACCGTTGCGAACCACGAAGGCGCCGCCCTGCACAGTGGTCGTGCCATAGATCGGCGAGGTCGCATTTGCGCTATTGAACACCACCGCGCCAGCGCCGGTTTTATTCACAGTGAGCAACCCGTTTGCGGCATTGTTTGCGATCGAGTCGGAGAAGGAGATGGTTCGACCGGAAGCGGCATTGAAGGTCGCCGTCGCGTCGCTTGGAACGTTGCCGTACGAATTCTGGAACCAGATTGCGGCGCCGCCTTCGCCAGCGGTGTTGCCTTGGAAGGTGATGTTGCCAGCTGTAGCTTCCAACGTCACATCCCCGCCCGCCCGGATCGCGCCGCCGTCGCCCCCGGCCTGGTTGTCAAAGAATCCGATGTTGCCGGTAGTGGCTTTCAGCGTCACATCGTGCCCCGACCAGATCACGCCGCCGTTGCCGGACGTAGTCATCGTTGTCGTAGTCGCTGTCCCAGTGGCTGTGTTGCCTCTGGCCTCCATGCTGCCGGTGATGGTGATGTTGCCCTCGGCCTCAAGCGCGCCGCCAGAGCCCTCTTTTGCCTCATTCCCGGTCAGCGTGATCGCACCGCCGTTGAGTTCGATGTCGGTGTTGGCGTAGATTGCGCCGCCGCCAATGAATCCATCGTAGAGTGAAGGATCAGCGATGTTACCGGCAGAGTTGTTGCTCAAGGTGATCTGGCTACCATTGATGACTACTGTGCCAAGATTCATGGTGCGGTTTGAGGCGAAGATCGCACCGCCTCTGGCCACGGAGGAGTTGTTGGAGATTGTGACAGTGCTGTTGGCATCACCTATATCGACGCCCATACTCCCCATAATCGCACCACCCGAACCCGAACTCGCCCCCTTGGTGTCCTCGGCATGGTTGTTGACCAGCTCGATACTTTGACCTTTGATCGTGACCTTATTGCCAGCGGCCTGAATCGCACCGCCGCTTCCTTGCGCCGTGTTACCGAGTATCTGGACGGTTTCGGTGGAGGCGGTGCCGATGGTTATATCTCCACCGCGCGTATAGATCGCGCCCGAATGGAGCGCGGCTGTGTTGTCTTCTATCGTGATGGTTTTGCCGTAGATGGAGATGGTCTGGTCGTCTCTGTCACCATTATCCGCAGTGTACACGGCGGCGGCGACGCTGTTGGTGGTGTTATTGGACAGCGTAACAATACCGTCTGTACCGCCGATCTCGATAACACCGTGAGAAGAATATATGGCGCCACCGATGGCAGGGTCAGCAGTACCGTTAGTTACGAAGTTCGTCACGGTGACATTACCGCCAGTCGTGCCGAGGTAGATGCTGCCGTTGGCTACGGTTGCGCCGTCGTTAAAAATCAAGCTGCCATTATCAGGGGTGGTGTTCGGTGCACCAGTTCCATCAAAAACGACATCTCCGACCGTATGGATCCACATGCTGCTGTTCGTTGAAGAGAACGCATGGGAGGTTGAGGTTAAAGGGCTGACTAGAGTGATCGTACTGGGGCCAGGGCTGGCGGAGGTTATGGTCAGTGCATCAGCCGCTCCTGTCTGCGTGGGCATGGTGATCGTGCTATCGATTTTGGCATTTCCCCCAAATACCCAGTTCGTATCGACGAGCGGTGAAGTGAGGGTATCACCATCTGCCACCGTCACGTCCGCCGCCAAGGCACCCGGTGCAACCAGGCTGAAACACGACGCCAGACTGGTGGCGAGCAATGTGCGCCGCATGCCGACTGTCGTTTTGATTCTTTTACCCATTTTTGTTCTCCTATCCGCTGAAACCTGAACAACCGGAAGCGAGGCCAGAGAAACGGCCAGGCACTGGCTTGCGATGCTATAACCTGCCCATTTACGGCTAACGAGAAGTATTACCTGCCGTTCATAACTTGATACGCATAGTAGGCAAATTGGATGTTATTCGTCGTGCGTGTGTGAAATTTGATCTTAAAATCTGATGTCGAATTCGGTTTGAGCGCCCGCCCTTCAGGGCGGGGCAGATTGCTGACAAAGCTCAGCAAGGATGAGGAACAGTCGTGTGGGTATGCGATGAATCGGTGCCATCCGGCGGTTACATATTTCGATGCGAAGCATCGCGGATCAGGAGCCTCCCCCTCGAGGGAGGTGCTGCCCGCGAAGGCGGGTGGCGGAGGGAGTTACGGCGGCTCGGTTATCAGATCCGTTTGAGCACACTCAAGCGCTGCAAACTCCCTCCGTCACGCCTGCGGCGTGCCACCTCCCTCACGAGGGAGGCTTTGTCAGCAGTCTGACCCGCCCTTCAGGGCGGGGAACCGGACAAATTAAAAACTCGCGACATAAGCAAAAAAAGTGTTGCGCATAAACATATATGCTGGTACTATGAGGGCGCCATATGTTGTTTTTTTTCGTGGCAATTCAACACAACTCGCGGTTCAACAGGAGGGCAGAAAATGGTCATCTCAAAAAACATTCAAGACAAAATTGAGAAACACTCACTTTCGCAACTGAAATCGCGCAAGGACTTAAAAGCGGACAAAGTCAATCTTCATTTTTGTAAAGAGCCTATTGGGCGCGGTGCTGTTATCGGCAGAGGGGGGGGACGTGTCGTCAATGCTGCAAGAGAATCGGTATTGGTTCTGGTGGATCATGCTCCCCTCCATAACTGGGGGCATTCGTGTGAGGTCATGCTATATGACGCGGCCAGCGGCGAACACTATGAGACATACAGCGCACAGTTTCCGCCGGATTCATATTTTAACCAACCGAAACAATATGCTGCGCTTCATAACCCGGTGAAATTCCCGGTTGAAAAGCCCTTGATGGCTGTGAAGCCTGCGGTAATCCCGGCGCTTGAAAGAGTTATCAAATCGCTTGCCGGGAAAAGATATGCCATTTTGTTTTCAGGGATGTCTGACAACCGCCATTTGAACGATCTGGAGTTTTTATATAGAACCTTGTTGGACAACTATGGATTTGATGCGGCCGACATTATCGTGCTCAATTATAACGGTACCATTGGTTATGCTGGAGCTCCGAACCCCGTTGGAAACTGGCCTGGAAACAACACACCCTATCGCATCAAAATAAATGGTTCAGGCACAAGGGAGGATATGCTACAGGCGATGGATACGATCCAACAAAAGCTGAAAAGTGACGATCTGCTGCTGATCCACACCAACAATCACGGTGATGGGCCAATCTCAGCGAGCCAAATTTCCACCAAGGAAGCGGATTTGTGCTGTTATCCGAACTGGGGCAGCTTGAAGGCCAGTGAGTTCGGCAATAAGCTTAAAACGTTTCCGAGGCATTATTCGCTGATAGTGATGATGGAACAGTGCCATTCAGGTGGTTTCAAGAATGCGGTGTTGAACAATTCCAAGGCTGAAATAACCTCATTTGCAGCAGCCTGTGAAGAGACTGCCAATTCCATTGGCGGCGCCAACTTTGATCCCTTCGCCCGTGACTGGATTGCCGCAGAGACTGGCAACAACCCAAATGGTTCGGCACTATCGAGAACAGTGCCTTCCCCGACCTCAGCCAATGACGCCTTTGTCTATGCCAACGCAGTTAAAGATTCCTATGACTCACCCGTCTATGCAGACAAACCGGCGACCTGCGGTAAAGAACAATTTCTTGCTCCCATGGTTTTAGCAACGATCGATGAGATCGCATACAACCCGAACGATTTGACTGTCAAAGACGAAGGCGCTGCTGGATGGTTGTTGACAGACGGTCGGATGAGAATGAAAATGTTCGACAATAAAGAAGACGCGCTGAACGGCTTGCGTGTCGCTCGTCGTCATAACCGGCAGGGTTTTGTGGGCAGAAGCAATCCAAGAACAAACAGAATAGATTATATTCTGGGATATTGGATAGGAGACAGTGGTTTGCCAAAAGAGCCTCTTACAAAATCCGACCGCTTATCATATAATCCCTCCAATGTGACCATTAACTATATGGGAGCAAACGGTTGGAGATTAGAGGATGGGAGTCATTATATGATCATTGCGCACGACAGAAAAGACGCAAAAGCGATGCTGAATATTGTGAAACAATTCAAATATATGTGTTTTATCGGACGTGACAACAAACGTTCCGATCGCAAGAGTTATATAATGACATATTTTGAATAAGCGCAAAAAGCGACCGATAGTTGGCTTATGCAAGAGCGGACTTTCTCCGCTCTTGTCGTTTGCAGAACAGAAGAGGCTTTGAGAACAATATGAACCTCAGTGACAGCCAGATCAGCGAGAAAATAAAACCTTTCATTTCCCATAAATACCTAGCCGATGCGATTGCTTATCTCGACACGCAACCCAAAAAAATGGGAGAATCCATTCTTGTGGGCAGAGAAAAACTCTCCATGCCCTTTGCCGGCTATTTTATTTTTGTCGATCTGGTGCCGATGGCAAACTGGGGTCATCCATCCTTGGGCATATTTGTCAGCATGGATGGTACGCAGACAGAAAATACCCCTCTGCGGTTTCCACCGTTTTTCGGTAAATTACCAGCTCATTACCGCAAATTAAAATTGTCCTGATTGAACAAACCTGCTCAAAGTCAACAGACAAAATAGGCCACACCAAACCCAAGCAATTCTGAAAAAAATGAAGCCGGGTAGGATGGGTGGAGCGCAGCGAAACCCATCATTTACCACAAATCAATATTGCGATGGGTTTCGCTTACGCTCTACCCATCCTACTGCACTGCACTTTGCCCGCGAGCGGGAGAGGGAGTATGCCTCTTTCGGTCTAAATTACAGCAACGGCGCAAGCCAGCGTTGCGCCTCTTCAATGCTCATCCCCGTGCGTCTGGCCCAGTCTTCCAGTTGATCCGTGCCGATCTTTCCGATGGCGAAGTAGCGGCTTTCGGGGTGCGAAAGATAAAAGCCAGCCACGCTCGCCGCCGGGGTCATCACCATCGATTCCGTGAGATCCATGCCCGCGTTGCCGGAGGCGTCGAGCAGTGCGAACAGGGCGCGCTTGACCGTGTGGTCGGGGCAGGCCGGATAGCCGGGGGCGGGACGGATGCCGGGGTATTCCTCGCGGATCAGGGCCTCATTGCTAAGCGCCTCATCGGCGGCATAGCCCCAGTCGTGTTTGCGCACATGTTCGTGCAACCATTCGGCGCAGGCTTCTGCAAGACGGTCGGCCAGCGCCTTGAGCAGGATCGCGCGGTAGTCGTCGTGAGCCGCTTCAAATTCGGCCAACCTGGTTGCGATGCCCAACCCGGCAGTAACGGCGAAAACGCCGCACCAGTCCTTGACGCCGGAGGATTTGGGAGCGATGAAGTCCGCGAGGCAGAGATTGGGCTTGCCGGAAGCGTGTTCGTGCTGCTGGCGCAACCCGTGCCAGGTCAGCACGGGAGCCTCGCGGCGCTCATCGGCATAAAGTTCGATGTCGTCGCCCACGCTATTGGCAGGGAAAATGCCAAACACGGCTTTTGCACGGCACCATTTCCCGGCAATGAGTTCGTCGAGCAGCGCTTGACCGTCACGATAGACGTCCCGTGCGGTCTCACCGACGGTTTTATCTTCAAGGATTTGGGGGAAACGCCCGCGCAAGTCCCACGTCCAGAAGAAAGGCCCCCAGTCGATGTAACCGCGCAGGACGGCAAGGTCGACGTCGCGCGCGATGACTTTCCCCGAAACGTGCGGCCTTGGTGGCGTATAGGGCTGCGCATGGCAAGTGCAGCCCGTGCCCCACGGCAGGCGCAGCGCATTGGCACGCGCAGCTTCCAGCGGCACACGGGGACGCGTTTGCCGGTTGGCGTGGTTGTCGCGCACACGGGCGTAATCGGTGGCAAGGCGCTCTCGGAACGCCGCCGCCCCGCTCTCGGAAAGCAGCGCGCCGACGACGCCGACGGCGCGGGAAGCATCGGGCACATAAACAACGGGCTGCGCGTAATTCGGCGCGATTTTGATCGCCGTGTGCGCAAGGCTGGTGGTTGCACCGCCGATCAAAAGCGGCATGGAAAACCCCTGGCGCTGCATCTCGGCGGCAACAAAGCTCATTTCTTCCAGCGAGGGGGTGATGAGGCCGGACAAACCGATTGCGGCAGCATCATGCTCACGCGCAGCAGCCAGTATCTTGTCGGCAGGAACCATCACGCCGAGGTCGATTACCTCGAAGCCGTTGCAGGCCAGCACGACGGATACGATGTTCTTGCCGATGTCGTGCACGTCGCCCTTCACCGTGGCAAGCACGATGCGGCCCTTGCCCGCCCCGCCGCTTCGCGCCTTCTCCGCTTCGATGAAAGGGACGAGGTGCGCCACCGCCTGTTTCATGACCCGCGCGGATTTCACCACCTGCGGCAGAAACATCTTCCCCGCGCCGAAAAGCTCGCCGACCGCCTCCATTCCCGCCATGAGCGGGCCTTCGATGACCGCAAGCGGCGGTTTGCCTTCCGCCTCCAACCGGGCGCGAAGCTCTTCGGTGTCGGCAACGACGAAATCGGTGACGCCCTTGACCAGCGCG